>JAFZZR010000193.1 GCA_017615635.1 Lentisphaeria bacterium
CGCCGAGGGCATCGGACGCTGCTGGCCGAGCGGTCCTTTTCGCTGGGCGGGACTGCCACCGAGGGAATGGTTGGGCCGTTCATGACCTGCTCGGATCCCGAGGGCAAGGTGGAATTGATCAAGGGCTTTTTCCGGGAGCTGGTGGAGCGTCTGATCGCAGAAGGCGGCGCGCTGGAATCCATGTCGATCCCGAACTGCAAAGGATATTCCTCGTGGCACATGTTCGGACATCAGAACGTGACGCCGTTCAATATTGAGACGCTGAAAATCGTGGCGGAGGATCTCTGCCGCGAGGCCGGCGTGGAGCTTCTGTACGGCGTTACGGCCTGCGATGTGGTGCGCCGCGATTCTTCCATCGAAGGCGTCTGCTTCCAGGCGAAGGAAGGACTGATCCTGATCAAGCCGAAGTTCGTGATCGACTGCACCGGCGATGCCGATATCGCCGCGCTGGCCGGATGCCCCGTTCAGAAAGGAGATCCCGAAACCGGGGAAATGCAGGCGGCCAGTCTGTTTTTCTGCATCGAGGGCGTGGATGAAGCCGTGCTGGATGAACGATGCCGCACACGGGGCTGGGAATCGCTGCGGTTCATGGATGAGATCGAGCAGGCGGTCCGGAACGGAGAATATCCCGTTCCCCGCCGCCGGCTGGGCGTCTACAAGAGCTGCGACGACGGCACCTGGAAAGTCAATGCCACGCGCATCCCGGATGTGGACGGCACCTGTTCGCGCGATCTGACACGAATTGCCGTGGAGGGCCGTCAGCAGGTTCGGGCCATCTTCCGTTTTCTGAAGAAATACGTGCACGGCTTCGAAAATATCCGCCTGCTGGGATCCGCCTCCATGCCGGGCGTCCGCGAGACGCGCCGGATCCAGGGCGATTTCATCCTGCAGGAGGAGTCACTTGTCCAGGGCGAAGTTTTTCCCGACGCCGTGGCCGTCTGCAGCAATTCGCGGGACAATCACCGGGGACTGATCGGGAAATACATTCCCTCAACGACCTCCTACACGCTGCCCTATCGGGTGCTTGTCCCGCGGAACGCCGACAATCTTCTCGCCGCCGGACGGAACGTTTCCTGCTCGCGTCCGGTCCTTTCCGCGATCCGGGTCATGCCTCCCTGCTTTGCGCTGGGACAGGCGGCGGGGAACGCGGCGGCGCTGGCCGTGGAAACGGGCACGACGAACTCGGGAATCGACGTTCAGGAGCTGCGGAAGCGTCTGCGCGCCGAAAATGCGGTCGTGGACCTCTGAAGACGACGCTCTTCTGAAGTCTTTCGTCCGTTTGTGGACAGGGCAGGGGGCGGCCGGCGCTCAGGTCAGATTCGAAAGGATCATGGCTGGATCTTTCGCCGCGGCCTTCCGTTCCCGGTACTTTGCCTCCGCCCTGACTTTATCCTCGTAGATCCATTCGCAGCATTGCGGATTATCCAGCCCCATCAGCTCGTAGATCTGATATAATCCGGCCTTGCGGTAAAGCGGAGCCGTCCATCCCGGACAATGCAGACAGTATTTCCGGCAGGCGCCCGCATCGTTGTCCAGCGCCTTGGTGAGGCTGGGACAGCGGTCCATGCGGAGGATCAGTTCACCCTCGTTCAGGATCAGTTCGCCCTGACAGTTTTCTTCCTTGTAGATTTTCCGGTAATACTCGTACATACCCTGCAGTTTTCTGCTTCGGAAAAGCTCCAGACAGTGAAGCTCCTGATGAAGGCTGATCTCCCTGTAGTAAGCCTCAAGTCCGCCCTGTTCATCCAGAAACTTGAAGACTTCGTTGTAGAACCGGACAAAATGGTCGCTCGGTATCATGGCTCAAACCATTCTTTCCTTTTCGGGGACCGGAAAATTGACCCGAATCCGCTCGCCGATCCCGGATCTGCACAATTCGAGATATTTTTCCATGGCCGGTTCCGCCTTGTCGAATACCCATGTCCGGCATTCCGGCTTCAGAAGATCGACGAGGTCTTTGATGTAGTAAAAACCGGCTTTCCGGTCGAGCGGGCCGGACCAGCCGGGACAGTGGAGACAGTACTTCGGACAGGCGCCCGCGTCGTTGTTCAGAACCTTTGCGAGACTCTGACAGAATTTGAAGTGTATGATGAGCCCGTGTCCGTCGGCAAGCAGTTCCAGCTCGATATCGCAGTTCTCTTCCTTGCGGATCTTCTGATAGTATTCGTACATTCCCCGGATCCCGAGCGCGCGATAGAGTTCCAGACAATGCAGTTCCTGATGGCGGCTGATCTCGAGGAAAAAAGACTGAAGTCCGCCCCGTTCATCCAGAAACTTGAAGACTTCGTTGTAGAACCGGACAAAATGATCACTTGGTATCATGGCTCGGCTCCTTCCGGAAGGTCTGGATGCAATGGCCTTCCTCCAGCACTTTTACCTCGGAATGCCACGGCGTTCCCTCGCACATCCCGGCATTGACCTCGCTGGTCTGCAGACAGACATGCTGTGAGGGCTCCAGCCCCAGTTTCCGCAGGTGCCGGATGGCGGGACATTCCAGCACCTCGAAGACGATCTCATCTTCCGAGACCGTGAGCTGGTATTTTCCCCGTTCCCGATAGAAGAACCAGTTCAGATGCTCGATCAGCTCGGAGGCGTCGCCTTTTTCCAGTTTTTCCCGGATGGATTTATAAACGTCATGTCCGGTTTTTCGCAGGATCATTTTGAGGGCATCGACTCCGTAATGATCCGCAATGTAGTTCAGCGTGGTGTTGGTCGTACCGTGAAAATCACGGTGCAGTTCGTTGTTTTCCTGATAACGCAGCATGATTCAGTCCTTCAGATGGTTGATTTCCTTATACCGTTTCCACATCCAGGGGGAAACACAGATCTCGTCCAGAGGCGGGAATACAATTTTGTCGATTTCCGTCAGTACATCTTCCGTCAGCGGCTCCATTCCGGCGATCCGCAGATTTTCCCGGAGCTGTTCCACGGTTTCAACCCCCGTCAATATGCTTTTGGAACCCGGTTTGGCAAAGAGATAGCGCAGAGCCAGCTCGGCCATGGGGATTCCCAGTTTCTCCAGTTTCATGCGTCTGGAAAGGACTTCTTTGACGAAAACTTTTTCGGCGGGCATCAGCAGCATTCCCTGAAGATACACGCCGCGGATGAAGCAGTGCCGTCCGCCCCGGTTGAAACAGGAGTCGAAGCGGTGATCCAGAATACTGCACGGGATTTGCAGACAATCCGCGCTTCCCCCGTCTTCCTTATGGGCCTGGGTATTGAGGGAAATTCCGGCGGACAGAATGAGTCCTTTCTCTTTCATGCTTTTGAGAACATCCAGATAAATTCCGTCATCTTCCACATGAAACAAGGCTGCGGAAATCACCTCTTTTTGCAGCCGTTTCAAAGAACCGCGGAGTGAATCGCAAATGAATTTTTCCGGATCGGCGTCAGCCGGAAGTCTGGGAATTTTGGTGACGATCTTCAACGAATCGGTCAGGCCAAGTTCTTTCAGCGCCTTTCCGATCACCTCTTCGCTGTCGCCGTATTCCGGCGCGGTATCCAGCGCATTGATCCCGCCGTCATACGCTTCTTTCAAAATGGCTTTGACCGTTTCAAACGAGGGCTTCCCGGTCGTATTGGCCACCCCGTAGTTCATGCCGAACTGAACTGTCCCGAGCATCAATTTCGAATACATGATCTCCGATCTCCCGTCATTTCGCGGAATAGCCGCCGTCGATCACCAGATTTGTTCCCGTGACAAAAGCGGAAGCATCCGATGCCAGATAAACCACGCCGCCTTTGAGGTCGGTGGAGTTGCAGAGACGCCCCAGCATGGTTGCAGCGGCATGATTCCGGGTAAAGACAGTCGGATTGTTCTCCCACTCTGCCATATATCCGACGGGGCTGATGGAATTGACCCGGATGTTGTATTTGCCCAGCACGCTTGCTGCCCAGCGGGTGAAGTTGATCATGCCGCCCTTTTCGTAATGATAGGCCGGTGAGGGGAGAATATCGCTGTCGGTTTGCGTGCCGGTCCCCTTGTAGTTGACGGGATCAAGACCGAGCATGCCCATGTAGCTGGCCATATTGATGATCGATCCGGCATGGCGTTTTATCATATCTTCTGCGGCCAGCCGCGTGATCAGAAAAAGTCCGGTGGCGTTGACATGGAAACTCCGGTCATAAAGCTCCGACGCGGTATCCCATGCTCCGAGGGCCGCACGCAAAACCGCGTTGTTGACCAGAATATCCAGTTTTCCCTCTTCATTCAGGATCGCGCCGATGCACTCCCGGATCGACTGCGCTTCCGCAAGATCAAGCGCCAACGTTTTCATTCCCGGGAATTTTTTGGCATATTCCTCCAATTTTTCCCGGTTGCGGGAAGCGATATAAACGGTTGATCCCGCTTCATACAGGGCTTCGGAAATCTGCGCGCCGTATCCGCCCTGATGACCCGCTCCGCCCGTAACAAGCGCAACTTTCCCCTTCAGAGAAAACATGTCAAGCACATTCATGGTTCAGTCCAGCTCGTCCTTGAATTCTTCCAGACACTTTTCGATCCGCTCTTTTGCAGCATCGGTCAGGGAGTCCATCTGCTGCGCGAAGGTGAAGGGCGAAGCGATCAATCCCAGCTTCATCAGCGCGTATTTCTGCCCGTTCCAGCAGTTGCCGATGTCGATCCCATAGACGCCGTGGAAAACGCGGATCATGTTGTTCTGCGCCTCGACTGCGCCTGAGATATCGCCTGCGTCCACGCAGTCGGCCAGCTTGCGCATCATTTTGGAGCAGAGGGCACCCATGCCGCAGATCATGCCGTCGTATCCGGCGATGAGCGCCTCGTCGGCCGCCCATTCCTGGCCCTCGAAGAACAACGTCTTGAGTCCTTTTTCCGCCCGCAGGAGCAGCAGTTCGCGCCGCAGCCACATGTTCGACGACGAGTTCTTGATCCCCTTCAGATTCGGATGTTTCATCATCGTCTCGAACTCGCCCAGCGTGAAATTGATCCCGTTGTTGGGCGGACAGTGATACAGATACACGGGCCGGTCGGCGGCGTCCAGTACCGCCAGAACCGATTTTACCGGATCCAGCTTCGACGTTTTTCCCGGCGGCATGAACACGTAGGCGTCGAAATCATACTTCCGGTACGATTTCATGATTTCCAGCGAGAGCGGCAGACTGGTGGTGTTGATCCCTGCCAGCAGCTCCATCCGGTGACCGATGCAGCCGCAGGCCAGCTCCAGCGCTTCCTCCTTGAAGGCGTTGGAAAAACTGCCCCATTCGCCCATGGACCCGAAGAGGAATACCCCGTCCAGTCCGTGCCGGATGTTGCGTTCCAGAATGTTTTTCAACCCCGTCTTGTCGAGGCTGCCGTTTTCCAGCAGCGGCGTGACCGTCGCGCTGATGACTTTTTTCTTCATGATGTTGCAAACCCTTATATTTTGACTTACAGCAGTTCGCGCCATTTGAGGCTTCTGATTTTCAGGTCCTGAAGCATATTCCGGCAGGTCGGCCTTCCCCCGCAGCAGTAGGCAAGAAGCAGGTCGTCCCCGTTGAAATACATGGCCGTGTAGGCGAATCCGTGCCGGGGCGAATCCTCCAGGATCGTGTGCCCGGTCCAGGTCTTTCCGTTGTCGGAGCTCCTGGCCAGAACCAGCGGCGTGCGCCCGGCCGTCCAGCAGTTCGAGTCGTTCGGCTCGAACCGGACGCTGCGGGAGGGATGATAATCGTTCCAGATCGCGTACAGTTCTCCCGTTTCCGGATTGCGTTTCATGGAAAGGGGGGAGTCCGGACTGCGGAATTCCACGGCCGGGAGTGCCGGAGTCCAGTTCAGACCGTTGTCGTAGGAGAAACTCTTGTACTGGCATCCGTCCGTCGTACGGAACCAGCACATAAGGTGATCCTCTTCCAGTTCGATCAATCCGGGTTCGAGAAGCCCCCTGGATGCACGGGACGGGTTCGGCGGATAGCAGCACGACGGAGCCTCGGACCAGGCGGCTCCGCCGTCATCGGAATAATAGAATACGCCGATTCCCTGGGCAAATTTGCCGGAGGATGTGCCGCGCAGGAAGGCGAGGGGCAGGATCATCCGGCCGTTTTTCAGCTGGACAAGGCGGTCGTTGTTGAGCGTCAGGTAAACGGGGGCGGAGCCTGTGATATCGACCGGACGGCTCCAGCTTTTCGCTTCGTCAGAGGAAAAAACGATATAAGGACGGCAGGCGATCTGATCCGGGTTCATCAAAAGACTCTTTTTCACAAAAGTCATGGCGATTCGGCCGTCCTGCAAACGCAGCAGCGAAACGGACATCACATTCTGTGCGTCGTTTCTGACCGCGATCTCCTCTTCACCCCAGGTCATACCGCCATCCCGGGAGCGGAGAAGACAGATGTCCGCCGAAGCATGATCGCTGGAATCATCCCCGGAGTAACGGGTATAGGCGAAAATCAGCGTCCCGTCCGCAAGTTTTTCAAAACTTCCTTCGGAATTTCTCGCGTTTCCCGCCGAATGTGCAAGCAGTGTTTCCATGTTTTTTTGTTCCTTCCCTCTCGTATTCGCCTCTTTTTTCAGAAATGGTACTTGATTTCCTGCGCTTTTCCCGTCGCCCAGAAGGAGGAATAGTAGGCGTCAGACCCCTGAATTTCCTTGCAGGGAAATGCCGAACGGGAGAGGGAATCGACGTGACTGTCCGCATAGAGCAGATTGGCACTGTTATTGTGTCGGAAACTGACTTTGGAACAGGCTTTGTTTCCATCGGCCGTATGTACCGTATCCCAGTCTACCATCAAACTTGTTCCTCCTCCTTCACCCTCTGTGATGTGGAGCAGTTTGGACGGATATTTCAGAGATCCCGCTTTGGCGGTCCTGCTCGGAAGCAGTACGGCCTTGCCGCCCGAATTCGTCTTTGCCCTCAGCTGGGAAGTTATGACATAGCCGTTGATCGATACATTTTTGAATTGCAGCGAAGGACACACAAAACTTGTGCGGTAGATCGTCCCGCCGGAAGTGACAATGATGGTGCCATAACTGGCGCCGGTAAAAAATCCGAGATAAGGGGCGAGATATCTCTGGGAGTCGCCCGCATAAAGGCCCAGGTGCCGCATCGAGGTTCCCGTTGTGGAATCGGCAAAGGGCAGTTCCGCCGGGAGAAGATAATCGTTGTTGTCGTTGCTGTACAGCTGACAGGCAACGCCCATCTGCTTGAAATCCCCGAGACAACTGACTCTTTTTCCCCGCTCCCGCGCCGACTGCAAAGAGGGCAGAAGCATTCCCGCGAGGATGGCGATAATGGCGATGACGACGAGCAGTTCGATCAGAGTGAATCCGTTTTTCCTTTTCATCATTCCTGTCTCCTGTTCATATTTGTCTGTTTTATTTCATGAACCATGTCAGATGGATTCTTCCTTATCCGCCTCCGGGACGAGTACCGGAAGGACCGGATCTTTCCGGAAGGGCACGCGGGCGTAACTGTAGAGATCGGCGTCCCGTCCGCGGAAACGCAGGCGGATCTTTCTGCCTTTGAGTGCGCTCAGGTCGGAGCCTGAATTTTTCCACATGGGGCGGAAATCCAGCGAATCACCGTAGATGGGGAACATTTCGTGTTCCCTGAATCCGGGGATCTCCTGCCCGTTCTCATCCAGGATCTCGACCGAGCAGTATCCCCAGGCGCTGGTGGCGAGATTCAGCGAAAGGGAGTCGTCATCCATCTCGAATGCCTTGGTCAGGACTTCGCCTCCGCGGGCCGGGAAATGGGCGGAGATGAAGCCGTCCTGGCGGATCGCCAGACGCCGGAACCGTACGTTTTTTCCCTGGTCGCCGATATAGTTTTCCACACCGTACATGGAAAGTTCGTCCGGTGCGCCGAACCCGAGGCGGGACGGGGTGGGGATCATGCCGTAAAAGAGATAATGATCGCCGTAGATCCAGTTCCCTTCCGTGCAGGGGCCCGGCCGGAGAAAAGACTCATCCTGCCGGTCGAAGACCCATCCGTCCCGGCTGGACATGAAGAGAGAATCGGTGGCTACCGTGGCCAGACGGATCTTTTTGAAGTCGTTTGCCCAGAAAACGCGCCGTTCCACGCCCGGCGGATACAGCGCGGATTCATCCCATTTCTGTCCGTGATCGCAGTAGCGGGCCGGGAATCCGAAATAATACTTTTCCGCCCTGAAATAGGGCTGAATGCCGTTTGTGTAGAGCTGCGTCTGCGGGAACGGATCGTCCCGGAACGTCAGATCGGATGCGTTTGTGAAGGTCTTGAAGTCTTCCGTGAGGTGCATCCGGATCCCCCGGATCCCGAACCGGCGGATCCGTGTGTAAATACGGTATTTTCCGATGCGCGGATCCCAGAAGAGGATGTTCTGCGTGTCGTAGTGGCTTTCGATGGGCATGGGCCCGGTTTTCAGGCGGAAATTCAGGCCGTCGGCGGAGACGGCCAGAAACAGACCGAGCTCATCGTCCGGAAGACGCCGCCCGGGCACCAGCATCTTGAAGATCTCATCCTCCGGAGCGTCCGGATTGGTGTCCAGAAAAATCGAGGCTGTCAGGGTCCGGACCATTACCGATTCGAAGCTGGCTTCACGCAGTATGCTCCGCGGAGTAACGATTTTCCAGCTGATTCCATCCGGCGATTCCGCCGCGAAGATTCCGGAGGTCCCCCGCGTCTCCGTAAAGGGAGACCGCCAGAATTTTCCGCCGCGGAAATACATCCGCCAGCCGCCCTGAGGCAGCTCGATGATCGTGCCTTCTCCGGTCAGGTTCGATCCGTACGGTTCCTCCGGCGAAAACACATCCTCGCACCGTTCCGGATGATGCAGCCTCAAATCGACACCGTTCAGCGATTCGATCTGTTCGCTGTCCGTAAAGAGTTCCCGTGTGACGCTGCCGGGTATCCGTTCTTTCTTCATCTTATTTCCTCTCGTGTGAGCCTGTTACTTGCCGTAGACCAGATACTCTTCCTTGATCATTCCCGGATAGATGGTGTTGATTTCTCCTCCGATACGCTTGATCATCCCGGTATGCCCGTCCACGTACAGCGTGCCGCAGGTTTTCGCGTGCCGCTCGTAGGGGACGCTGTATCCGGTCGCCGGCTTGGATTTCGAGGGATAAATCAGGTAGAATCCTTTTTTCAGGGTTTCGTGGGCATTGTCCATGATGTACAGTTTGTTGGACGCGCTGTGCACGATGCCGAACCGGTACCAGTACGGCTCCGACGTGTCGCGCGGATCCTTGAACACCACGCCGGAGGAGATCCCGTAGCCCGTGCCGCCCCAGTAGGTATCTTTTTCTGCGGTCGTGAGCGTCTGGCCGGGGCAGAAGAACAGATCGTCGTTGGCGCTCCGCACATATCCGAGGATCCGGAGCAGATTGTTGAATGCCGATTGGACCGCCACGGAATTTCCATAGACCTTCGAGGACATCAGGGAAAGATTCTGAAGGCCTGTCCCGCTGTGATACATCGTCGGCGGCACAATGAAATCGTTGTAATCGTTGCCGTACGTCTGGCAGAAGAGAAACAGACTTTTCAGATTGCTCGCGCAGGCGGGCTGCTTCGCCGTACCTTTCGCCTTGGAGAGTGCGGGCAGGAGCATTCCCGCGAGGATGGCGATGATGGCGATCACCACGAGCAGTTCGATCAGAGTGAAATTTTTTTTGATCATCTCTCTTTCTCCTTTACAGTTGTCTTTCATTTTCTCTCTCTTCTCTGATTCACATCATGTACGGTTTGAAGTGGGCTTTCATGACTTCATAAAATGCCTGCCAGGAATCGCCGGCGAGAGCGTCGCAGAGATCGATGTGGAACGGGGTGATATTCTGTCCGGAGTGTCTGCCGAACTTGACATGAGAAAAGGCCGTGTTCAGGATACGCTGGAAATTGCTGCCCGTACCGTTTCCCACAATGGAGACCAGCTTCTGGTGGAAGGCGATCTCTTCCTCGCGGGTCGGGTCGACGCCGCGGATCCCGGCCAGCTCGCGGAGTTCGCGGATATCCCGCTTCGTTTTCATGTGGAAAATGGATTCGGCCATGCCGAGTTCCATGTAGACGCGGATCTGCATGAATTCCCGGCATTCCTCCTCGGAAAAAAGTCTTGCCTCCGCCAGTTTGCTGACGCCCACGAACGCGTTGGGCCGCGTCAGGATCATGCCCTTGTGCTTGCGGGATTCGATCAGTCCCAGCATTTTCAGCCGGGAGACACCTTCGCGGACAATGTGGCGGCTGACTTTCAGCTGCTGCGCCAGTTCTTCTTCCTTGGGCAGCATGTCGCCGGGTTCCAGGGACGACTGCCGGATATAGGAAAGGAGACTGTCTTCCACGCCGTCCGCCAGCGTGCTCGACTTCAGTTCGGTCAAAACCATGAGAAAACCTCGCGTGATAATATGTTCAACATATAGAAAATATACAGCGATACCGGATCTTGTCAAGAGTTTTTGTGAAAAAAAACGAAAAAATCCCCGCGCGGGAAAACACGGATTTATGTCCGGCTCCGGCTTACTCGGGCAGATAGCGTCCGCCGGTCGTCCAGAGGATGTGCACGATATTCTCCGGATCCAGCTGATGGGTCCGGCAGAAGTCCGAGTTCAGCACCAGTCCGGGGCCGGCGAATCCGGCGGCTGCGGAGGATTCGATCTTCAGATTCTCCGTTTCGCGGGCAATCTTCCGGAAGAGGTCCAGCGATTCGTCCTTCACCGTGAAACATCCGTCGACCATGTTCTGTATGATCTTCCCGACGAACGCGGAGGGGCGTCCCACGGCCAGCCCGTCGGCGGAAGTCCGGTTCGTGAGTCCGATATCGTACACGCTGACGGCATCGTGCTTTCCGCTGATGAGTCCCAGCGTCATGCAGGGTGATTCCACCGGCTCGGCGAAAAAGCAGCGGACGCCCGGACCGAAAAGGGTTTTGAGTCCGAAGCAGATTCCGCCGGGTGCGCCGCCCACGCCGCAGGGGAGATACACGAAAAGAGGATGCTGCGCGTTCGGAACGATTCCCCGCAGCCTCAGCTGATCCCGGAGCCGGAAGGCGGCACTGGAGTATCCGAGAAACAGTTCCGGCGAGTTTTCGTCATCCACGAAGTACGCATAAGGATCGGCCTGCGCTTCCTTGCGGCCCTGTTCCACGGCGCTGGAATAATCTCCCTCGTATTCCAGTACCTCCACGCCCCGGGAGCGGAGAAGTTTCTTTTTCCATTCCCTGGCGTCGGCGGACATGTGGACCCGGGCCCGGAATCCCAGGGCAGACGCAATGGTGCCGATGCTCAATCCCAGATTCCCCGTGCTGCCCACCGAGACCGTGTATTTTGCGAAGAGCTTCCGGATATCCGGGGAAGCCATCTTCCTGTAGTTGTCACCGGGCTGCAGAAGACCGTGTTTCAGGCAGAGCGATTCCGCGAAGCAAAGGACGTTGTAAATGCCGCCGCGCGCCTTCACCGAGCCTGCAACGGGCAGATCGTGATCCGCCTTGAGCAGGATCTTTGCGCCCGGCAAAAGCTGTTCCGCCAGACGGGGAACGTCGAGCAAACGCGATTCGATGATACCGAAGAGTTCGGCCGCCTCGTCGAAAAGCTGCGCGAGCAGAGGCGCAAAGCGGGCGAGTCTGGCCTCGGCATCCAGCATGTCGTTCAGGGTAAATCCGGGTGCGGAAGCCGCATCGCTGCTGTTCGGATTCGCCCAGAAAAAAGGCTCCCGGTTCCGCAGTTTCATTATGTGCTCGGTCATTTTTCATCACCTCATTATTGTGCTGTCCCATACGGAGGGAATATATCATGCGGCGGAATCGTTTTCAATCGAGGCGTCGGAAAAGGACCGTATAAAAAAAGACCGAAAGATAATAAAAGAACAGCGAAGAAAATTATTATAAACCGAGCGTATACTATAAAAAATCATAAAAAATAATTTGAATTTCTTTGCAGTTCGGTGTATGGTATGCCTTGTTTAACGTAGGAGATTGCAAGAAATGGGACCCTGTGTGTGGCTTGTCGGAAAATGCGGTAAGATGAAGGCGGAAAACTATCGGAAGGTCGTCCGGGCGCATGGCCTTTCCATGGCCCGGTGCCGGAATCTGCACGATCTGGTGCGCAGCCTGAGCGGCGGAGAATTTCCCACTTTTCTGGTGTGCGGACCGGATATCGGGAACATGGATGACGTACCGGGGCCGCATCTGCCGCTGTTTCAGACCGGGGATCCGCAGACCGACGGATATCTGACAGCCTACGCAGAGTGCGAAGCCTGGCTTATGTCGGGATCATGCCGACGCCGTCCGCGTCTTCCTACGACGCCCGATGCCTGAGTGTTTCTTTCTGTTTTTTTCAGGCTGCAGACTTTTCGGGGACGGCTTAGATTCACGGATGGATCCGCGTGAAATGAACGAACCCGGGATCTGTCTGTCCTTCAGTACGCCGGGCTGCCCCTGAAGGGCTTTTTCCAGCATGGAAACGGCCGCTTCGCTCATGGCTTCGTAGTCGGGCCGCATGGCGGTGACGGGCGGATCGCAGAATTCGAGGACACGATCGAATTCCCGGCTGACGAGGGAGATATCATCCGGGATCTTCAGATTCCGCCGACGGATCCCCGCGCACAATTCCAGTGCGGTGTCGCCGGGAATGACGATGAGGGCGGTGATCTTTTTTTCCAGCAGAAGATCCAGTCGTTGGACCGGAGAGGAGTCTTTCCCTCCATAAGAGATCAGAATCTCTTTTTCGCCCGGCAGATATTTCTTCATAGCGCGGCGGAAGGGCTCCGAAACATTTTCCGCCAGCGTGTCGTCCTTGTCCCGGGATCTGCGCAGAAACAGGGCGATGCGCCGGTGACCGGCCCGGCACAGTTCCCGCACGGCCCGGCCCACCAGGGTGGATTCATCGGAGAAGACACTGCAGATGCCGTTGGATCCGTCGCCCTTTGCTCCGAAACGGATCAGGGGCAGGACCGTCGTTTCGGCCCAGCGGCGGTTGAGCGTGGTGTCTCCGGTGACGGCAATGGCGCCGGAGACGGGATGATCGTTGAGGGAATCCAGATCTTCATTGAAGATGATTTCCATGCGGTGTCCGTGCCGGTGGATGGCGTCTTTGAGGGCGTTCAGCGCCATGGCCTGAAAACTGTCGATGGCACTATCGCGGGAAAACACGATCCCGATGCGAAGCTTCCCGTGCTTGCTCCGGATGGGATAGCCGTTGGCCCGGGCACAGGCCAGGATCGTCTCCCGCGTACGAGGATCGACGGAAGGATGATTGTTGAGGACCCGCGAGACGGTGGTCTGCGAGCATCCGCAAAGGCGAGCGATATCGGTGGAGGTGCATTTTTTCATCATGGGGAGAATATATCGTGCTTCCGATGATTTTCAAGGGCGGATTATTCATTTTTATTCATGAGGACGGAGGCTTTTTTCTCTTGTGCCTGACCGTTTCCGGTTTTATAGTAAAAACAGGTCGCAGCATACGGGAATCAGGAAGAAGAGAAAGGACGATATGGTATGGGAACGCTGAAAGATATTGTCCATGATGTGGATCTGTGCGTCGTGGGCGGCGGAATGGCCGGATTGTGCGCCGCCATTGCCGCGGCCCGGAGCGGGATCAAAGTGGCGCTGATGCATGACCGTCCGGTACTGGGCGGCAATGCGTCCAGCGAGATCCGGATGTGGATCTGCGGAGCCGGGAGCCGGGTGCGGAATCTGCAGGAAACGGGGATCATGGAGGAGATCGCGCTGGAGAACATGTGGCGGAATCCGCAGAGGAATTACACGATCTGGGACACTATTCTGTACGAAAAGGTCCGTTTCGAAAAAAACATTACGCTTCTGCTGAACTGTTCGTGCTGCCGGGCGGAGACCGAGGGAAATCACATCCGATCCGTCACGGGATTTCAGCTCACGACATACACCTGGCACACCGTCCGGGCCGCATACTTTGCCGACTGCTCCGGGGACGGCATCCTGGCGCCGCTGACGGGCGCAGACCATCGGATCGGACGGGAAAGCCGCGCGGAAACCGGCGAGGAGTTCGCGCTGGAGAAAGCCGACTCCCATACCATGGGCATGAGTCTTCTTCTGCAGTGCCGCGAGACGGATCACAAGGTGGATTACGTTCCGCCCGCCTGGGCATACGATTTTCCCGACGACGAGGCCATGCACAACAAGCCGCACACCATGCTTCAGGATCTGAACACGAATTTTTACTGGATCGAGCTGGGCGGCATGAAGGATTCCATCCACGATACCGAAGAGATTCGCGATGAACTTCTGAAGATCGCGTTCGGGGCGTGGGACCACATGAAAAATCACGGCGACCACGGCGCGGACAACTGGGAGCTGGAATGGGTCGGATTTCTGCCCGGAAAACGGGAAAGCGTCCGCTTCCTCGGAGATTATGTCCTCAACCAGTCTGATGTGGAGAACGCACGGGCCTTCGACGATGAAGTGGCCTACGGCGGCTGGCAGATCGACAATCATCTGCCCGGCGGCTTCGAGCTTACCGGACAGGAGGGCGCGCATTTGCAGAAGCGCCGCCTCACGGACGCCTACGGAATCCCCTTCCGCTCCCTGTACTCGCGCAATATCGACAATCTGATGTTCGCCGGACGGAATATCAGCGCGACGCACATCGGATTCAGTACTGTGCGCGTTATGGGTACCTGCGGCATCATGGGGCAGGCGGTGGGAACGGCCGCCGCCGTGGGAATCCGGTACGGTCTTCTGCCGCGGGAGATCGGACGTCAGAAGATCCGCGAGGTCCAGGAGCGTCTGATGGAAGACGACTGCTTCCTGCCTCATGTGAGGCGGACTGCGCCGGAATTGAGCCGGGCCGCCGAACTTTCCTCCCGGTTCGGTCCGTGCGAAAGCCTGCGGAACGGCGTGGACCGCCGGTTTCACGGCGAGGACAACGGATGGTACGGCTGTTCCGGAGACTCCATTGTCTATACCTTCCCCGAAGAGACGTATGTGCGCTCGTTCCGACTGATCGCGGACAGCGATCTGGACCGCGAGCATGTGGAGGGGAATCCGAATCTGATGACCATTCCGATGCCGCTTTTCAAGGCAAGAACGTATCACGGAACGTCTTTCGGTTTTCCCGAATGTCTCCTGAAATCATTTCGCGTGGAGATCCTGGGGTCCGACGGCGAGTGGACGTGCGTCCGCGAGGTGCAGGACAATATCATGCGCCTGATCCGGGGAGACATCAACGCCAGGGCCCGGGCTGTCCGGCTGATCCCGCTGACGACGCACGGCAGCGAAAAACTGCTGCGGTTTTACGGCGGAGCCAATATCCAGATCCACCTGTTTGCCTTCGAGGTCCGCTGAACGGAATTCCCGGCGGAAAGTTTTTTACGCGGTCATGGCTTCGTTTGCCCGTGCCTGATCCAGATAGGCGTCCTGCTCCGCGGTGCTGAGATTGTTCCAGAGCACGTTCCAGCCGCAGACCCGTATCTGGAGATCCGGGTACTTCTCCGGATGAGCCTTCGCCTCTTCCAGGCGGCGGACATCGAAAATATTGAAATGGATGGCGTGTCCGTAATTCCGGATGTAGGTCATGACAAGCGCCCGCATGGCGGCCAATCCGTCTTCGCCGCCGACCGCCGACGGAGTCAGCGTCACGTCCACCGGGAAATCCGCGGCGAACTCCGAACTGTCCAGAGAAAGCACCGATTGTATGAGTGCGGTGGCTCCGTTCCGGCAGCGTCCCGACTGGGGCGAGATGTTTTTGGAATACTCTTCTCCTTTGTGACGGCCTTCCGGAGTCGCCTCCAGTTTCCAGCCGCTGAAGAGGAACGCATTGGACGCATGAAGGGCGGTGGTGTAAAAGCCGCCGCGCGAGTTCTTTCGTCCGTTGATCCGACTGGTGAACATGGCAAGGAGCCGTGCGGTCATGGCATCCGCTTCGGGATTGTGGTTCCCGAATTTGCATGGATCGTTCAGAATATCCTTGTGCAGAGCCTCGAATCCCTGCCAGTCGGAATCCAGCGCATTCAGAAGTTCCGGAATGGTGACGCGCTTCTTCTCGAAGACGAATCTCCGGATGGCGCAGAGGGAATCGGCGGCGGTGGCCGGTCCCGCGAGCCAGATGTTCGTGTGTGCATGGACCGGAGCCTTCGCATATCCGTCGACTCCCAGTTCCAGAGCCCGCGCGGAAACGCCGGAAAGCATGAGGACCGGATTGTAGAAATCCAGCATGGATTCCAGCCGGTCGATGACGGGGAAGAGTTTTCTGCAAAGCTCGTCGATCTTATTTTCCAGCGCCCGCAGGAAAGCCTCGAAGTCGGGCGCATCCGGATTGGCCCGCAGAACATCGTTGACGATCTTCGGCAGAACGAACCGGACAGGCGCGGTTTCGACGGCGTTTTCGCAGGTGTATTCATAGCAGCCCTTGATGACGGCCGTCCGGGCTTCCTCTTCCGTATATCCGGCCTTGCGCATGGTGCGCATGATGCACGGTTCGCCGACGAAGACCAGGCTGTTGTGATTGCGGCGGATCATATCCAGCACCTTGTTCAGGAAGGGAATCGGCGTATTGTTGTTGACCTTGATATGAACTTTCGGATCATAGAGCCCCAGTTTGTCATACTCATCCAGAATGAGGAACGAGAGTTCGTTCACGGCGCTTGATCCGTCCGGATTGGTGCCTCCCAGGTAGAAGGGATGGCCCCAGTAGTAGTGCATAGCCTGAATTTTGCCCATGTAATTGCGGAGCAGGGCGCGGAACGATTCTTCGCCGGTTCCCTTTGCCTTGTCTTTCAGGTAGTATGGATACAGCAGCTGATCCCAGTTGCCGAAGCTGCGGGTCTGGAGACAGTCCGCGTATTCCGAAAACTGATAGTAGCACCAGATTTGCAGAAGCGCCTCATGAAAAGTTTCTGCCCGGCCTTCGATCAGATGTCGGATGGCGGCAAGGATTTCCGGCTTCGCTCCGGTTTCTTCCTCGCACCGGAGGAGCCGTTTCATGCAGCGGAGGATGGCTTCATAGGTGCGGATCGTGGACTGGAAGAACTGCCGCTTTTCCTCCGATTCGTCATGCTTTCCGAAATAGATTTTTTCTGCCTGTTTTGCCCGTGCGAGAATGCCGGAAAATCCAAGTTCCAGAATACAGCGCCAGTCGGGCACGCTGTGGGCGTAGTCCGCCCAGAGATTGAGAAACTCGCCGGGGGTAAAATCGTCCGGAAGATCGATCTCCTTCTCTCGTGAGATCCGCCTCAGACTGATATGTTTTTCGAACGGCTTGCTTCCCCAGAGTCCGAAGGAGGGGAAAAGATCGTCCGGAGCGGAGCCGACCCGCATATTGTCGAGCAGGTACTCGAAGACCGCCATCTTCAGCATGCGCGGCGGCAGATCTTTTTTCTCCTCCATGATCGCGCAGACGCCCCGATCCAGTTCCTCGACGGATTTCCCTGTCTCCGGCATACCCGGCGACTGAAAATCGGCTTCGTATTTTCTCATATCCATGATCTGCCTCCCGGCTGGTTGGTTTATCTTTGCTCTTACCATACGCCGGCAGTCCCTTTTCCGCAATGGCCGGAAGAAGTAAAAAATATCATTTCTTGCGGATTTCTGTTGATTTTTTCCATTTTTTGTGTAAATTAACGGAAAACGGAATTGCCGGAGGATGCATCCATGGCTTTTACTCATTTTGCCGATCTCGATCTGCTGGCCTTCTCCCGGGAGGTGGAACTCTCTTTCGTCAATTTCTATCTCGGATTCAGCTGTACCGACAGCCGGAGCCGCCATCCGCACGCACGGTTGATTTTTTTCTTCCAGGCGGATGGAACGGCTTTTTTCGAGGACGGCACGCGCCGAATTCCGCTCCATGCCGGCGACTGGGTCCTGATCCCGCCCTTTGTGGAGGTCCGCCACTGCCTGAACGATTCGTCGCCGCATCTTTCTCTGCACTTCACGCTGCTGGCGTGCGGAGGATTCGACATGCTGTCGGGAAAACAGGAAATCCTCTTCGGAAACGATCGGGCCATGACGGATGAGATCCAGCGGGAGATCCGGAAAAACGACCGTGCGGCGCTTCTGATGCTCTTCCGGGAGGTTTGCTGGAAATGTCTGCGCCGTACCGGACACGAGTTTCCCGTGTTCAGCCGTCTTCCCTTGCTCTGGTCCGATCCGGAGTCCGTCCGCCTGTTCCGGCTTTTGACCGACAACGCAGCGCCCGGACTCACCATGCAGAAATTTTCCCGCATCGCCGGTATCCCGAAAGATGCTCTCATCAAGAAACTGACTGCCGCGATCGGCATTCCACCCGGCCGCGTGATCGACCGGATCCTGGTTCTGCGGGCCATCCGTCTTCTTACGAAAGACCACCTTTCCGTCAAGGAGACCGCGTATGCTCTGGAGTTTCGCGATCCCTATGGCTTTTCCCGGTTTTTCCGGAGAATGACGGGCGCGCCTCCCGCCCGGTACCGCCGCCGGTTCGAAAAGAATCCGCCTGACGCGGAACACCTGATTTCCCTTTTGGAATGGGGACGACACTGACGAAACGGGGCGCCTCCGAGGGATCCGCCGGAAGAAAAAACGGGAAAAAACTTGAAAAACGGGATATCCGGTGTAGTTTAAAACACGTGCAATTTTGCACATTCTTCAGAATTACTCTCTCAAACGGAACCCATGATCAAGGAGAAGAGCCGGAATGTGCGGAATCGCAGGCTGTATCGGATCCCCCGACGCGGGGAAGATTCTCATCGACGCGCTGAAACGCCTGGAGTACCGCGGATATGACTCCGCGGGCATCACCCTGGGCGGAAAGAAACTTCATACGGTCAAAACCGCGGGCAAGGTCGCGGCGCTGGAGGCGAAACTTCTGTCGTCCGGATACAAGGGCACCCGCGGAATCGCCCATACCCGCTGGGCGACGCACGGAATTCCTTCGGAGGCGAATGCGCATCCCCATCTTACGGAAGACGGGACCATTTCGGTTGTGCACAACGGAATCATCGAAAATCATCAGCAGCTTCGTGCCGAGCTGGAGAAAAAGGGGCATGTCTTCCGTTCGGAAACGGACAGCGAAGTGATCCCGCATCTGCTGGAGGAGTCCGGGGAATCGGATCCGCTGGCGGCGGCGCTGTATGCGTTCGGCCGCTTGAAGGGAAGTTTCGCCTCGGCGGTGCTCTTCGAGAAATATCCGGATCAGATGATCTGCGCGTGTCACGGAAGCCCCCTCGTCCTGGGACTGGGCGACGGCATGAATCTGGCCGCCAGCGACATGCTGGCGCTGGCACCGTACGTCAGCCGGATCGTCGTGCTTCACGACGGTGAGGCGGCCCGTATCACGGCGAACTCGGCGGAACTTTTTACGATCAGCGGGGCGAAATCGATCCAGCTTCGCGAAGAGCCCGTGCCAGGCGAGGCGCGGAATGCGGACAAGAACGGCTACGAACACTTCATGCTGAAAGAGATCATGGAGCAGCCCGAAGCCCTGGAACATGCCTTCGCCGGACGGATGAACGGTGACCGCGGCGTTCCCACCTTCCCGGAATTCGGTCTTTCTCCCCGGGAAACGGCCCGCATCTCCCGGATCGTGACGGCGGCGTGCGGCAGCAGCATGCACGCGGGCCTGACAGGACAATACTACTTTGAGGATATCGCAGGGATCGCGGCCTCGGTGGAGCAGGCCGCGGAGTTCCGGTACCGGAATCCGATCCTGGAGCCGGATACGCTGGTCCTGGCTGTTTCGCAGTCCGGCGAGACGGCCGATACCATTGCCGCGGTCCGCGAGGCGGTGGCGAAGGGCGCGTACACGGTGGGGGTCTGCAATGTGCCGGATTCCACCATCGCACGGGAGAGCGACTGCCGGATCTATCTTCATGCAGGGCCGGAGCAGAGTGTGGCTTCCACGAAGGCGTTCACCAGTCAGGTGACGACGCTTCTTCTTTTCTCGCTGTTCCTCGGACGGAACCGGAGGCTTTCCCGGGACGACGGTCTGGCGCTGATGCGGGAGGCGGAACGGATCCCGGATCTGGTCCGCGAGGTGCTGAAGCATGCCGACGAGATCCGCGATCTTGCGCGGAAATATGCGTGGGCGGAAGACCTGTTCTATATCGGACGCGGCTGTCTCTATCCGGCGGCGCTGGAAGGCGCGCTGAAGCTCAAGGAGATCAGCTATGTGCATGCGGAAGGATGTCATTCCGCCGAACTGAAGCACGGTCCCATCGCCCTTCTGGACGAAAAGGTCCCCGTGATCGCGCTGGCCAACCGGATCCCCGGACAGGAGAAAATGCTGGGCAACATCCGCGAATGTCTTGCGCGGAATGCCCCGGTGATCGCCGTCGTCTCCGGCAACGATACTTGCCTGGATTCCTTCGGGGTGGACCTGATCCGCGTTCCGGAGTCCAGCCGCTTCACGGCGCCGGTGTCAACGGTAGTCGCGCTTCAGCTCTTTGCGTACTACTTTGCCTGTGAACGCGGATGCGCCATCGATCAGCCGCGCAATCTGGCGAAGAGCGTGACGGTGGAGTAAGTCCGGGCGCATTTTGTTTGCGCCCGGGCCGGCCCGTGTTTTTGCCCGGAATCCTTTTCGATCCGCTTTTTGTTCCCGAAAAAAGCGGGGAAAGAGCGAAAAAAGGATTGCATTTTCCTCTCCGACCAGTATATTACGTGTTGTGAAAGAGCACAGACAAAACATATACCAGCAGGAGTCAGGTAATGGATATCAACACGGAAGGCGAGCTTATGGAGAAGATCGTGACGCTGTGCAAGCGCCGCGGTTTCATTTTCCAGAGCTCTGAAATTTACGGCGGGTTCAACGGTTTCTGGGACTACGGCCCGTACGGTTCCATGCTGAAAAAGGCGGTCGAAGCCCTTTGGTGGAACGAAATGGTGGAGACCCGGAACAACGTGGTCGGACTTGATTCCACCATCATTTGCCACCCGAAAACCTGGAAGGCCTCCGGGCATGTGGACCGGTTCGGCGATATCATGTGCGACTGCCGGGACTGCAAGACCCGTTTCCGCGTGGATCAGATGCCGGATCCCACCACCTGCAGCAACTGCGGATCGAAAAATCTGACGCCGCCGCGTGAATTCAATCTGATGATGAAGACGTACGTGGGCCCCGTTTTCGACGAAGAGCATATTGCCTATCTCCGTGCGGAAAGCTGTCAGCCGATTTTCCTGGATTTCAATCTGATCCGGATCGCCACAAGGCAGCAGCTGCCTTTCGGAATTGCACAGATCGGCAAGGCATTCCGCAATGAGATCACGCCCCGTATGTTCACCTTCCGGTCCCGTGAATTCACGCAGATGGAAATGGAATTCTTCTGCGCGGACGAGGGATCCATGGACTGGTGGGAATACTGGCGGAAGGAACGCTGGAATTTCTATCGGGAGAAACTCGGATTCCGCGAGGACGAGATCCGGCTGCATCCGCATGACAAGCTGGCGCACTACGCCAAGGCTGCGGTGGACATCGAATTCCAGTTCCCCTTCGGTTGGGGCGAGCTGGAAGGGATCCATCACCGCGGAACGTGGGACATGTCGCAGCATCAGCAGTTCTCGGAGCAGGATCTTACCTACTGGGATCAGCAGAACAACAAGCGTTTCCTGCCTACGGTCATCGAAACTTCCGTGGGCCTTGACCGCATGATCCTGGCCATCTTCACGCACGCTTACCGCGAGGACAAGGCGCCCACGCAGAAGGAAGGCATGGATGAGGATGTGCGCATCGTCCTCGGATTCCCCGCGAGGATCGCGCCGGTCCAGGTGGCGGTGCTGCCCCTTTCGAAGAAACTCAACGAACGGGCCGAAGCCCTTCAGCAGGATTTGAGAAGATACTACCGGACCGAGTTCGACGTCACGGGCAATATCGGCAAGCGTTACCGCCGGCAGGATGAGATCGGAACTCCGTTCTGCGTGACCGTGGACTTCGAAACGGAAAACGACAACGCCGTGACGGTTCGCGAACGCGACAGCATGGCCCAGGAACGGGTGTCCGTCACCTCGCTGAAATCGTATTTGGACAACAAGATATTCGGCTGGTGAGAAGCCTGCCGGAAAGAACAATCATAGGAGACGACATAATGAAAAAACTGCTGGGATTCGCTTTCGGAGCTGCAGTCCTCTGTCTTTTGACAGCCTGCTCCCAGGCCCTTTACTCGGATGTGAAAACGGAAGAAGTCTTCCGCATGATCCCCTCGGCGGCGCTTCGGGATCATAAGATCAAGACCACGGTGTATGATTACGAGCTTTCCGGCGAAACGGATTTCACCGGTCTCCGCATCTCCATGAAGGAAGACGGAAAACTCAATCTGCGTTATACCGGCAAGGACGGTCAGGTGACCGAGTTCCGCCTCAATGGACAGGAAGCCGCGGTGTACGAGCCCGGCAGCGGCGTATTCGAACCGGCGGATCCCGAAGTGACTCTTGCGCTCCGCTTCTTCTACGAGATGAACTTCATCGGTCCGGAATACATGGCCAAATACATCTCGCTTGTCAACCGCGTTCCGGAAAAACTGGATGGCGAAGGTCCGCTCTGCTATGAGTTCGAGATCGTTCCGAAGGAAGATTTCCACCTGAAGAGCATTCATCTCTTCACTGATGCAAAACAGCATTTTGTCCGCCGGATCCTTTACGACCGCAGTCATGTCTCGGCCGAAGACGAGGATGAGGAGATCACGGTGACCAACTCCTTCCGCGATGTGATGATCCGCGACGGCATTGCCGTCCCCGTGCTCGTGGAAAGCGATTTCCTCGGGAACAAATATACCATGAAGCTGAAATCGTTCAGCTCGAACATGCCGGTCTCCGACTCGCTTTTCGAGCTCACGAAAGAGGGTTTTGAGAAGTCGGCGGCCGCGGAGACCGCCAAGAAGCAGGCTCCGATCGTGAAGGCCGGAGAAAAGACGGAGATCAAGTCTGATGCTGCCGCCGAAAAGGCCGAGCCCGAACAGAAGAGTGAAGCGGCTGACAAGGCCGGTAAATAAAATCCACAGGATGGAGAGCCAGATGAAAATTACGATTCGGACAATCGTTCCGGCCGCACTGGCCGGTTTGCTGGTCGGATGCGCCAGCGAGACGCCGGAAATGTCGATAGACGGACGCCGCAGTCCGGACCCCAGACAGGAGTATCGGGAACGGGCGGATGACTTCATTCAGAACTATGTTCCGTCCGAAGATGCACAGCCTGTGGTATATGCGCCGGAAAAACTGGAGGAGTCCAGCTATGCCGCCGATTCCGCCGCGGTGCGCAAAGTCTATGAAAACGTATGCCTTTTCCTTTCCGCGAAAAAATGGGAATCCTTTTCTGTTGAGTACCGGGAAAACAGCGGCAAGAGCGTTTTCCGTCTGAGCGCGGAACGGAGCAGCGCGAAACTGCGTCTTGAATCCAAGGATTCGGAGTCGGGAAGTATTCTTTTTGCCGCGGAAGCGGAAATCCCGGTCGTCGTGCAGATGCCGGGCAGCATCCCGGCGGAGATGGAGGAAAGTGTTTCCCGCGAGATGAACATGATCTTCCAGTTCCTGATGAATCCGCTCCGTCCCGCCAAATCGGTCTCTCTGAAAACGCAGCCCATGATCAACGTGGCGTCGAAAAAACTGGAGGACGAGCCCCAGGAATTCCTTATCGGGGACCGTTTCTGCAATCGTCTGGAAATCGTGCTCAAGGAACTGTATGGCGGCGGACTGCTGTATCTGTACGTTTCCACCGATGCGAGACATGAGATCCGGAGAATCGATTTCGCCGATCTTGTCCTGATGACCGGCGATCATGGTCCGTTCTCCCTTTCCTTCCCCTCCTACACGAACCGGGAAGGCCATCCTCTGCCCGAGAAGGCCGTGCTTAACGGCGTGGAATACACGCTCTCCGACTTCCAGGTGATCCTGATGCCGGAACCGGAGCCGGAGCCCGCCGCGGAAGAAACCAAGGCCTCCGAAAGCGAGGAAAAGGCAGAGGATTCCGAAGCCGAAGCGAGTGAAAGCAAGGAAGAAGAATCTTCCGCCGAGTCCGGGGACGAGAAAAAAACCGAATCCGACGAAGAAGAGGAAGAAGACAAAGAGGAAGAGTGACGTCACCGTACTTATTCCTGCATTCCATCTTTTCAGCCGCCGGTCATGATGTGCTGTGAACCGGCGGTTGTTTTTTATCACGGATCTGATCTCCAGGAGAGCATGTTATGGCTGAAATTCGATTGAAACGGGGACGGGACCGCTCTCTTCTGCGGCGGCATCCCTGGATCTTCTCCGGCGCGGTGCAGAGCGTTTCCGGCGATCCGGATTCCGGTGAAACCGTGGATGTCCTTTCCGCCGACGGCACATTCCTGGCCCGGGCCGCCTGGTCGCCGGGATGCGGCCTTTGCGCACGGGTCTGGACGTTCTGCGAGACCGAGTCCGTGGACGACGCCTTTTTCGCCGGCCGGTTCGACCGTGCCGCCCTCTTGAGACGCCGGATTTTCCCCGGAGGTCTTCCCGATGCGTACCGCCTGATCCATTCCGAGGCGGACGGACTGCCGGGCTTCACTTGTGACATCTACGGCGGTTTTGTCGTTTGCCAGTTCACCTCGGCAGGCGCGGAGCGGTATCGCGCGGTCCTGACCCGGGAAGCGGGACGGTTCGCCCCCCGGGGAGTGTACGAGCGGTCGGACTGCGATGCGCGGAGCCGGGAGGGGCTGCCTTTTCGGACCGGCCTGATCCTGGGAGAAGAACCGCCTGAAAATCTGACGTTTACCGAGAACGGGATCCGGTATTTCTGCGATGTACGGAGGGGGCACAAAACAGGTTTTTATCTGGATCAGCGGGAAAACCGTCTGGCGGTGCGGAACATGGCTGCCGGCGCGGAAGAGGTCCTGAACTGTTTCTGCTATACCGGCGGATTCGGTCTGGCGGTTCTCGCGGGCGGCGCAAAACACGTCTGCAACGTGGACGCCTCCGCCGAGGTCCTGGCCCTTGCCCGGAAAAATGCGGAGCTCAACGGATTCGGGCCGGACCGGTTCGAGTGTCTGGAGGCGGACGTCTTTTCGTATCTCCGGCAGTGCCGCGACTGTGGAAAGACGTTCGATCTCATTGTGCTGGATCCGCCGAAATTTGCGGATTCCGCGGCGGCGCTTCCCCGGGCGGCCCGGGGCTACAAGGATATCAACCTTCTGGCAATGAAACTGCTGAAACCGGGCGGGATCCTTTTCACGTTTTCCTGTTCCGGCGC
Source organism: Lentisphaeria bacterium (assembly GCA_017615635.1). Classification (GTDB taxonomy): domain Bacteria; phylum Verrucomicrobiota; class Lentisphaeria; order Victivallales; family UBA1829; genus RGIG8244. The sequence continues at coordinate 25,046 of JAFZZR010000193.1, forward strand.
CATGAACGAGACTCTGTTCTCGCAGGTGGTGGACAGCGCGGCTTCGGATGCAAAACTGGATTTCCGGATCGTCCGCACTCTTTCACAGGGGCCGGATCACCCGGTCTCCTCCGCCGTGCCGGAAAGCCGTTACCTCAAGGGGCTGGGCGGGATCCGGTTCTGAATCACGGACGTCAGCGGCCGCAGCACTTCTTGAACTTCTTGCCGGATCCGCAGGGACACGGATCGTTGGGTCCGACTTTCGGCGCTTCCCGCTTGAAGGAGATATTGATCTCCGGCATGGCCGGCTTTTCCTCAGGCTGTGCTTCGGGCTGGAGTCCCGCCGCTGCCAGATCGTCCACCGTGGCATGGCTGAGTGTCTGCCGGGGGAGGGAGGCAACCCGGATCTGGGCGAATTTTTCGAAGGACTGCAGACTGGTGGCGGAACGGAAGACTGTATTGAGGATCTCCTGATCGATGGCGTTCATGAGGCGGTCGAACATGGCGAAGGCCTCGCGCTTGTATTCCACCAGCGGATCCTTCTGCGCGTAAGCGCGGAGCCCGATGTTGTCCCGCAGATCGTCCATGGCGCGCAGATGATCCTGCCAGAGCTTGTCGATGGCATCCAGAATGATCCGGCGTTCCAGCCAGCGGAGCGCGGCGGGCTCTTCCAGGGATTCTTTTACGGCGTAGGCTTCCTTCACCTTGGCGAGAACGCTGTCGACGATCTTGTCCTCGTCCGGCGTCCCGTTGTTCTTGAGATGAATGACGTCTTTTTCTGTGAATCCGAGGGGGAATGTGGTGTTGAGCCAGGCCAGGAGAACTTCCTTGTTGATGGGCGCTCCGGAATTGCCGGAGACGGCGGCGCCTGCCTCTTCCACGTGGCGCGCGATCTCGATTTCGGCGATATCGAAAATGGCCTGCCGGCAATCCTCATTGAAAAGGGTGTCGCGGCGGAATCCGTAAATGACTTCCCGCTGCTTGTTCATGACGTCGTCATATTCCAGCGTCCGTTTCCGAATGGAGAAATGATGCTGTTCCACCCGGCGCTGAGCCGTTTCGATAGACTTGTTCAGCCAGGGATGCTGAAGCTCTTCGCCTTCCTCCATGCCGAACCGTTCCATGATCCGGACGATGCGGTCCGATCCGAAAAGACGCATGAGATTGTCTTCCAGCGAGACATAGAAACGGGAGGCGCCGGGATCGCCCTGACGGGCGCTTCGCCCGCGCAGCTGGCGGTCGATACGCCGGGAATCGTGACGGCTGCTGCCCAGCACCAGAAGGCCGCCCAGGGCATCCACGCCGGGTCCCAGCTTGATGTCCGTGCCGCGTCCCGCCATATTGGTGGCGACGGTGACGGCGCCTTGCTGGCCGGCGCGTGCCACAATTTCCGATTCTCTTTCGTGATTCTTGGCGTTCAGCACGTTGTGGGGGATTCCGCGCATCTTGAGCATACGGCTGACGATCTCGGAGTCGTCCACCGAGATGGTGCCCAGCAGAACCGGCTGTCCGCGCCGGTAGGCCTGAGCCGTTTCCTCCACAATGGCGTTGAATTTTTCGCGTTTCGTCTTGTACACGCAGTCGTTGTAGTCCACGCGGCGGCAGGGCCGGTTGGTGGGAATGACCACCACGTCCAGCTTGTAGATTTGATGAAACTCGTTGGCTTCGGTTTCTGCCGTACCGGTCATGCCGGCGAGTTTCTTGTACATGCGGAAATAGTTCTGGATCGTGATGGTGGCCAGAGTCTGCGTTTCTTTTTCGATCTTCACGCCTTCCTTGGCTTCCAGAGCCTGATGCAGTCCGTCGCTGAAGCGGCGGCCGGGAAGGATACGGCCCGTATGCTCGTCCACGATGAGGACCTGGCCGTTTGCCACGACGTAATGGACATCGCGTTCGAAAAGGCAGTACGCGCGGAGAAGCTGGGAGATATTCTGAAGACGCTCGCTCTTTTCGGCGAACGATTCCTGAAACTCCTGTTTTTTCTTGAGCCGTTCCTCGAAGGAAAGCGATTGATCCGCATCGATGTCCTGCAGCGTGTTTACCAGGTCCGGCAGAACGAAGGTGTCGGGATCGCCGTTGGAGATGGCATTCCGGCCTTTTTCGGTAAGGTCGGCTTCATTGCGGCGCTCGTCCATGGCGAAGAAAAGATCGCTCTGGACTTCCTGAAGCATGCCGCGGTTCTGGTCGCTGCGGACCACGAGTTCCAGTTTTTCCAGCTTTTTCAGGATCTCGGCGTCCTGCAAAATGTGCATGAGCTGCTTATGCTTGGGCATACCCATCTTGACCTGGAGCAGCTTGAGGATGGCATTGTCGATATCGTCATCCGAAGCCTCCGACATCTTTTCCAGAGTCGGTTTCGCTTCCTGGATCAGGCGGGAGCAGAGAAGGCTCTGACGCTGGAACAGATCGGCAATGGCCGGCTTCAGCACGTCGAACTGATGGGTGGAGACCGCCACGGGGCCGGAGATGATGAGCGGTGTCCGCGCTTCGTCGATGAGGATGGAGTCCACTTCGTCCACGATGGCGTAATAGTAGTCGCGCTGAACAAGATACTCCTTGTCGGGCGCCATGCCCATGTCACGGAGATAGTCGAACCCGAATTCGCTGTTGGTCCCGTAGGTGATGTCACAGGCGTATTGAGCGCGGCGCTCCTCGGGCTCCATCTGGTTCTGGATGCATCCTACGGTGAGTCCCAGGAACTTGTAGATGTTGCCCATCCATTCGGAGTCACGCCGGGCCAGATAGTCGTTGACGGTGACCAGCTGACAGTTCTTGCCGGAGAGGGCGTTGAGGTAAAGCGGCAGCGTGGCCACCAGGGTTTTTCCTTCGCCCGTGGCCATTTCGGCGATCTTGCCCTGATGGAGAACGATTCCGCCGATGAGCTGAACATCGAAGGGGATCATGTCCCAGGTCATCATATGGCCGCAGACTTCGTAGGTGTTGCCGCACATTCTCCGGCAGGCGTTTTTGACGGCGGCGAAGGCCTCGCACATGATGGAATCCAGCGATTCTCCGCCGGCGTACCGGGCCTTGAATTCTTCCGTCTTCGCCCGGAGTTGTTCATCGGTGAGGCTCTGATAGCTCTCTTCGAGGGCATTGATCCGGGCGACCAGCGGCCGGAGCCGTTTTACATCGCGCGCGGATTTGCTGCCGAATATCTTCTTCAGAAGGTTTCCATCCATGGACTTTTTGCCGCTTTCTTGCCGGTGGTTTGCTGGAGATCCGGATCAGGATTTGGATCCGGGAACATCGATTGCCTGACCCGCTTTGCACATGGGACACTCTTCCGCGGTCCACGTGGGCAGATCCAGCTTCAAAAGACTGTAGAAGGGGATATCGCCGAACTTGACTTTTCCGCCGCTTCGGTCGGTAATGACGGCCACGGCCACCGGGATCCCGCCCAGCTTCTTCACCAGATCGATGGTCTGCTGCACACGGCCGCCTTCGGTGACAACGTCTTCCGCCACAATGATCTTTTCGCCTTTCCGGATGGAGAATCCGCGCTTCAGCACGAGCTGATCGTTTTCCTTGTCCGCAAAAATGGCGTTCAGGCCCATGGCCCGGGCGATCTCCTGTCCGACCAGAAGTCCGCCCACAGCGGGGGAGATGACGGTCTCCGCTCCGGTGCTGCCGCCGATCCGGGCCGCCAGAGTCTCGCAAAGACGTTCACCCAGTTTGGGATTCCGGAAGACCAGCGCGGCCTGGAAGAAACGGTTGCTGTGTTTTTTGCTCCGGAGCTGAAAATGTCCGGTGAGAAGCGCGCCCGCTTCGCGGAAGGACTCCACTATTTCGCTGTCGGTCATTTCTTTCATGATATTTTCTCCGTTTTCCTGTTCGGTTCGTGCGGATCCCGTCTCAACGGAAGGTGTCCGGGGAGGCGGGTTCGATCCACAGATGGAAATCCACGCTCTTGTCGCCCAGCTGGAAGGTAAGCATGGTGTTCAGCCTGGTGAGCAGGAGCGCATAGGGTATCTTGACTTCGCCGCCGGGGGTAGCCACGGCCACATTGCAGTGTCCCAGGATCGGTTCCGCCTCATGAAGGGTCTGGATCAGATTGTACAGCTTGCGGATCTTGTCGCGGAGTTCCGCATCAAACTGGTACGGCTTGTGACATTTTGGACAGAGCACCTGCAGGTCATCGGACGCAAAGTCCATAAGGTTGAATTTGACGACTCCGCCGCAATCCGGTTCCACGCAGATAAAGTCCACCTGCGCCTTGCTGGACGTTTTTCCGCTTTTCGTCTCCATAGCTTTTCATCCTGGGGTTGGGATTCAACTTTTCGGTTTTATCCGGGAAATATAGCACGCGGACGCCGTAAAATCAATCGGGATGCGAAAATATCCCGTATTTTTCTCCGCGCGTCTGCGAATGTTTTTTGAGTTTCCCCTTGACACGGCGCGGATGTGATGCTAGAGTAACTGGCAGTAAACTGAAAATAGGTTACATCCGCCGCCGTGTCCTCTTCTCCCGGGGACTGCCGGGCGCCGGATGTCAAAATGCGTACAACGGAAGGAACGGTCATGAAAGTCGACATCGACACCCATTTTCACACGCCTCTCTCGAAATGCTGTCACGACCCGGCGGCCACCATCGAAAACATCGCCGCCATTCTGGCCGCGCGCGGCTACCGCTTGATCGCCGTCACCGATCATGTGTGGAGTCATCCCACCGTGGCGCCGAACGAATGGTACCGGCGGCATTCCGAATCCGGCACGCTGGCGCAGGCGGATTACATCCACGCGCATGCCGCGGAATTTCCGCTGACCGTGCTGGCGGGATGCGAGGCGGATATGCAGGCGCCCGGGGTTTTCGGTTTTTCGCCGGCCATGCGCGAGAAGCTGGATCTTATCATGCTTTCCAGCGACCACTTCCAGCTGCGTGACTTCGTGGAGCAGCCTGCGGAAGTCACTCCGAAGAATCTCGCAAAGCTGATGATGAAATTTTTCCTGTCGGCGGTCCGCGAAAGCGGGGCCGACATTCTCACCCATCCGCTCTATACGAACAGCTACGATGAATTCTTCGACCGGACGATGGACTGCATCAGCGATGCGGAACTTTCCGATGCGCTCGGAGAGGCCGCGGAACGGAAAATCGCTCTGGAGCTCAATGCCGGTCTTTTCCGCGCCGCGGTCCAGGGACGGTATCAGTGGGACAGCATGGTGCGCATTTTCACTCTGGCCAAGCAGGCCGGATGCAAATTCACCATGGGGACGGACGCCCACAAACTGTCGGACTTCGATCTTGCGCCCCTTTGCGGAAAGATGGCCGATCAGGCCGGGATCACGGAAGCGGATCTGTACGATTTCTCCCGCTTTACGTCGAAGCGGTAAAAACGGAATTGGAGAGCATGGAAAAACTGCATGTGGAAATGGGATCCGGTCCCTTTACGGGGGAAAACGGCAAACACAATCTGGAAGAGTGTCTCGAAACGGCGGAGAAGCTCGGTTTCGATTTCGGCGTTCAGCTTCACAATACGGCTTCCGCCGACGACATCCGTTTTCTGCAGAGCGCAGGCGTGAAACTCAGCGCCCATGCTCCGCTCAATTCGCGCTGGATCTGGAATTTCGCCGCGGAAGAGGTCGGGTATCTTTTCGATTCCGTCCGTGAAAACGTGGAACTCTTCCGTTCCTGCGGCATCCGTGATTCCGTATTCCACGGATTCATCATGACGGATAAACCCGTGGAGGCTTTCGGGCACGGGAAGACGTACCGGGAGTGCATGGGCGAAATTTACCGGGAAGAACTTATGCACAGCCCGGGCAGCATTTTCAACGGGGATTTCTTCTCGACCGACGAATTTTTCATGCGGCGCGAGCGGTTCAGGGAACGGCTTGCCGTTATCCGGCGGGAGTACCCCGACGTCTCCTTCCGCGTGGAAAACGATTTTCCCGCCTTCGGTTCGGGCGATCTTTTTGCCGATCAGCTTGTTCCTCTGGAGAATCCGCTCTGCCTGGATACCGGACACATGTGGATCAGCTGCCGGTTCTTCGACCGGGAATTTCATGAAGAATGCGCAAAGATGCTGGATTCCGGGCGTGTGACCATGCTTCATCTGCACGCCTCCATCTACGACGATTCCTATCCGCTGGAAAAATGGAGCGACGGGCATCGTCCGCTCGCCACGCCGAACGTCATGGATCTGCCGCGTCTCGTCAACAACGCCATTCGTGCGGACATGCGGTATTTCGTGCTGGAGATCCCGAAAGGGACTGCGGAGGATCTTCGCGTACTGGCCTCCTGGATCCGCTGAGGCACCGGCGCTTCGCGCGGCGTTTCAAAATTTTCAAAGCCTTTTTCCGACCGGCGCTTGCATTCACGATATCGTTGCACTATATTATATTTAAGTTTTTTTGTGGGGCGAAGCCGATTCATAACTGACAACTCGCTGTGGAGGAGGAAAGGCTATGAAAACAGAGAATCTTTTGGACAGAGAAAAGGGGACTTCCGCGGAGCATGTTTTCGTAACAGAGGAATCCTCGTCCGGCAATGAGGGAAAATTTCTTCTGTCCACTCTCTGGAATCAGTCCGGGACTGTTTACGTCAATACCGGCAGCGGACAGACGGCGCTGACCGGCTACACCTACAACAAATACTGTCCCCTGGTTTCCGCCGACAGCAGCCAGCATTCCGTAACCGGATGCACGAACACCGCCGATTCCCAGGTGATCTACTACTGGCTCGAGAAGGGGGCATCCTTAAATTTTGAGGTGTCCTCGGATGACTATTTCATCCTGAAATCCGATTCGGGAACTTATTTCCTTTCGAATGTATCGCAGGTGGGGGAGGGCACGATCACTCAGCTGAACCAGGCGCTTTCCGTTGCGAATCCGCTGGAGAACGGCAATTTCATTGCTGCACTGAACTTCTATTGCGGGGTGAAGAATCATTCCAAATACGGCAGCAGCACCTCCTCGAGCTGGTCCTCCGGATCATACTATACCGGGGTATGTGCAAGCGCTTACCGCAGCGCGGGTTTTGACAGTCACTTTTTCGTTTCCAGGAAAGGGTCGGACTCCGCCTGCTCGACCTTCTTCGACGAAACCTCCGGACTGACCGATGTCGGGTTCTCCGTCTTGCGGGAAAATCTGGATTATGGAGAAGTCATCCGGGTCGGAATCCCGGGACATGCCATCGTCATGGACGGATACCGTTACAATTCCGCGTCCGGAGAATACGAGTACCATCTGAACTTCGGCTGGGGCATCTACTCGTCCTCGACCCGCTGGTATACCGTTTCGGACCTGAATGACGATTCCGAGGCGTATGTCAGCTATGTCACGGTGGACCTCTCCCCGGACATCACGGTGAAAGTCAACAGCGATCGCGGAGACTATTACGGCGGATCATTCCTGCGCGGGGTGGAACGGATCAATCACATTGTCAGCGGCAAGGAGTCGACCACGTTCACCTTCGACAACGCGCTTGCCGGCAAGTCGATCATGCTTTCGACCACGGCGACTCTGAATACCAGCGTGGGAGTGAAGTTCACCAATCTCTGTACGGCTCTTTCCACGACGGCCGGTGCGCTCATCTCATCCAAGGCAATGATGTCCTTCTCCCTGAAGAACGGGAGCATGGCCGTCAATTCGGTCTCGGCGAATTACGTGGTGCGGGAAACCGGCAGTTCCGCCGTGACTCTTTCTCTCAACAGCAGCTATGTTTACAGCGGCTGTTACTCGGCGGGGACATCCGCACTTGATTCGCTGCTGAAAAACGACGGCATCTACGCCTATTCCGATTACGCCGGCTCCTTCTACAGCACGGTGAGCGGCAGCGCGGTGATCGGAGGCAGCGCCGCCGATACGGTGACCCTGAGCAACGGATCGGCCATTTTCGGGGATCTGGATTTGGGCGGCGGAACAAACAAACTGAATATCGAAAACGGATCGATGTACTACGGTTCGTTCACCGGCGCCGAAAATACGCTGAAAGTGAATCTCACCATCAATTCTTCCGCATACACCGGGCCGATGATCGTTCTGCGCGATTCCGCCTCCGACGCGGATTTCTACAGCGCTTCCAGCGGCAGACTGAATCTCTCCGTGAAATCATTTACCGCCGGCACGTATTCCTTCCGCCTGTACTCCGGGTGCGATACGGAGCTGATGAAGAATTTTTCGGTGAAAGTCAGTTACAACGGGGTATCCCGCGTGCTCGGTTACGACAACCGGTCGTCCGAAATTTTCTCGCTGGATTACACGGAGGCGGGTCTGGATTTTTCCTACACGCTGAAGAAACTGGCCAAGCCCACGGTGACTGCCAGCACAACTGCCGTAACGAACAAGAACGTAAAGCTGACGGCCGTCTACAGCGATGGCACGGTCACGAAACAGTACTCCACCGACAACAAGACGTGGAATACCTACAGTTCGGCCATTTCGGTCTCCCCCAACGGCACGTACTACTTCCGCGGGGTCGATGCGTACGGAGTTTTCTCCGCTGTCACCAAGTACAAGGTGTCGAATATCGATAAGACGCCGCCGCGCAGACCCTCGGCCTCGGCCAGTACGACAAAGGTCACGAACCAGAACGTAACCGTAACGGCCGTCTTCAGCGCCGATTCGGTGAAGAAGCAGTACAGTTTGAACAACGAGACGTGGAAAACCTACAAGGCTGCCGGAGTGACGCTGAAGTCGAACGGGACGGTCTATTTCCGCGGTATTGACGAAGCCGGGAATATTTCCGCCGTCAAAACCTTCGCCGTCAAGAATATCGACAAGACGGCGCCGGACAAGCCGACGATCGCTTCGGTTTCCACCACCGCCATGACGAACAAAAGCGTTACGGTCAAAGCCTCGTTCAGTTCGGACAGCGCGAAGAAGCAGTACAGTTTGAACAACGAGACGTGGAAGACCTACAAGGCTGCCGGAGTGACGCTGAAGTCGAACGGGACCGTGTATTTCCGGGGCATCGACGCGGTCGGAAACATCTCGAAAGTCGCTTCCCGGAAGGTTTCCAACATCTGTCCGAAGGGCGACTTCACCAACGACACGATAGCGGCGGCCAGTGCGAAGGATGCGCTCAAGCTTTCCTCGGCGCGGAAGATCACCGGCTGGGTGGGATTGGGCGATCCCAAGGACTTCATCAAGCTGGAAGTGCAGAAGAAGGGACGTGTCTCCCTCGATATGAACTCGGTGACGGCTGCGGCGCGGAACGGCGGAGAGCTCAAACTCTCGCTGCTGAACAGTGCGGGCAAGGCGATCACCACCAGCGCGCTGGACAGCGACACGCTGGCGACGAAGGCTAAAGTGGCGGCCGGGATCTATTATCTCGGCGTCAGCTGCACGAATGTGAAGAAGTACAGCACCAGCTACACGGTAACGGCGGGCATGCTGGCGGGATGAGATCGGAAATTTCGGAACATGATAACACGGAAACAGGTATTTGACCGGGCTCGGCTCCGGAAGCCGTCATACCCGGTCGGGATCAATAAGAAATAGACAGGAGAACCGCAATGATCTACAACAATCTAACGCTCCCGGATACTACCGGTGATGTCCAGAACGTTTGTCTGTACGTCTATTCCGGAGATACTGCATCCGATATCACGGTCAACTCGGACGGACAGTTGATCGTCATGGAAGGGAAGGCCGCCAATGTCGTTCTCAATGCGGGCGGCACTCTGGAGATCAGTGCCGGAACGGTCTCCAATCTGACTGTCGGCAAGGGGGCGTCCCTGAATGTTTCCGGCGGAAAGGTTTCCAATGTCACGTTCAAGAAGGGAGCTGTGTACGGCGCCTTCACCTTCACTGCCGACACGAAATGCACGAACCTCAAAACGATTTCCAATGCGACGGTGTCATATTACTGTTCTGTCAGCTCCAGCGACTACAGTGACGTCAAAACCGTTTCCAACGTTATTATCTGCAAGGGCGCCACTTTGTCCGTGGAAGACGGCGGCACGGCTACTAATGTCACGCTCAATAAGGGCGGCATGCTGAACGTTTCCGGCGGAAAGGTCTCCAATGTGACGTTCAAGAAGGGAGCCGTGTACAGGGACTTCACCTTCACCGCCGACACGAAGTGCACCAGCCTCAATACGATATCCAATGTGTCGGTGGCGTATTACTGCATGGTCGGCGCTGCTTCGTTCTGTGATGCAAAAACTCTCTCCAACCTCGCCGTCAACAAAGGTGGTTCTTTGGTCGTCCAGGATGGCGGCAAGGTCACGAACGTTATCCTCAACGCGGGCGGCAGTCTGCAGGTCGACAGCGGAAAGGTCTCCAATCTTACCGTCAACAAGGGGTACTCGCAGCTGGGAATCATGGACACCGGATCGGTTTCCAATATCACGTTCAAGAAGGGAGCCGAATACCGCAGTTTCATTTTTACCGCAGACACGAAATGCGCCAACCTCAAGGCGATTTCCAATGTGACGGTGACCGGATCTGCTTTTGTCGGGACCATCAACTCCTACAGCGATCCCGTGACTGTTTCCAATGTTACCGTCGGCAAGGACAGTTTCCTGTCCGTGGAAGACGGCGGCAAGGCTTCCAATGTCACCATCAGCAAGGGCGGCAGTCAATTTGTCTGGGGAACCGGCAAGGCTTCCAATGTTACCATCAACGCGGGCGGTGAATTGACCGCTTACTATGGCGGGACCGTCTCCGGCGTTACCGTCAAGAAAGGTGCCAGACTGTGGTCCTACAATGGTGCGCCGATGGAATTGGACAGCGGCAAGGCTTCGACGGTTACCGTCAAAAAGGGCGGGATCGTCAACGGTTTTGTTTTTGCGGGAGATACGACGCTCAAAAACCTTTCCAAAATCTCCAACGTCACGGCGGAAACAGGAAAAAAGTTGTACCTCAACAGCAAGCAGTCCGTTTCCAATCTTACCATGAACGGGGAGAAAACCAAACTGAATGTTTATGGTGGGACGGTGACCGGCGCAACCGTCGGCAAAGGCTCGAATCTGCAAGTGAAGGAGGACGGCAAAGCCACGAACGTAACCGTCATGAAAGGCGGGAAACTGGGCGTGGAAAAGGGCGGTCAGGCGAAGACGGTCACCGTGGAAAACGGCGGCTGGCTGGAGTTGGACGACGGCAAAGCTTCGGCGATCACGGTCAAGAAGGGCGGCCGACTGGACGTCAACGATGACGGTACGTTCTCGAGTTCAGCCTCGGCGGTTACCGTGAAGAAGGGCGGCTCCGTCAATGGCTTCACCTGGGCGAAGGATATGACGTTCAAGACCTTCTCCAAGATAACCGATGCCACGGTCACGTCCGGAAGTGAAGCGTGGGTCGTAGGCAGGCAGTCTGCTTCAAACCTTGTCATCAGCGGAAAGAACACCATACTGGCCGTGGAAAGTTACGGCACGGCGAATAATATCACTGTCAACAGCGGTGCGGAGCTTGTGATGGGGAGCGGCGGCAAAGTCACGAACATCACTGTGAAGAAGGGCGGCATCCTCAACGGGATCTCCTTCAAGAAGGAAACGAAATACGCCAGCTCGGCCGATTTCCTCAATGCCAATCTGGCGGACAATACCGATGATACCTGGAAGGCCGCCTCCAAGCAGAAGGCCACGCTGTCCGGCAAGACCATCACCGGCTGGGTCGGGCTCAAGGACGCGAAGGATTTCATCAGGATCCAGATACAGAAAAAAGGCTGTCTGTCGCTGGAACTTGATGGTTCGGCGAAACATGCGTATGAGGACGGCAAGATCCAATTCAGCCTGCTGAATTCTTCCGGCAAGGCGATCGGCCTCACCGATTCCGGAGAAGGGATCGATCTGGTCGCCTCGTCCGCTTTGAAAAAGGGCAGCATCTGCTATCTTGGGATCAGCTGCACCGATGCGAAGAATTACTATACCGATTACAGCATCAAGACAGGAGTCATCGCCTCTGCGTGATACCGGGATCCGAAACGGGTCGTAAGACATTCCATCGGAAACAGTATCCTGCGGTCGATTTTTTCTATACGGCTTTACGATGAATCAGACAGATCACTTTTACAACAGCGCGTGGGCATGCCTGTGCCTCCTTTTTTCCCAGACACGGCGCGAAGTGAATACCGACGCCCTCCTGGATGAAAAGGTCCGCGGGGAACTGGGAAGTCCTGACGGCGAGATCCGCGTGCTGATGCGTCTTGCGGATAATCATCAGCTGGCGCCGAGGTTTCTTTCCTCTCCGGAGGAAGCGGCGAAAACCGCCTCCGGCCCCGCCTTCATGAGGCTGAAGGAAATCGGATGGGTGCTGCTGCAGGATGTCCGTCAGCTTCTTCAGGAATCCTCCGTGGTCATTGTTCCCGAAGAGGGCGGTGAAGCGAAGGCTCTTCAGGCGGCAGCGCGGGAACTGCTGGAAAAGTCCGATGGAGCGCTGATCGTTTTCGGAAACCTGAGTGAAGTGGACGCGGCGTCCCACACCTCCCTCTTCTGTCTTTGCAATCTGGCCCGTCACTACGGGATCCCGATGGATATCCGCCGTGTCATGCACGACTATGCGGTCGGCGAAGAAGAACCGGGGGACGCTCTGCTGACGAAAATCGCCAGAGATTACGGACTGAAAAGCCGGTTCTGCAAATTGAACTGGGGTGCGCTTCTCGAACTCGGGCAGGCCTTCCCGGCAATCGGGATCAAGAAAAACGGCCGGAAGATCCTGCTCTGCGGCATCCGGGAGACGAAGGAAGGCAAAACGGAGATCGCCGTGATCGATCCGGAAGCGCGGCGGGACGAAGACAACGCATTCATCTTCCTGGGCGAGGAGGAGTTCACGGGCATCTATTCCGGACGCTGCATGCTGCTGAAGAAATCCTACCGTCTGACCGATGAAAATCAGCCGTTCAGCCTTCGGTGGTTCATCCCGGAATTCTTCAAGCTCCGCGGGGTTTTCGGACGGATCGCCATGTCTGTGGCCGTCATCACGCTTTTGTCGCTGATCGTGCCGCTGTTCTTCCAGATCGTAGTGGACAAGGTCCTGACCAACAGGACGTACAGCACGCTGAACGTCCTCGGCGTCGGTGTCGTCTGCGCCATCCTCTTCATGGGCTTCATGGAGTTCCTCCGCGGCTATCTGCTGCTTTTCGCCACGAACAAGATCGATATCGCCACGGCGATGAAGACGTTCCGTCACCTGATGCGGCTGCCCATCGACTTCTTCGAGCGGATCCCGTCGGGCGTTCTGCTCAAGCACATGCAGCAGGCCGAAAAGATCCGCGGCTTCCTCTCCGGCACGCTCTTCTTCACCATCCTCGATCTTTTCTCGCTCTGCATCTTCATCCCGTTCCTGATGTTCTACAGTCTGACACTGACCGCCATCGTGCTGGGGTTCTCCCTGCTGATGGCGCTGGTGATCGCTTCGCTGATCCGGCCGTTCCAGAGACGGCTGGATGAACTTTATCAGGCGGAAGGCAAGCGCCAGAGCATGCTGGTGGAGGCGCTTCACGGGATCCGCACGGTAAAGAGTCTTTCTCTGGAGCCGGTGGAGGAGCGTCATTGGGACGATACGACCGCTTACGCGATAAAGTCGTATTTCCAGGTCGGAAAGATCACAATTACGGCCCAAAGCATCAGCCAGTCGCTGGAGTGGCTGATGACCATTTCGGTGATCTGGGCCGGCGCGCTGATGGTGTTCGATCAGAAGATATCCGTCGGCGCCCTTATCGCCTTCCAGATGCTGGCCTCCCGTGTGACCGGACCTCTGGTCAAAATGGTGGGGCTGATCCACGAATATCAGCAGATCGCTCTTTCGGTGAAAATGCTCGGCGTAGTCATGAATGCGCCGCCGGAACCGGATTCCGGCGGGGTCCGGAACCCGTTGAAAGGCGGTTTGAGTTTCGAAAACATCTCTTTCCGATACCGTCCCGATCTGCCGCCGGTGATCCGCAATTTTTCTTTGAACGTCCTGCCGGGCGAGACCGTCGGCATCGTCGGCCGTTCGGGGTCCGGGAAGACCACCCTGACCAAGCTTCTGCAGGGGCTGTACAACGTTCAGCAGGGCATTATCAAGGTCGACGGCGTGGATGTGCGGGAGATCGACCGGGCCCATCTGCGCATGAGCATCGGAGTTGTTCTGCAGGAAAACTACTTCTTCAGCGGTACGGTCCGGGAAAACATCAGCATGACCCGACGCCAGGCCTCGCTGGATGAGATCATCTATGCCTCGCGCCTGGCGGGGGCGGATGAATTCATACAGAGACTGCCTCGCGGCTACGATACGGTGCTGGAGGAGAATGCGTCCAATCTTTCCGGCGGACAGAAACAGAGGCTGGCCATAGCCCGGGCTCTGCTGAACAATCCGCCGATCCTCATTTTCGATGAAGCCACCAGTGCGCTCGATCCGGAAAGCGAGGAGGTCATCAAGAACAATCTGCGTTCCATCGCACGGGGCCGTACGGTGTTGATCATCTCTCATCGGCTGAGCATTGTCAGTTCGGCGGACAAGATCCTGGTTTTGAAAGACGGAGAGAGAGACTCCTTCGGATCCCATGCCGAGCTGCTGGCCCAGCCGGGCATTTACCGCGATTTCTGGAACAGCCAGATGAATACCGGAGAGTGAATCATGTCAGACGGGAAAAAAGATCCGACCGATTCCAGTAAAGCAAGAGCGATCAATGAATTTCAGCCGGACGCCATCGAAATAGAGAACGAGAGACTGCCTTGGTGGATCCGCTTCAGCGTCCTGTTTCTCTTCGCCTTCATGGCCTTGCTGGTGGCCTGGACGATCTTCTGCCGCGTGGACGTGGTGGTGGAGGCGCCGGGCCGCCTGGTCACCGACGAACCGGTCATCGTCATGAAACCTTTGGAAAGCAGTGTAATAAAAAAAGTTCATGTCAAGATCGGCGAAATCGTGAAAAAGGATCAGGTGCTCATAACGTTTGACACCACCGGAAATCTTGCGGACGGGGAGCGACTGCTGGCGGAACTGGATATTATATCCGCCCAGTATCAGCGCCTCCTGGCGGAATTCGAAGGAAAGAACTATGAACCGGCGAAGGAATCCGGAACGGACGGACTGCGTCAGAAGGCGCTTTTTCTCCAGAGGTCGGAATATTTCCGGGAAAGGTGCAATTTTTACGATGAACAGGTCAAGGAACTGGAATCCTCGCGGAAAGCCAGCGAGGAGACGCTTGCCAATCAGCAGCGGCGGCTGGAAGTCATACGAAGCATAGAGAAAATGCACGATGATCTGTACCAGAGCAAGGCCGGCTCGCTCAAGGAGCTCCTTTCGGTGAACATCTCCCGCATGGAGATGGAAAATGCTGTAGACGAGCAGCGGAACCGGATCCTGGAACTGACGCATCAGCGGGAGAGTCAGCTTTCCGCGAAAAAGAGCTTCATCCAGGAATGGAAGAACAGTATTTCCGAGGAACTGGTCAAAGTCGAAAGAGAGCTGATCGCTTCCCAAAAAGCCTACGACAAAGTCCGTCAGCTCATCGCATGCAGCGAACTGCGCGCACCCTGCGACAGCGTCGTGCACGATATCGCGTCCTTTCCTGTGGGGTCGGCCGTTCAGGCGGCCGAGGCTCTGATCACGCTGGTGCCGCTGGTCGGCGATATTGAACTGGAGGCGGAGCTTCCGCCGCAGAACATCGGCAAGGTCCGTCTCGGCTCGCCCGTTCGCATCAAGCTGAACGCCTGGCCCTTCCAGAAATACGGCACCATGGAAGGCTCCGTGCGGAACATCTCGGAAAACACGTTCTCACGGCAGGGAATGGTCCCCGTTACCTACTACCGGGTACGGATATCGGTTTCCGGAAGCATCGATCACGCCGGGCCCGGCTTCCGGCTGATTCCGGGCATGGAGGCGCAGGCGGAGATTCTGACCGGCAAACGGCGCATCATCGAATATCTGCTGCATCCCCTGATCAAAGCGCTGGACGAAACGGCGCGCGAACCGTAAAAACGGACGGGATCAGTTTCCCTTGGGGGCAGGGGCGTCCTTTTTCTCGGATGCATTGTCCGCTTTTCCTGCGGGGGCAGTCTCCGCAGGGGGCGCTTTCAGGGCCATCATTTCGTTCCGGAAACGATCGGCCTGCAGTCCGCTGACGGACGTGCTGGAGATCTTCCACTCCCCGTCGATCAGAAAGAGAACGATGGGGCAGGAGGCTTTGCCCCGGCCCGGCACCTCGGCCGTGAAATCCACCACGGCGCGGGATCCTTCGATCACCGGCTGAGAAACCGAGCGGGCGACCCCGGTCCAGAACTGTTTCTGCGCTTCGCGGCCGGATTCCATGGCGGCCCGGAGTTCCGGCACGGCGGCCATCTGATCGAGGATCTCCTGTCCGTCCGGCGTCAGGAAGGGACGGAGCGCGAACATATCGCCCCGGGCGACCGCTTCGAAGTAGGCGGCCGTCACCTGGTCCGGTGCGGGCCGTTCCACGCAGGAGACGGCGAAGAGGGCGAGAAAAAGGGCGCACACGGCGGGAAGGAGTCGTGCGAAGGCCTCTTTGGATGTTCCGAAAGAATGGATGTCGTTTTGTCTGTTCATGGATTTTCCTTGTGCCGGCCGCTGACGCGGCGCTGTGTTTTTATTTTCGGAATATCTGGTCCAGGGTCAGCTTTGTCAGCGGCCCGTACTTTTTCAAAGCTTCGAAGTCGATCTTCTTCGCATCGCCTATGATCACGATGGTGGAAGTCTTTCCGGAGATCCGTTTTTTCCATTCGTCGGCGAACGCTTCCGGCGAAAGGCTCGGCAGTTCGCGGTAAACGGTCCGGCCGACGAAATCGGTCAGCCCGCGGCGCTGCATGTCCTTCATCCGGTCGTAGAAGGCTTCCGGATGGATCCGGGCATTGCGGATCTCGCTGAGGATATTGGCCTTGGATACGGCAAAGAGATCGGGATCCACGGTATGCCTGTCCAGTCCGGACAGCATGGCATCGATGCAGGATGTCAGCTTGTCTGGCTGCGTCTGGACATAGGCGGAGGAAGAGGACCAGTCGCCGAGCATGATGGTCGGATTGGTATAGCCGGCCCCGGCCATGTAGGCAAGTCCGCGCCGTTCCCGGATATCGGACCAGAAACTCCGCCGGGCATATTCATCGTAGATTTCTTCGAACGTGAAGGGCTTCACCTTCCAGATGCCGTCGGGGCGGACCACGGCGGCGATCGTCTGGACACGCGGGTAATCCACGAAAACGACGCCGTTCGTCTCCGGCGGATCGGCCCGGAACACAACCTGTTCCCAGCTTTTCTTCGTGGACGTTTCCGCCCCGGACGGACGGGCCGGCAGACGCGGTGACTCCGCAGGTCCGTAGTATACCACATCCATCATGTCTCCGGATTCACGGAGCGCGCTCCGGAGAAAATCCAGCAATGAGGATGCGGTGAGTTTTTTCAAATCCTCCTCGGGCATGTAGCGGTTGGCCAGACTGTCCAGTCCTCCGTACCAGGCATACCGGTAGGCATGATCGAAAATGCTCCAGGGGTCTTTCTTCGCGTTTTCCCGGCTCTTGAGAACGGAGTCCCGGAAAGCGTTCCAGGCTTCTTCATCCGCCTGCAGGACGGGAAGCTCTCCGTGGAACAGATCCAGGATCTTATCGTAGTTCCGCTGAAGTCCGGAGAAGGTGATCCGTGAGGTGAAGCGGTCGGAGCTGAAGGAAATGTTGCCCGCCAGACGATACAGTTCTTCCTGCAGCTGTTCCAGCGTGAGATCCGTTGTCCCCAGATAGGAGGCCAGTCCGAAGGCCAGAGGCAGCCGGAGATCGTGAAGCGCACCCGCCGGCAGAACATAGGAGAGCCAGAACCGCTCGTTCTCCGTGTTCCGGATCCGGTAGTCCCGCCCCGGGCGGCCTTCCGGCCCGAAGGACTTCATTTCCTTTTCGAAGTCGGGGAAGCAGGGCTCCGGATCGGGCAGGGGCTTCATGGCGGCAAACTTCTCCGCGAAGGCGGAAGGACGATCCGGGATCGGCACCGGCGTAATGGGCGGTTTTTCCGCATGGACAAGACCGGTCGCCGTTCCCGTCCGCTTGAGAACGACCGCGCAGGTATCCTTCTTCAGATGCGTCCGGGCAAACTCCATGATCTGCTGCTTCGTGATTTTTTCCATGCGGTCCAGTTCATTCAGCGCTTCGTCGAAGGGATACTCGCGGATAAACGAGTCCACGAACACGGAGGAGGCCGTGCTCCGGTTCTCGGAGATCGTCACAAGAGAGAGCCGGGCGTTGTCCGCCGCGGCCCGGGGGAGCCAGTCGGGAAATTCCCCGTTCGCCAGTTTCTCCAGTTCGGCGAAGACCATATCGCGCACCTCCTCCAGAGACTGGCCCTGCCGGGGCGTCCCTTTGAAGATCAGCAGGGAGTAGTCCCTGGCATGGACCGCGCCCGCGGAAAGAGCAAGGACCTTCTGAGGCAGAAGGATATCTTTGTCGATAAGTCCGCACTTCCCGTTGCACAGGATCTCGGAGATCATATCCAGCATGCGCTCCGTCTCCGGCGAGGCCTCGAAACGGTAGCCCATAAGCAGCAGTTCCGCCTGGGGACCCGCGAAATCCGCCGTGCGCTCCGAGTCCACCGGAGGTTCCTCCCGGACCAGCGCCTGACGGTCGACGAACGGTTCGAGAGGTTTTTCCGCTCCGTTGAACGGCTTCAGGACTCCGAAATACTTTTCGGCCAGGGCGGCGGTTTCCTCGTAGTCCAGATCGCCGCTTAGCACGAGCGCCATATTGTCCGGACGGTAGAAAACGCGGAAGAACGTCCGGATGTCCCGCATGGACGGGGACTTCAGATGTTCCGGCAGTCCGATAACGCTGCGTCCGTAAGGATGCTTCCGGAACAGCAGGGCTAGAAAGCGGTGCCAGGCCAGGGCGGAATCCTTGTCCTGCTGCATGTTGAATTCTTCGTACACGGCCTCCAGCTCCGTATGGAAACGACGGAGTGCGATCCCGGAGAATCGGACCGCGTTGAAGTACAGGAATTTTTCCAGATTGGAGGCGGGAATGTCGCAGATGTAGACCGTTTCATCCAGGGACGTGTAGGCGTTGACTCCGGTCGCGCCGATGCTCTGGCAGAGTGTCCAGAACTCGTCGTTGGAATACTGCGCAGCTTCGCCGGAAAGCTGATCGATCCTCTTGTAGATCTCCGCGCGGCGTCCGGGATCGGACTCTCCGCGGTACTCTTCGAAAAGAGCCTCGATCTTTTCCAGAAGAGGCCGCTCCTTTTCCCAGTCCAGGGAGGCGATCTGATCGTTTCCCTTGAACATCATGTGCTCGAAATAGTGAGCCAGACCCGTGGAGTTCAGCGGATCGTCCGCGGATCCGGCGCGGACGGCCACCGCCGTATTGATCCGCGGCTCCCGGGTATTCCGGACGAGATAAAGTTTCATCCCGTTGGAAAGAGTATAGAACCGGGCGGCAAACGGATCGCCTGGAATATACCTGTACGGCATGCCCCGTGCGTCCGTCGCGGACCGGAACTCATAGGCGGCTCCGGTGAAGGCGGAGAGCACGAACGCCGCGAGGCAGAGGAAAAGGAGGATCTTCTTCATGGAAACCCGAACAGAATCACTTCTTTTCGTTTTCGTTCTTTCCGGAATTCTCCGTCCACTCCTGCAGCTTCTTGGCGGCAATCTCCCGTCCGCCCAGTCCGAACGCCAGGGCCGCGGCCACAGCCAGCGCACCCAGGATCAGCGTGAACGCCGTCTGAACGATCGGGCCGCCGATCTCTGCCGTATGCAGAGCCACGGCGCCGGCGAAGAAGAGGATCGTCACGCGGAGACCCAGGGAGAACAAGGCGGATTCGAAGCCCTTGTCACGGATCGCCGAAGCTGCCAGATTCGCCAGGTAAATGCCGATCAGGAAAACCGCCGTGGCAATGACAAGACGTCCGGCAAAGGGGACAAACGAGCGAAGCATGGCGGCCAGCTGCTGAAATTCCATCAGTTCCAGCGCGCCGATGATGGCGAAGATCATGATGGCGAAGTGGGAAAGCTGTCCGACCACGCTGGCCGGGGTCTTCCCGTCATGGCTGGGCGAATCGTCCCGGGAGAATCCCAGAGAGACGAACAGCTTGTTGAATCCGAAACTTTCCAGAAGCTGAGCCAGCAGCCGGGAGACGAATTTTCCCGCGATGTAGGCCGCGAAGAGAAGCAGAAGCGCTCCGAAAAGATTCCCCGCCGCTACCAGAATCTTATTGAAGAGCGTGGAAACGGAGTTGGTCAGCGCTTCGATTTTCAGCGCACTCAGCGAGGCCACTACGACCGGAATGGCCACCACCGCGTACACGGCGATCCCCGCCAGATTCGCCATATTCTTCTGTTCGAACATGGGTTTCCCGTCCCGCGGAGTCGGGAAGATGTCCAGATTCACGCCGCCCACGAACTTCACCGCCACCTTCCTCAGAAGTCCGGCGCAGAAAAGTCCGAAGAACGCGATGGCCCCGGCTGCGACCAGGTTGGGAAGATAGGTGAAGATCTTGTTGAGCATGGCCTGAAGCGAACTGGTGATGCCCTCCACTTTCAGCGCGGAAAGGATCGCCGGCGCGAAGCAGAGGTAGACCAGCCAGTAGAGAAGCGTGGCAATGGAGAAGGAAAGTTTGCATTCCTCTCCCTTCGTGTCTATATGCTCTTCCACTTTTTCATCCAGATGCAGCGCCGAAAGCGCCGTCAGCGCCACATATTTCAGCGCCGATGCCGTCAGCCACGCAAGGAACAGGAGGAGCGCCCCGGCGATCAGGCAGGGCAGGTAGCCCATCACATTGTTCATGAAGGTCTTTATGGGGGCCGCCGCCTCGGAGAGATTCAGCGAGGAAAGTGCCGCCAGAATCGTCATCAGGAACAGGAACCAGAAGAATATGCCCGCGATCAGACGTTCCGCGTCGATGGGCTGTTCCAACCCGGGCTCATCGTCCGGCAGACACAGGGAAAGACGCCGGTTCAGCTGCATCTTTTTCAGTCCGGAGTACAGGATCTTCTTGCAGAGGAGGGAAAAGACCCAGCCGGCAAGAAAAATCAGCAGCGCCCCGACGACGTTGAGGATGTTGCTCTCCACGATCATTTTCCAGACGGTACCCATAAATTCACGCATGATGCACGTTCTCCTTTCCCGATGTGGCATCGTTTTTTTCTTGTACGGGCATAACATAACGCCGGATCGCGTTCTCTGCAAGGCTCCATTCGCTTTTTTTTGTTCTTTTCGCACCCCGGACCGACGTTTTTTTCCCGTTCTCCCCTTGACGCGGCTCACTTGCGTGTGTATGTTACCGCACCCTGCGGGACCGCCGGACTGCGAATAACAAAAACGGGAGT
Source organism: Lentisphaeria bacterium (assembly GCA_017615635.1). GTDB lineage: Bacteria > Verrucomicrobiota > Lentisphaeria > Victivallales > UBA1829 > RGIG8244. The sequence continues at coordinate 46,203 of JAFZZR010000193.1, forward strand.
CGGAGCCATGAGTGATAAGGAATCCCTGAACTTCGGGATCGTAACGGACTGCTACGGATGCAAAATTTCCCTGGAAGACGCCGTGCGGCGCCTGCACGGGATCGGATTCCGCGATCTGGAGATCCCATGCTGGCATTTCACGGCGGGCCGTGAGCCCTCCTATCTGAAGAGCGATCTTTCATCGCGACTGAAGGATCTTCGGACCCTGCTCTCCGATTTGGGCATGACCGTCCGCCAGTTCCACAGCACGGCTTCGCTGAGGGCCGAATCCGAATCCGCCCGGGCCGAAGCGGCAGACTGGATCCGCCGGACCGCCGAGATCGCGGCGGAGACGGGCGCCCGGGCGCTGGTTCTCCACATCGGGGGGCGGAAAGAAGTCTGCGCCGATCGTACGGACAGGGAAATTTTCGAGGCCAATGTGAAAACACTTTCCGAACTGGCCGATTTTGTCGGCAATTCGGGGATCCGTCTGGCCATCGAGAACCTGATGTCGGATGTCTACCGCCAGGGATGCCGCATCTCCGAACTGAAAGACCTGATCGCGGCCGTGGGCTCGGCTCGGATCGGCATTTGTCTGGATACCGGACACGCCAACGTGGACGCCCTGAACATCCCCGAGGCTATCCGGGAGTGCGGAGATCTTCTCTGTGCAACTCACATCCAGGAGACCTGTCCGGGCAATGATCTGCACGTCTTCCCCTTCTCGCTCCGCCGTTCGAAAAGCACCATGGACTGGTTCGCTATCTTCCGGACATTCCGCGAAACGGGCTACCCGTTCCCGCTGATCGGCGAGTGCGCCAACAATGCCGGAGAACTTCCGCTTCCCCTGGTCGACCGATATCTGGAAGCCCAGAGGCTTCTGCTGGAATCGGTCCTCCGCGGCGAATTTTAAAAAGATAACTATGGAGAATGCCGCCCCATGATCCCCGTCAGTCATTTCTTTGATTTCATCACCTATCCCGAAAACCGGTGGGACGTCCTCTTCGGCGAATTCGAGGCCTGCGGCGCCACCCATCTGACCATCGCCGCACCGGAGGCCGAACGCATGCTGGGACGGCCCTCCATGATCCGGAGCTTCCGCCGTCTGGCCGAACAGCATCATCTCCTTTTTCAAGACGCGCACGGACTCCACGGCTACGATCAGGCCTGGGATCTGAACGTGGATGACATGGATCGCCGGCCCGTCATGCTGGGACTTCACAAATGCTGCATCCGGATCCTGGCCTCACTGGGCGTCCGAACCTATACCATGCACATCGGCGCCCAATGCTGCATGCAGGAACGGTGGTTCGGGCACGAGGACCACTTCCGCGAGATGGCGCTGGATTCCCTGGAAAAGCTGCTTCCCACGGCGGAAAAGGAAGGCGTCATCATCGCCATCGAAAACTCCTTCGAGCCCGTCAACACCCCCGATGAACTCCTGTACTACATCCGGCGCATCGATTCTCCGGCTCTGGGCGTCTGCTTCGACGCCGGGCACGCCGCCGTCATGTCCGATGATTCGGTCCCGCGGGACCGCGATGAAAACGACGATCCTCACCGGAAGGCCGCCTGGCACGGCCGCCTCGTTTTCCAGCACGACATCCTGAAAAAGCTCACTCCCTGGGTCGTCACCGCCCATCTGCACGACAACGACGGACATCAGGACCTTCACAACCTGATCTTCAGCGGCGTCACAGACTGGAAAAAGACGATGGACGGATTGCGCAAATGTCCCCGGCTTCTCGGCATCCAGAACGAGGTCCGCTTCGGCGGCGCGCCCATCGCCTCCATGTGCGCCGCCTTCCGCAGACTCCAGGACCTGTAAACGGCCGAAGGGACCGATCGGTCAGCGGATCTCCGCCAGCAGGCAGGTGTGAGGCGCCAGGACCTGTTCGATCCGGCCGTTTTTCACCCGGACGCTCCGGTCGTTCCAGAAGTTCACGGCCCGGACGTTTTTCAGCCCCAGCTCGGCGAGATCGAAGAC
>JAFZZR010000194.1 GCA_017615635.1 Lentisphaeria bacterium
CCGCCCGGATCCGTTCCCGGACCCCATCGCGAAACTCCTGTCAAACAACACCCGGCTCGCCGCCGGATCCGCCGCATCTTCTGCTGCGTGTCACATAATATGCCACGACTTTTTGTTTTGTCAAATCGAAATTCGAAAAAATCATGAATTTTTCTTATTTTCGAGGAATTCCCAGCGTGAATAAAGCCTTTCGCACTCGCGTCTGCCCTCTTCCAGTTCTTCTTTGAGACGGGCGGCTTCGTGTCCATGCCGCGCATAGAAATCGGGCGTCTGAAAGACTGCTTCGAGCTCGGACACCCGCGTTTCCGCCTCAAGAATCGCCTGTTCCATGCCCTCCAGCTCTTTGTTTTCGGCCCAGGACAGTTTCTTTTTCTCCTTCCGCGGGGACGGAGTCCGGGTATCGGACGCCGGAGCGGCATTCCGCGGGGGTGCCGGCGGCGAAAAGGAAGCGTTTCTGCGTGCCTGAAGCTTTTCCAGACAGGAATCGTAGTCGCCGATGGAAACGAAAGGCTGAGGCGCGCCCGGTTCGAAAGCGATGATATGGGAACAGACGCGGTTGAGAAAATAGCGGTCATGACTGACGACCACGACGGTGGACGGGAACTGGACAAGAGTTTCCTCCAGGACGCGCAGCGAGGGAAGATCGAGGTCGTTTGTAGGCTCGTCGAGGATCAGGAAGTTTCCGCCCTGCTTCAGGATCTTGGCCAGGATGAGCCGGGCCTTTTCCCCTCCGGAAAGATACTTGACCTGCATATTGATCCGGTCGTCCTCGAACAGGAAGCGCTTCAGATAGGCGCGGACGGTAGTCTGGATGCGTCCCAGATCGACATAATCGGAATCGCCGCCGACCTCGTCCCGGAGAGTTGCTTCGGGATCAAGTGCGAGACGCGACTGGTCGATATAATTGAACCGGACGGTATCGGCGGTGGAAACGGAACCGGAATCCGGCGGAATGAGGCCGGTCATGAGTTTGAGGAGACTGGTTTTGCCGGTTCCGTTGGGTCCGATGATCCCGACCTTCTGATCCGACGTGAATTCGAAGCTGAAATCCCGGAACAGACATTTTCCGCCGAGAGACAGCGAGACGTTTTTGAGATCGAGGACCTTGTTTCCGAGGCGCGGAGGATCGGGCAGCAGAAGCTCCATGTTTCCGGTGCGCTCCGGGGCCTTGACGGCGGCAAGTTCATCGAACCGCTTGACCCGGCCCAGATTTTTCTTGAGTCTCGCCTTGGGAGAACGGCGGACCCATTCCACCTCGCGCCGGAGGAAGGCATTCCGTTTTCTGGCCTCCAGATCCTCTGCGTATTCGCGGTCCGCCTTCATTTCCAGAAAATCGGCATAGGAACCGGGACAGGAAAAGAACCGGCCGTGGTCCAGCTCGATGATGCGGGTCGCAACCCGGTCCAGAAAATACCGGTCGTGGGTGACGAAGAGACAGGCGCCCCGGTATTCCGAAAGAAAATTCTCGATCCAGGTCACCGTGGAGACATCCAGATGATTGGTGGGCTCGTCGAGAAGCAGGAGATCGGGTTCGGCGGCCAGAGCCCGGGCCAGAAGAACGCGGCGCTTTTCGCCGCCGGACAGCTGAGAAAAAGAAATGCCGGACCGGTCGAGATGAAGTTTTTCGAGAAGGATATCGAGCTTGTTCTCCATGTTCCAGGCGTCATGAAGAGCGATCTGCGCTTCGAGGTCCGCGTGTTCGGGAGAATTCAGGGACACGGATTCGTATCGCCGAAGAAGATCGCGAAGCCAGCCGAAACCGGAGGAAACGATCTCGCGGGAACAGAGATTCGGATCCACATCGCCTTCCTGCGGCATGCCGGAGATCCGCAGATTCCGCCGGATGATGATCTCGCCGTCGTCGGGCCGCTCCCTGCCCTCCACGATCCGGAGAAACGTGGATTTTCCGCAGCCGTTCCGGCCGACGAGAGCGACCCGTTCCCGTTCGGCGATGCTCGCGGCGGAGTTGTCGAAAAGGACCTGACGTCCGATGGACATCTTGAGATTCGAAACAGACCAGAGGGAACCTTCGGCGGCCAAGGGGGACCATCCTTTCCATGTCTTATTGCCGTCCGGCGAAGTCCCGCCGGAGATTTTTACCGATCATTGCGGAAGGTAATATAGCACGCGGCCCGTCATCCGGCAAGGGAAAAGAATCGTATCGGCTTTCATCTTGTTTTGAATACCGACTGGGGGGGACTGGGTGTACTGGGGGGACTGGGTGTACTGGGGGGACTGGGTGTACTGGGGGGACTGGGTGTACTGGGCGGCCTCGCACAAATCTTTGGCTGCCGCGCCTTTTCCTAGTTTTCCTAGTATCCCCAGTATTCCCAGAGCCCGCGAAACCGGGCCACGAAAAAGGGCGCAAAAAAGCACACGGGGTTTTTCACCAGTGTGCAAAACAAACGTCAGTTTTTTTCAGAGGTCAGTCGGAGTTTTTTTCAAAACGCTTTTTGTATCTTCTGACTTCATCTGAGGACAGATTTGGATCAAGCTCAAACTGGAAGCCGTTGTCATCTTTGCGAGGAGAGAGATGCTCAACTTTACCGGAGAAAATCTCCACTGGAATCAAGTTGGGATACGCCCTGCACGCAAGCGGCGCATCCTTTATAAAGTGTTTGCAAAAAAAACAGCGTGGCCCAAGATCAATCATCGTCATTCTCCTCTTCGCCATTAACATACATCAAGACAAGCGTTTTTCAAGCCGCTCCGCAAAAAACTCATGCGGATCGGAGAGAGCCGCGTACCTGCTGATTTCAATGGCATCCATGATCATGACAGGAGTGCCGCGTTCATTCCGTACCACGTTCCCTTTCTCGTCAAGTTTGGGATGAGAAACACCGGCCTTCTCAAAAACTTCTGCGACCAGTTTCATTTTCCCGCTTCTGGTCAGAAGCGAGTGTCCGATCTCGTGATCGACAAAAGCACGAACAAGATCGTCCTTGTCTTCTGCAAAAGTCCATGGATGTCCGCCATGTTTATCCGCATCGGCCTTCATCTTTTCCCAGCGTTTCTCCGCATTCTTCAACATGGAGAGGTTCACGCTGAACTTATCTCCCAGAATGCCGCCAACGGTGTTTTTCTGCGTTTCTGCCTGGAGTTTACTGAACGCCGGAACACCGAATCTTTTCATTCGATCCTCAAGGATGGAGGCAAATTGTGCGGCCGTTTCTTCTTCCGATTTTTTAACCGTTAATTCAACCTCTTTGGCCAGATTTTGAAGCCTTTTCCCGATATTTTCCGGAGTTTTTTGAGATACCTCCTTGACTTTTCCCGAATCGGGTGTAGGTTGCTCCCGATCTTGAGTTGGAGCCGGATGCGGCGATTCCATCTCTGGAGCTGGCTGTTTTGCATCCGAAACAGGCAGTACCTTTACCTTGCTCCCTTTTCTTGCTTTATCCAGTTCTTTCAGATCCTTCGGGAAATAAGTAATTGCCTCACCGTCTTTCCCTACAAAAACAAGACATCCTTTTGGTTTTCCTTCCCCATCCGGACGAAATGCCTGTATATAGGCGATTTGAGTATCCTGATTCCAGCGTTCTGTGGGTTGTTCGACGGTTTCAATAGCATACTGAAGACATTCCAAACGGCTTGTTATGTCGCTCTCAGTTTTATTTTCCTCAATTTCCCAGTGATCCAGAACGGCTTGATCCATCACAACTGTCCTACCGTCTCCGGCCACAAGTTCAAACCCTTTTTTAAGGCGCTCCCGGGCCTCTTCGGGATCTCTCCCGCAGGCAGCCGACAGGCGCTGTGGTAGGCTTTTCGAAAAACCGTCCGTGGCCCGCGAAACTAGGAGTACTAGGGGGACTGGGGGTACTGGGCGGCCTCGCGCAAATCTCTGGCTGCCGCGCCATTTCCTAGTTTTCCTAGTATCCCCAGTATTCCCAGAGCCCGCGAAACCGGGCCACGAAAAAAGGCGCAAAAAAGCAAGAAACCGCTCTTGACATTTGCTTTTTGCAAAGTAATGTACCGGCAGAGCATCCAGGTGGTATAGCGGTCGGTGCGGTCATGCGTGACTATGGTTGGTTCAACTCCAACACTGGATGCTTTGTTTATTTTTCCAAGTCATCGATGTAGCGTCTCGGCGCTGTCCAGCTGTCAATCAGTTCCAGATGTAAATTGCCGACAGGATCCTTTACAACCCATATATTTGAGAGTTTTCCGGTTTCCTTGTTCTTGACATAAATAGCCAATCGTCGTGCCGACCCATTTATATCCTCTCTGACATTTGCATTCGGATTCCAAATCGTGAGGCGGAACAGTTCGATAGCGTCCTTTTCGTTCAACGTGTTATCATGACGGTTTTGCCAGTGTCTGCTTCCCGCTTTTGCCGTTCCCGGATGCTTGAAAATGATTTTCCCATTGAAATCCTTCAGTCCTAACTTTGCCGCATGTTCCGGCAGCAGATTACGGAAAGACTTCCCGGATTCTCTTCTTTACGGTTTGCCACCTTTCGGAAGACCTCCCGGATTTCCTCAATGTTCCCCGGCTCCCGGTAAGATTCCGGCAGGAGTTTTTGAGGCGAAGCACCGTAAAAAGACATGCTGAAATTCCCCTGCTGACACATCATCAGCAATCCGTCATGGAGTTTCTCTCGGCCTTCAATCGTTTTTATGCTGCCCAGGTCGAACTTCTCGAAAGCGTGAGCGGGATCGAAGGCGAATCCGCTGGGGGCGGGCTGGACGTCTTTCGGAGCCTTTTCGGCGGGAGCATCGCAGTCCTCCACGGAGCATTTGCAGCCGAAGTCGGAGGGCGGGAAAATCCTGTGCCAGATCGGGTCGTCCTTCGAGTAGACGTGTCCGGCGTATCTCGCGTGGCTGTCCCGGGGGGACAGGGCGGTGCTGCCGACATACCGCCAGCAGGGGAACCGTTCCTTGACGTCCGGATCCATGCCCTCCTGCCAGCGTCCGACCGCGTATCCCATCCGGGCGTTCTGCTCCAGAATAAGATTCAGCCGGGCCGTACTGGCCAGATTGCGCATTCCAGCCAGTCAAAAGATGAGGAAGATTGACGAAAAGATGAAAAAAATTCACAAAAAAGTGTTGAAAACGACAGAAAGAGGTGCTATACTATGGTAAAGAATACAGGCAGCACCGGGGATCCCGGAGAAAAGACAATGAAAGCGCGTCAGGAAGCGATCAAAAGTTATATCGAGGAACGGGGCGAAGTCGGACTGAGCGAATTGACGACCCGCTTTTCGGACTGGTCGGAGATGACGATCCGGCGGGATCTGGCGTTTCTGGAAGAACAGCGCTGCATCATCCGCACCAAGGGCGGAGCCCGGGTCCTTCCGACCAGCTACGGCGTAACGGAAGACGTATACGGGGAACGCGAAAAGAGGAATTTTCCGCAGAAGCAGGAGATCGCGCGGAAGGCGGCGGAGCTGGCGGAAGCGGATTCAGGGATCTTCCTGGATGCGGGAAGCACGATCATGGCGTTCTCGCGGCTTCTGCCGGACAAGAATATCGCGGTGATAACGGCCTCGCCGAACATTGCGCTGGAAGTTCTTCGCACGAAGCAGAATCCGACGCTGATCCTTCTGGGAGGGACGCTCTCGCGGAAGACGATCTCCGTTTCCGGACTGCACGTACTGGATCAGCTGCGGGATCTGAATGTGGACACGGCCTTCATGTGCGCTTCGGGCTACAGCGAAGAAGCCGGATTTTCGGTGGGAAGTCAGAATGAATGCGAGCTGAAGCGCACGGTGATCGAACGCGCGCGCCGCGTGGTCATGCTGTTCGACAGTTCCAAAATGGAAACCACCATGCCTTTCACCTTTGCGCGGCCCGAAGACATCGATATACTGGTGACGGACGGCGCGTTTCCGAAGAAGCTGCGAAAGCAGTTCACGCTGAAGAAAGTAAAGATCGTATAACAAAGCAAACGTTTAAGCCATAAAACCGAAACAGGAGAAACAAAAATGGCAGAAATGGTATTGATGCCCCAGAAGGGCGTAAGCGATGAAAGCGCCGTTCTGGCGCAGTGGCTCGTCAAGGAAGGCGATGCCGTCAAGAAGGATCAGAACATCTTCGTGCAGGAGACGGGAAAATCCTCGTTCGAATGCGAATGTCCCGCGGACGGCGTCATTCTGAAGATCTTCGTGCAGGAAGGCGAGGAAGTCAATGTGGGCGTTCCCGTCTGCGCGGTCGGCAATCCCGGTGAAAAGGTGGAAGCGCCTGCTGCGGCCTCTGGTGCGGCTCCCGCTCCCGCAGCTCAGGAAG
>JAFZZR010000195.1 GCA_017615635.1 Lentisphaeria bacterium
CCGCCCGGATCCGTTCCCGGACCCCATCGCGAAACTCCTGTCAAACAACACCCGGCTCGCCGCCGGATCCGCCGCATCTTCTGCTGCGTGTCACATAATATGCCACGACTTTTTGTTTTGTCAAATCGAAATTCGAAAAAAAGTGAAAAAAAGTTCCCCCTGCCCCCGGTCCGCCCCCTGTTTTTGAGCTCAGACAAAGAGAGAAAGAAAGTCCTCCATGGAGACGCCGAGCATAAAGTCATCGATCCGGACACCCGTCAGCGCACGGCGGACAGCATCGGGTCTGAACTCCACACTTTTCAGGAGTGCTTCCAGCTCGGAAGCAGGCCGCTGTCCGAAGAAGTCGCCGCTGATGCGTGCGGAGTCGATTCTGCCTCGGGAGACGGCGAGTTCGAGGGTAACGGATCCGCCGGGGAATCGCGCTTTCTTCCGGTAATCGTAGGCGGGGGAAGAGCCGAAGTTCCAGGCCCATGTGCGATATTTGGAGTCAGCCAGAGCGCGAGCCTCACGCATACAGTCTTCGGGAAGCGGATCGGGTGAGGACATTCCGTGGAGCTCGAGCAAAGCGCGCAACATGCGTTCCGTGAACTCGGAGGGAGAAAGTCCGGGCAGGAGATCGCCCAGATTTCCCACGCGGGCGGAGACGGACCGGATGCCTTTGAAAGAGACTTTGTCGGGATCGGGCGTGAGCACGCGGGTCAGGGTGGAGATATCGGTACGGAAGAGCAGCGTACCGTGGAAGAGGACGCGGTCTCCGGCGAACATCTTGGCCGTCCCGGAGACTTTTTTCCCGTCCACGAGGATGTCGTTCCGGCCCGTGAACTCGGACTGGATCCCGAACGAGCGCAAAGCGGAAATGACCGGTTCGGCGAAGATATCGAATCGGGCGAAGGAATCGCCGTTATGATCGGCGAAACAGCTGTAGTTGAGGTTGCCGGTATCATGATAAACGGCGCCGCCTCCGGTCATGCGGCGGACGACGGGGATCCCGAGCGCGCGGACAGCCTCGCAATCGACCTCGGCCATGGCGTTCTGATTTCGCCCGATGATGACGGAAGGACCGTTTCTCCAGAGCATGAGGGCGGGCCCGTGCAGACGGCGGAGCATCGTTTCTTCCAGGGCCAGGTTGTACGCGGGATCCTGTTCCGGGTTCCAGTATATCCGCATGGGAGTTCGTTCATCCGGAGACGGACATGGACGGGAAGCGGTGTCGGCGGGACGGTTTTCCGAAGGTTCCATAAGACGCGGCGAGAGAATGTTGAAGTTCCTTTTTTCCGGATACTATACATGATTCTGCACATTTTTCAAGAACGGCCGGGTGGTCCGCCCGATTTTATGCGGATCCGGCACCGGGAGACGACACTGACAAAAAAACGTTTTTTTCCGCTGAACACCCCTGCCCCGGAGATTGCTTTTTCCGAAAAAAGCTGTATTGTACAGGACTCCGATCACATCAGGCGGCGATGCGGCCTCATTAAATTGGACATAAATGGAAAAAGCATGAAGAAGGTATCTTTTCTGATCGTAGGCGGCGGGGGACGCGGCACGGTCTATGCACGCCATATTCTGGAAATGAACGAACAGGCGGAAGTGGCCGCCATCGCGGATCCCAGGGATTTCTTCCGGAACCGGATCGGCGATATGTACCGGATCCCCGAAAACAGACGTTTCCACGACTGGCGGGACGCGCTCCGCGGGGAAAAGGTGGCGGATGCCGTCATCATAGCGACACAGGACCGTCTGCATGTGGAACCGGCCGTGGCCTTTGCCGACGCGGGCTACCATATTCTCATCGAGAAGCCGCTGGCTCCGGATGAGGAAGGATGCAGGCGGATCGTGGAAGCTGCGGACCGTAACGGGATCCTCTTTTCGGTCTGCCATGTTCTCCGCTACTCCAATTTCACGCGGACGCTGAAGAAACTGATCGACCGGGGAGCGGTGGGCCGGGTCATGTCGATCCAGCATCTGGAGCCGGTGGGACACTGGCGTTATGCGCACTCCTATGTGCGGGGCAACTGGCGCCGCGAAGACGAATCGAGCTCGATTCTGCTGGCGAAATCGATCCATGATCTGGACTGGCTCTGCTATATCGCTGGCTCCGACTGCATCCGGGTCTCCTCCTTCGGATCGCGTATGTTCTTCCGGAAGGAAAATCAGCCCCGCGAAGCGGCGGACCGGTGTCTGGAATGCCCGATAGAGCCGACATGTTCCTATTCGGCGCCCCGTTTTTATCTGAAAAGGATCCGGGAGAATATCCGGGGAGCCTATGTGGAGTCCGTCACGCCTGTTCTGACGGAAGAAAGCATGCTGGAGGCACTGCGGACCGGCCCCTACGGACGCTGTGTCTTCGCCTGCGACAACAATGTGGCGGATCATCAGGTGGTGAATCTGGAATTCCGGAACGGCGTTACGGCCGTCTTCACGCTGGCCGGATGCGCCCGGTTCGGTCCCCGCCGGACCACGGTCTTCGGTTCGGAAGGGGAACTTTTCGGAGACGAGACCACGCTTTCCTACTACTCGTATCTGACAGGCGAGACCCGGGGGATCCCGATCCCGCCCCACATTGCCACGGATGCGCACGGCGGAGGCGACTACAATCTGCTGGAAAGTTTCGTCAAGGCCGTTTCCACCGGCGATCCCACATACATCGTCACAGGGGCGCATGTCTCGCTTCAGTCGCATCGGCTCGTCTTCGATGCGGAAATCTCCCGGAAGGAACACCGGATCGTGGAACTGGATCCGGCGGGACCCGGACCGGTACAATAAAGCGGGGCGCCGATGGGCAAGCCGGAATACGATGTGATCGTGATCGGAGGCGGCCATGCTGCCTGCGAGGCGGCGCTGGCTTCCGCACGGACCGGGGCCCGGACCCTGCTGCTGACGATCAATCTGGATCACATCGCCCAGATGAGCTGCAATCCGTGCATCGGCGGAATCGCAAAAGGCCATCTGGTTCGGGAAATCGACGCGCTGGGCGGCGCCATGGGTCTGGCCGCGGATGCGGCCGCCATCCAGTTCCACATGCTGAACGACTCCAAAGGGCCGGCAGTCCGGTCGCCCCGGGCGCAGTGCGACAAGGTCTGCTATCAGCGGGCCATGAAGCATATATTGGAACAGACGCCGGATCTGACGGTCCGCCAGGCCACCGTCACTTCTCTTCTTACGGAAGGAAATGCCGTAACGGGCGTGGAAACCGCGTTCGGCGAACGGTTCCGGTCCGCCTCCGTCGTTCTGGCCGCGGGAACGTTTCTCAACGGCAAACTGCATTTCGGACTTTCCAGTTTTCCCGGAGGCCGGGCCGGGGATCCGCCCTCCTCGGAACTGCCCGCCTTTCTGCGGGACGCGCTCGGACTCCGGATGGGACGGTTGAAGACGGGCACCCCGCCCCGGATCTATGCGCGGGGCGTGGATTTTTCCGGCATGTCGCTTCAAAGTTCGGAGGACTCCGAGGAGAGGTTCAGTTTTTACGGAGAACCGGAAAGCATTTCCCCGCGGACGGAAAACCGGAACATGGCCTGCTGGCTGACCCGGACGACGAAGGAAACGGCGGACCTGGTACGCGGCAATCTGGACAAGGCGCCCATGTACAACGGACTGATCCGGGGGATCGGGACGCGGTACTGTCCGTCCTTCGAGGACAAAGTCGTCCGGTTCCCGGCCCATGAATGCCATCACATATATCTGGAGCCGGAAGGCGAATATACGGATGAATACTACCTGAACGGGCTTTCCACCAGTCTGCCGCCGAAAATCCAGACGAAAATGGTGCATTCCATCCGCGGCCTGGAAAACGCGGTCATCGCCCGATACGCCTACGCCATCGAATACGATTTCATCCATCCCGACGAACTGGACAGGACGCTGGCGGTCAAACGGTGGAAGGGACTCTATCACGCAGGACAGATCAACGGGACCAGCGGATACGAGGAAGCGGCCGCCCAGGGGCTCGCCGCCGGACTCAACGCGGCCCGGCATGCGGCAGGCCGGCCGGGCGTGGAATTTCCCCGGGACGAATCCTATCTGGGCGTCATGATCGACGATCTGGTCACCAAGGAGATCGTGGAACCCTATCGTCTTTTCACCAGCCGCGCGGAGTACCGGCTCCGGATGCGGCAGGACAATGCGGATCTCCGGCTCTGCGGATTCGCCCGGTCCGTCGGTCTGCTTTCCGACGAGACCTGGCGTCGTTTCCAGACGTACCGCGATACCTGCGAACGGGCCGAACAGATCTGCCGGGCCATGCGGCTTCCCGGCCCCGGAGGACACACCTTGTGGGATCATCTGCGGGATATGCGGGGGAGACCCGATCCATCCCGCCTTCCAGGCCTGCCGGGCGATCCCGGATTCGATTTGACGACCCGGGAGGGACGCCGCGTCTTCCGTCAGCTGGTGATCCGCGCCCACTATGAGGGCTACATGCGTCAGGAAGACCAGGCGGCGGCCCGGCTCCGGGATCTGGAATCCTGGCGGATCCCCGGGGATTTCGACTACGCATCCCTTACCGGACTGCGTGCGGAATCCCGTGCGAAGCTCATGAAGATCCGGCCCTCGTCACTGGCCCAGGCCTCGCGGATCGACGGCGTAACGCCGGCGGAAACGGCGCTTCTTCAGGTGCATCTGGTCCGGGCGGGACATCCGGAACGAACGGAAAACAAGGAGGAACAGGGATCATGACTCCGGACTCGTCTCCGCAGCTTTCTGCCGGTGCCCCGGCGGTATCGCCCCGGGAATCGCTCTTCCGGCAGACATTCCGCCGCTTTCTGGCGCAGAAATTCGCCGTGCCGGCCCTGACGGTTTTTCTTCTTTTCTTCGCAGCCGCCCTGATCGCAGAGGGATATGCGGCCTGGTGTACGGTCCACCGGCAGGAACCGATCTATCAGGTACCCCATCCGGAAGAACGGAATATGGCCCCCTGCGCCAGGCATCTTCTGGGAACGGATTATCTGGGACGCGATGTCCTGCTGCGCGCAGCGGCGGCATCCCGTACCGCCATCAAAGTGGGAGTGATCGCCTCGCTTCTTTCCGCGCTGCTGGGAGTGGCGCTGGGAGTGGCGGCCGGATATTTCGGCGGATGGATCGACGATGCGGTAGTCTGGATATACAGTACCTTCGCCTCCATGCCGACGCTGCTTTTCATTCTGGCCTTCGCGCTCCTGGTCAAGGGCTTTCTGTTTCCGCCGCTGGCCGCGGGATTCCAGGCAGTCTGCCGTGCGCTGAACACGGAGCCCGGCATGATGGCCGTCTACCTGGGGATCGGACTGACGGGCTGGGTCTCCCTCTGCCGGGTCATCCGGGCGGAAACCATGCGTCTGCGCACTATGCAGTATGTGACGGCCGCACGAAGCCTGGGCGCGGGACACGGACGCATCATCTTCCACCATATTGTGCCGAATCTGATGCACCTGGTCATCATTTATTTCACCATGCGCTTCGCCTTCGCGGTCATGACAGAGGTCATTGTCAGCTATCTGGGGCTGGGCGTTCAGTTCGAACCGAGCTGGGGCGCTATGATTTCCGACGGACAGGGCCAGCTCTGGCGGGGCATCTGGTGGGAGGCGGCTTCGGCCACGGGATTCCTGTTCGTGCTCGTGCTCTCCCTGAACATTCTGGGAGACGCCCTGCGGGACGCCCTGGATCCCCGTCTGAAAAACTGAATCACGGCTGGGATTCTTCTTCGACTTCCGGCTCGGCAAACAGGGAAAGATAATACCCGGCGGCACGCAGCAGTTCCGGTTTCGAATTGGCGGAAATGCCCGTCGCTCGATCCAGGAACGCCTGATAGAATTCCTCCGGATGCCGCTCCGCCACCAGACATTTGAAAAGTTTCGTCTGCTGGTCGCCGCTGAGGCAGCGGAAAAGCTCGGGAGAGACGCTGACACGGTACAGGACGGACTTTTTCGCTCTGCCCCGCGTCTGTTCCCACGGAATACGGCTCGTGACAAGAACGCCCGAGTCGCTCCTGTACTGACAGAGGATTCCTTTCTCCGAAGCATCGCAGAACCGGTATCCGGGAAGGATCTCCTGCCCGGCCAGTTTCGTGCGGAACTTATGAAGAAGTTCATGTTCGGGGATGAACGCATCGGGCAGGATCACGCGGAGAAGAGCCGCGCCCTCCTTGTATTCGACCGGCGCAGCGGACGCGTACTTGCTCCGCCATTTTTCCAGAGAATCCGAAAAATTCTGGGCGGCCTCCCGATCCGAAACGGCCGTGACGCTGACGCACAGTTCCTTGAATTCCGATTCGCAAGCCTCCATGAACTGCTTTTTCTCCAGCTCCTCCCGGGCGGCTTTCTCTTTTGCCTCCCGCTTTTTCTCCCGCTCTATACGCTGATGCTCCCGAATCTGGGAAAGCCGGGTATTCAAAGCCTGACGATATTGTACGAGCATGGTTTTTTTTCCTTCGTCCAGAGAGGCGGGATCCACATCGAACCGGGGAGCCTGTTCGCAGAGGGATTTGTATTTGGCCCCGAAAAGGGAATCGATCCGCGCCATGCCCTTTCTCAGTTCATTCTCATTCGAAGAGCGCAGGAGCGTCTTTCCCTGACACTCTTTCTCACAGGCATAGAGCTGCTTCCGGAATTCGCCGAGTCCTTTTTCGAAGGCAATTTTCCCGTTGAGGAAATTCAGATATTCCATGGCTTCGTCTTCCACGTCGAACGGATGTTCCTCAATGTAGTTTTTCAGTTCCCGGCTCGCATCCTCCGGAGCCATGGCCGGCAGACTGGTTTTCAGCGCATTCCATTTCGCCAGAGCCTCCGTTTTGGAAATGCGGACCGCAACCTCCTGAGAATCGGCCGGTCCGCTTTCCTCAACCGCCGGTCCGGCGACGGGAGGAGCTCCGACCGGCGCCTTTTCCGGGTGAGGCAGATCGACGACGGGTTCAGTGCCGCTTCGGAGGACCTGCAGGGCAGCCAGCACGGCCAGGATAAGGGCCAGTACGGCCAAAGCGGCAATAACGGTTTTCTTGAGCCGGAGCTGATTCCGGTTCTGGATCTCCCGGAGAATGGCGATCTCCTCTTTTTCCCGGCTGTGTTTCAGTCCGCGCAGGATGGCATCGAGGTTCCCCGCCACCTGTTCCCAGGATTCCGGCCGGTTATTGGGCGACTTCTCCATAAGCTTGTCCACCAGTATGGAGAGCTGTGAAGGGACTTCGCTTCGCATGGCGATCAGCGGCTTCGGCTGATTGTTCAGCTGCATGGAGCAGACCTGCACGGGATCGTCTCCGGGGAACGGAGGTGTGCCGGCAAAAATATGATACAACGTGGCGCCGAATGAGTACATATCGGAACGGAATCCGACCTTTTCGGATTCGGCCCGGATGATTTCCGGCGGAGCATAGGCGGGAGTGGCCATGACCTCGCCGGGCCGCAGGGTCTCTTTCCGGTAATCGCGCGCAAGCCCCAGATCGGCCAGTTTCACTTCGCCATTCGCCTTGAGAATAATGTTTTCCGGCTTGATGTCGCCGTGACAGAGATGCTGATGTTCCCAGGCATACGCAAGCGCATGGGAAATCCGGGAAGCGATCTCAAGACCTTTGATCAGATCCAGCGCACCGTGCTCGGCAACGTAGCGGTCCAGATTCTCCCCGTCGATCAGCTCCATCACAAAGAAGTATATCCCGCCCTCGGCAATGCCGGCATCGTACGCCTGAACGATATTCGGATGACTCAGGCTGGCCGCAGACCGGGCCTCCCGGAAAAATCCGTCCACGAACTCCTGGTCGCCGGTAAGGGAATCCTCCAGCACTTTCAGGGCCACATACCGCTCCAGATTGACCTGGCGCGCCAGATACACCACGCCCATGCCGCCGTGTCCGATCTCCCGGATGATGGTGAATCCGTTCACGACCGTGCCGGGTGCCAGGATCCGCCGATCCGTCAAAGAGGAACCGCAGACGGGACAGGAAGAAAGGACCGACTCGGCAGCGCCGTCCGGCGGGGGAAATGTCTGTTTGCATTGAGGACAATATTTCATGATAGACTCTACTTGCACTCTGTCTATTTGCTATTGCTGCTGTACCCGAATCCCGCCTCCGGCAGATCGGCCAAAGAGATGAAAAAGGCTGTATAGTAAGAATTCGTTTTCTCATTATCTTTGCCGCCGCGCTCCGTCTTCACTCCCAGGGACAGGGAAGCCATAACGCAGTGGAAGCGCCGGGAAAGGGTCAGGCAGGCATCGCGCATAAGTGCCGCATCGATATCGTAACTGCAGGTGAGGGATCCCTTCAGGTACTTGTCGAAAAGGAGCGGGAATTCGATACCGCCCCGGATCTGCTGGGATCGCTTGAACCGGTTGATAAACATGGAGGTGGCGGAAATGGAGCTGAACATGGATCCCATGGAATAGGGGGACCGCTGATCGTACTGGTCGGAGTAATTGTACGCACCGAAGATTCGCCAGTCCGGCGCGATCTGCCAGGACAGCTGATTGTACCAGCGGTTGACAAACTTCCACTTCATACCGGGGCGCCCGGCGTCACGGCCGCCCCGCTTGACCGTGTAATCATGCGAATTGTTGTGTCCGAGATCGACCAGCAGTTCCGATGTGAAGGAGAGATTGCTGAACGGATTGAATTTGAGGATCGTTCCCAGGTCGCCTACGGAATTGAAGCCGGACGCCCGATGGAAGAAATAGTCCCAGTACTGTTCGAGTGAGAGGATCTCCGTGATCCGTTCGCCCCGGCGCGTCTGCAATCTGTTGATCAATCCCAGACGGACTACGTTCTGCTCCTCGATCCGGTCTATTTCGTCAAAATAGTAAAGATTGTCCGCGCTGACATTCGTCTTCGGAATGAACGTGTAATTCACATAGGGCTGAACGACGTGCCGCAGACCGTCCAGATCCCAGTAGGCGTTCTTCACATCCTGCCAGGCCCGGTAGAATTTCGTATTGGCCTCCACGCCGATCTCGCCGACTATGCGGAGTTTGCTTCCGCCGGAGGAATCGTAGTTCTTCACCCAGACCGTCGGCTGCCCGTCCACGTCATCCGCCGAGAACATATTGCTCAAATCGTTGTAATCGATCTTCTCTTTGGACGTTCTGGAATAGGCGGTGACGCGGAATCCGGCACGGGGGATCAGGTTGATGTTGAAAAGTTTGAAGGGATAATAGAACATGTGGAGCGTATCGAAGCGGAAGGTGCTGTAATCTTCGTTCTCGCCCCGCAGAGGATACGTCCGAGGCCGATCGAATTCACGCCATTTCATGCTCAGGTAATCAAAACTCGTTTCACCCTGATAATACAGATTGTGGAACAGTTCCTGACGCTGGAAATCAAGGCGGATCTCCGGAAGACGCTGCACCGTCGTGAAGAAGGAATTCACCCGGACCGTCGTATACAGCGATGCGGTAAACCGGTCTGCCTGGTATTCCAGAGAGGCGAAGGTCGGCGGCTCCAAAACCGATTGGTAGCGGCTGTGGAAAAATTCATCCAGGAAATTATAATCGCTCAGCACATCCACCTGCCCGCGGAAATCCAACCGCGGAAGGATATGGGTCATGTTCGCAACACGGAACTCGTACCGGTAGTGCGGAATCTTCAGCCTCGAATTATTTTCCGCCCAGCGGGAGGAATAATTGTCATCATCCTCCCAGTAGTAGTACGGATGCCAGTCGCGCATGCCGTAGAAGAAGAGTTCCGTACTGGATTCCGGCGTGAGGAAGTCCAGACCGATACCGTAGGCGAAGCCTCGTTCGGAGTAAAAGTCCAGAAGCAGGTTGGCA
>JAFZZR010000196.1 GCA_017615635.1 Lentisphaeria bacterium
CGCTGGCGCGCAAATTTCTTGAGATCATATATCGAACACTCAAGAATCACTGGATTTTTGAGGATTTCACCCAGTTTAAGTTAAAAACAGCTTAAAAAAAACAAAAAAACTCCGAATCGGAGTGGAAATTTATCATAGGAGGAAACACATGGCCATTTTTATAACCGGAAAAGGAACAGACAGATGAGACTTCTTTCGATACCCGCTTGCTCGATCCTTCTTGCCGCCGTATCGTGCGTTATCCCGCTGACGGGATTCGCCGATGACTCCGGCGCACGCCTGAAAACGGAAAATCTTTTTCAGGACGAAACGCCCCGTTCCGCTGAAACGGCCGCCGATTACGATGCCCTGGTTTTCAAAAGCGGCGATGCGGAGATATACGGTCAGATCCTGATCCCGGACCGCTCATTCGGCAGCAGACGGCCGTGCGTGCTGATGTTTCACGGATTCGCCGGATTCGGGCGGTTCGATGATATCGGGCAGGCCCTCTGCCGTATCGGCTGCGTGGTGGTGATCCCGCATCACAGGGGCGCGTGGGGAAGTCAGGGCACGTATTCCGTTTCCCATTGCGTACAGGATGCGGCCGGGCTGATCGAGTACGTGAAGACGCCGGATTTTCAGAAGAAATATTCTGTTGATCCGGACGCTGTTTTCCTGATCGGGCACAGCATGGGCGGCAACACCGTGCTCAACGCGGCGGCGGAAGTCCCCGGCGTGCGCGGGATCGTCATGCTGGCTCCGTGCGACATCGGCACCATGTTCCGGCAGATGAAAAAGGAGGATATGCGAAAGTTCATGATCGAGAACGGACTGGAGGTCCTGCATACCGACGGCTTCGAGGCGGTCTACAGCGATCTCGAAGCCCATGCAGCGGAGTACGCTTTCCCGAACGCCGCGAAGAGATTGAAAAACGTCAACCTGTTCCTGGTCGAGGGGGCATGGGATACCTGCATTCCCAACGATCAGCTGAAAGCCCTCTATGACGCGGCGCGCGGCAATCCGGCCGTTCCGGTCTGCCGGTTCAAGAGCTACAAAGTCCGGCACGGCCTGATGGGCGTCCGTATACAGTTGAGCCGCGATATTGCGGACTTCATAAGAAAATCTCTGGAGTGAAATGAAGTCTTCTCTTTTTCGAATCCTTTTCTTCTGCTGGATCCTGGCTGGCTCTCTTCTTCTTTCCTCCTGCTGTGCCTCGCAGGATCTCTGTCGGGAGGTCCGGACCCGGGGCGTCCTCCGGGTCGGTTCGACCGGAGACTACAAGCCGATGTCGTTCCGCGATCCCGCGACAGGACAGTATTGGGGCTTCGATGCCGCGCTGGCGGAGGATCTGGCCCGAGACCTCGGTGTGAAGCTGGAATACGTGTCCACCAGCTGGCCGACTCTGATGCAGGACACCCTCGACCGCAAATTCGATCTCGCACTCTGCGGCATCACCATCACTCCGGCGCGGAAACGGCAGGCTCTGATGTCGGACGGCTATCTGGAAAACGGGAAAACCGTTCTGTGCCGGGCGGAGGATGCAAAGAAATATGTCTCGCTTGCCGCAATCGACCGGCCGGACGTCCGCGTCATGGAAAATCCCGGCGGCCTGAACGAGAAATTCGCCAGGAAACATCTTCCGCACGCGATCCTGATTATCCACCCCGTCAACGAGGAGATACCCGGCCTCGTTGCTTCCGGGAAGGCGGACGTCATGATCACGGAGATCATGGAGGCGGCGTATTATTGTTCCAAAGACAGGCGCCTGGCCGCCCCGCTGCTGGATTCCCCGTTCACACGCGGCGAACTGGGCGCTCTTCTGCCGCCGGGGAACGAGGTGCTCCGGGATCACATCAACGGTTTCATCGACCGGGCGCGCCGGAGCGGACGCCTGGACGAGTTGAAGTCGATCTATCTTCACGGCGGAGACCGCCGTCCTTCCGCCGCCTCGCCGGGACAGGCGGATCGGCGTACGGTCCGCGGGGCAGGATCCGAAGCGCAGGCTCCTGCTCTGCCGTGAACGTCAGTCATTCCGTTTTTTCCGGAACTGATCCGGGGTCAAACCGTATTCCCGGATGAACCGCCGGTAGAAGGCCGTCTGCCCGGAATAATGAATTTCCCGGACGATCTGACTGACGGGCAGTTCCGTTTCCTGCAGAAGTTTTGCCGCCGATTTGATTTTCTGGTCCAGAATGTACTGAAGCGGTGAGACCCGGAAGACCTCTTTCCATTTCCTGAAGAATACCGCGTGGGAGTATCCGTTGGCGCCGGCCACTTCATCCAGATTGATCTCCTCATGCAGATGCTGCTGCATCCAGACCGATATATTCCGGATCCGCTCCGCATCCGTCTGCCGTTCCTCTTTGTTCGCTGTCCCGGAATGCAGAAGTTCGCGGTGCAGCTGAAAACACACCCAGTCGATCTCGTCCGCCACGCCCGGCGAATACAGGCGAAGGCACAGACTTTTGAATCTCTGTATAAGCCTCCGGATCTCATCTGTCATGAAAAACGCCCGGCTCGTATGCTCCGGATACAGCCCCAGATCCCGAAATTTTTCCAGCACGTCCGAGGAATACCCGAATGAAATGGCGTCCCGAGGCGCTTCTCCATCCAGGTGTTTTATCCCTCCCGGCTTTTTCCACACCGCGTGGGGATACGGCTCGTGGAGCTGTTCGCCGTTTATGATGTCATTGCAGAACGTGCTCCCTGAAGACGCCAAACGGACCGTGATCTCCAGCCAATTTTCCGGAGTCGTTCCGCTGTTTTCTCCGGTCGAGTAGATCCTATGCTGACAGAAAAACAGCATTTTCACCCGGAAGGGGAAGCGGTCCATGCGGGGAATTTGCGCGATATCCTTACTCAGCCAGTCCATAATCTCTGTTCTCCTGCGGATTCATATAATTTAACATAGAAAAAGAGGATTTCAACCTTCATACAATAAAAAAAGATATGATTTAACAGTATAATTCGATACGATTCGATATTGCAGAAACGGGTAATCCGGTATATAATTAGGGATGGAGGAAAATTTTTGAGACAGGAGAAAACGGACATGGGTATTATCGATCGTGAAAAAAAACATTCTCATCTGAAGAATTTGCTGTTGTCATTTGTAATCTTCAGCACGGTTTTTCTGTCTGCGCAGGACTTGAGTCCGAAGGAAGCGCTCTGGAAAGTTTCGGATCCCGGGCATGTGAAATTCGAATCCGTCGAACCAGCGATCCGGCTGGAAAACGGAGCGCTGGCCTGGCAGATGCTGGAACTGGAACCCGGAACGAGGTATGAACTTTCCTTTTTGGTCAAGGGGGAAGGGATTTCGGAAGGGAAAAATCAGGGAGCGCGGATCGTTCTCAACGCCGGGAAAAAATGGAGGCGGATCACCACGCGGCTGGATAACAAGCCGGACACGGGGACGTTCGACTGGCGAAAGGGAACGGGGATCATCGATACCGCCGAGTTTTCCTCCGGCACGATCCGTTTCGAGTTGAACCTGACCGGCGAAGGAACCGTCTGGTTTTCGGATCTGAAACTCGTGAAAAAAGATCCCTCCGCGGCGAAGCCGGAGAAAGCGGTCAGTTTTCATCAATTTTATGGAGATGTCGTCCGCTCCGCCGCGCTGGTGCCGCAAGGCATCTTCGGCTTTTTCACGCCCGACGAACCGGTCAGAGTCCGGCTTCATCTCGACGGCACGGCACAGAATTACGAATACACGCTGCGTGTTACGGACGATACGGGCAAAACGGTTTATACGCAGGAAAGAAAGCCTCTGACGGAAGACGAGATCCTTCTGCCCGGTCAGAAGTGCGGCTATTATGTCGTGCAGAGCGATGTGTACGCCGACGGTCAGATGGCCTGCACCATTCAGGGCGGTTTTGCGGTCAGTCCGATGCCGGGCAAGCGGGATCCGTTTTTCCAGTTCGGCTTCGGTGCGCTTCCGGATTTGCACGACGGATACAAGCGCATCGGCTGCGGCTCGATCGCGCTGAAACTGGACTGGCTCCGCGCGTATTCGTCCCGCAGCAGTGTGAAACGAGCGGCGGACTATCTGGTGAATGTCGCCTACAAACCCTTTCTGGAATCGGGCGATTTTCATCTGGTAGCCGATCTCGGTACTTCGATCTGGAAGGCAGCAGTGCGTACGCCGGAGGAGTCGGAACGGGGGATGCCGCTTCTGAAAGATGAGATGCTCAAGTTCTATACGGACTTCCTTGCGGAAATCGCTCCACGGATCAAAGTCAAGGATTGGTCCATCGGTCAGGAGACGGATTCCAATGCCATCATAAAGCACAAATACGCGGGAACCTGGAGCGAGGCCATGGCCCAGCTTGTGGTGATGGTCCGTATCGCGTCCCGGCAGTTGAAGAAGTTCGATCCCGAAATCAGAATTTATGCGGGAGGCTGCACCAGATTTTCCGATGTGGAACCCCTGGCCATGGGCGATCTCGTCAATGATTTCGATGTTTACTACTTCGACGGCTACACCGGTCAGTGGGATCTCACGCACAAGCAGGCGTCCATCCCGGAAGTGCAGCTGATGAAGTTTTACCGTCAGGCGTCGCAGCTTTCCGTTTCGCTGGGGAAGGGGCGGTACATCGCCAACAACGAATCGGGATTCAGCATTCCATACGGTTCCCCCTTCGATGCGGGTCTGGCGGTATACCAGGCGCAACTGACCGCGCGCAGTCTGATCATCTCCCGCGCGGCTCCGGTTCTGTGGGTGCAGCTTTTCCGTCCCAACGATTACACCCGGGATCCCGGTGATGACGCCTCCATGCACATGGCGACCGTCTGGAAAACGATTCCGGTCGGGAAAAAGTTGTATCGGGTGCCGCTGCCCGGCGGGGCCATGTATGCGACGGCGGCCTCTGAACTGGCCTTCGTGAAATCCGAGGCCGAAATCATTACCGGCGGAGTTTACTGTTACATCTTCTCCAAGCCGGACGGCTCCACGCTGGCGACGCTCTGGAATATCGAGGAGAAACAGCCGTTCGCACTGGACCTTCCGGCGGGGAGCCGGGTCTTGAATACCTATGGCCGCGACCTCACCGGCCAGCCGCTGGAAATCGGGCCTGGGCCGCTTTTTATCACTGTTCCGCAGCCTGCCGCGAAGGTGAAGCCCTTCATCGAGAAGGCGATCTACGCGAATATCCCGGAATTCAAATGCGCCGCCACACCGGAGACCGTCTGGGTACGCAGTCTGGTGCGCGATACCCGGGAGGTGGAAATTCAGCTGCCGGGCCAGGAACCGCTCAAGACGAAGATCCTGCCGGGCAAGACCAGCGCGATCCCCATGACCGTGACCGGGCCCGGAAAACTGATCGCCGGGACCAGAGAGTATGCGATCCCGCTGGAAAACGTGCCTTCGGTTTCCTTCAAACGTGTGACGGATCCGGCACAGCTGAACTCGCTGGAACCGGAATTCCTGCGGGTCCCCGACCATGTCCGTCCGCTGGAAGCCCTGCGCCCGGAACTGTGCTACTTCCGGAGCGAAGGCTTCAATCCCCAAGGGCATGACATTTCCGCAAAATACCGGATCGGCTATGACGACCGGAACTTCTACATGTCGGTCGAGGTAGACGATCCCGTGCATCTCCAGCGCCATACCGGTAAGGATCTCTGGCGGGATGACTGCCTGCAGTTTGTGCTGTCGCCCGAGGTGTATCCGCCCTCCTCGATGCTGCTTCCCAACGAGAAGAAGCCCAGTTCCGAATACAATTTCGGGCTGGCCCTTACGCCGAAGGGCGTCCAACTGGTGAAGTTCGGTGGAAAGGATGCGGGCATCAAGGACTATCCGGCGAAAGTCGAGCGTGAGGGAAATACGACCCGGTACGAGGTCACCATCCCCTGGAGTGCTGTCGGCGGCAGGGCCAAGAGGTTCGGGTTCCTAGTGTTCGACAACAACAATCCGGTGCAGGCGAGTTCTCCCTACCGGCTTGAATTCGCACCCGGCATCGCGGGCGGGGCGGACTCCTCCAAGCTGGCGAAGGTGATTTATGAATGATAAGAGATGATCCTCCTTCGCACTGCGTGCTGCGGAGGACATGGGTATGAGAGATGAAAAAACAATCGTATAAGGAGAATGAGAGATGAGTAAAAAGCGTTTTACTCTGATCGAACTGCTGGTCGTGATCGCGATAATTGCGATTCTCGCGGGCATGCTGCTTCCCGCGCTGAGCAGCACCAGGGAGACCGCCCGGAAAATCGTCTGCACAAATCAGTTGAAATCACTTGGCTTTTTCTGGCAGTTCTACGTTGATGGGTCTAACGGTTTCATGCTACCGGCTGGAAAGAGCAAATTTACCGGCGGGGGCGGACTGGAAGAATATTTCGATATATTCATGATAACCGCTCCGGAGGCACAGATGCCGTGTCATATGAGTTGGTCCGGGTTGACATCGACATTCAATCAATATGTAAACAGTAATGAACGTGCAGCCCAAACCCGAAAAACATTCGGCCAGTATTTTCAGTGTCCGAGTCAGCCGGACAGAGATCCCAGAACCGGAAATCTCTTTTGGCATTTCGATCGTATTCCCATGCCTACGGGATACGGATATAACCATTTTATCCGGCTCGTGAAATCTACGCAATCCATGGTCAGCAATATCTCCGAATTGAAACATTGTTCTTTTTCCGCCGTTCCGCTGATGGGGGATATCTGGAAAACCCTGATCACCAGTCCCAGCTCATCCAGTTTTTCGCAGGCAGCATACAGCCTTCCCCGATCCAGCGAGACGGAAAACCTTCAGCCCTGGGGAATCAACGGCGCTCATCAGAAGGGGAGCAACCTGCTGTGGGCCGACGGACACGTAAGTTTTGAAAACAGCCGTCCGGGCAATTATAATACCGAGCCTTGGGTTCGATAGAAGATAGATGAGAGATGAGAGATGAAAGATGAAAAAACAATCGTATAAGGAGAATGAGAGATGAGTAAAAAGCATTTTACGCTGATAGAGTTGCTCGTTGTGATCGCGATTATCGCGATCCTGGCGGGGATGCTTCTGCCGGCGCTCAGCAAATCCAAGGAGGTCGCGAAGACCATCTCCTGTGCCTCGAATCTGAAAACCATCGGACTCGCGGGTACGATGTATTCCAACGATTTCGATGACTGGATCGTGCCGGGGACGGCACCCGGATTCGAGGTGGCATCGGACCGCCGATTCGTCTGGTACGGCCTGCTTGGGGGCAAGGGCGGAGGGACCAATTACGGATTGGACACGGGGCGCTGGCAGAACAGCGGTGACAGCAGTCTCAGCATGCAGAGTTTCCAGAGCGGCGGAACGCTGGTCTGTCCCAGCGGCAATCCTCAATTCATACAGGAACGAAGGGATTATGCGGATTATTTCATCAACTTCGGATTGTCCGGAAATCTGAAAAACCGCGGCAGCGGTGTCTGGGAATGCGCCCGGAAAGCCGGCTGGGTCAATATGCCGGGCAATGCCATTTTCGTAACGGAAAGTCTTCCCTCCTACAAGAAATGGGGAGCGTCGCATATCATCGAAATCAGTTACCGTCACAACGCTTCAGATCCGAGAACGGAAACCAGCTGCAGCGTCGCATCGGGCTCCCCGTCTCCGTACTATTACCTGACAGGGAAGGCCAACATCGTCTGGATGGACGGGCACGTGGATGCGAAAAAGATTCAGGAACTGCCCAGTGCCACCAACCTGTTTGCCGCCATCACCAGTTCGAAGATCGCC
>JAFZZR010000197.1 GCA_017615635.1 Lentisphaeria bacterium
CGCTACCGCTCGTGCCTTCAGAACTATCTGATCGACACGGGTGACGAGGTCATTCTGGTGGATACGGGACTGCCGGCGGAATTTCCCGACATGGTGGTGGACGAGAATACGCAGATCTACCTTGGAAACCGCATCGTCGACTATATGACCGCCTTCAAGAAATTGGGCTATCGTCCTGAGCAGGTGACGAAGATCCTCGTGACGCACAAGCATGAGGACCACACGGGCGAGCTGCGCAGTTTCCCGAACGCGAAGATCTATCTCTCCCCTGAGGAGGCGGACGCGCTGAAGCTCGACGGCCCGAACATCGTCCGCGTGCAGTACAAGGACGGTCCCTATCACACCTTCGACGCCTCCGAAAAGATCGCAGAGGGCGTTTATCTGCTGCCCGCCAAGGGACACACCAAGGGCAACAGCATCATTGTGGCCGAATGCGACGGGCTCTTTTACATGATGCACGGCGATGTCACTTACACCGACGAAGCGCTGTACGAGAACAAGTTGTCCGTCGTCTTCGAAGACCAGGCGGCGGCACGGGACACGCTGAACCGGGTCCGTGCCTTTATCCGCAAGAATCCCACCGTCTACTGCTCGACCCATACGCCGCTCGGATATGAGAGTCTCGAGGCGAAGCGGGTCGTCGATCTGGACCGTCCGACTGAGACTATTCCGCCCGGAGAGATCATGGTCAAGCAGGCGACGGGGAAATATGTGTGTTCCGTCTGCGGAACAGTCTACGATCCAGCTGTCGGCGATCCGGAACACGGGATCCCGGCGGGGACGAAGTTCGAGGACCTTCCGGACGACTGGAAATGTCCGCGCTGCCGTCAGCCGAAAGGGAAATTCAACAAGGCGTGATCCCATGACGCGGGGACATTACAAAGTATCCGAAGAGACCCGTCGCCGTCTGCTGGCGGCGGCGGGGGAACTTTTCGCCTGTCACAGCCCCGATGCGGTGACGGTCCGCGACATCACCGACCGTGCCGGGACCAAGCCCAACGCGGTGAGCTATCACTTCGGCGGCAAGAAGGCGCTTACTGATGCGGTATGGGAATACTGTCTCCGGCGCTGGAACGACAATCGGCCGGCCCGCTACTGCGAGGAGAATGAACAGCTCTTCGCCACCCGGGACGGAAAGCGCCAGATCGTGACCGACCTCATCGATATTTACTACGAAAATCTTTATGCCGACGACCAGCCGCTGTGGGCGAACCTTTTTCTGCTGCGGGCGCTGATCACCGCGCAGGATCCGGAGCGGACCCGGGTGTTCAATACATTCCTCTTCGATCCGTTCTGCTATGTCTTCCAGCGCATCACCGGCAACGATGACCGCATGACCGCGCTCTGCTGGGTATTGAACATCATCACCCCCGGCTCGTACATGTCGGCCAGCGCAACGGATTTCAACACTTTCGGGACGACCGGAAAGATCGACTACGCGTTCTGCCGCCGCCTGCAGACGATGGTGACACGCAACGCCCTTTTTGCGGTCGGGCTGCTGGAAGAACATTAAACTCTGCAAATCGTAAGGAGCAAATCAGGAAATGGGTATTGACGAACAGCGCATCAGCAGATTGCTGGAAAGAAAGTTCCGGCTCTCGAACGAGAGATTCTCTCCTCCGCCTGCGGAAAACCGGTAATAACTCTGCGAGCCCTGTTCGGAACGTTTCTCCAGATCGACGACTCTGGCCTGGAACGGGGTGGTGCACGAGCTTAAAAGAAATCCGGATCCAAGCAGAACAGCTGCGGCTGTCCGTTTCCATGCATGTTTCATAACGGTCATCCCTTTCAAACAAAATTACATTTTCGATCTGCGACGGAGATGAAAACCGATCCATCATGCGAAGACCCCGGACTTCATCCATTGGCCGAAGTGCAGCTCCATACGGTTCGACATTCCGCCGCCCCGCAGAAAATCCTGTGAATATAACGTACAAATCCGCAAAGTCTACAGTATCCTCTTATTTTTTTTACCATGTTTTCGGGTTGTGCGATCCGTCCGCCGGAGAACTTTCCGCCGCGGCGGAAAAACGTTGGAAATCCATTTTGCATATTTCTTGCAGTGCATAAGAGTTGTGCTATATTATCCAGGTGCAGGTCAAGCGATGGAAGATAGGATGCGCCTGAAGGAATACATAGTTTTCCTCGTCTAAAATCAGGGAAGGGAAAGATGAAGAATAATCATTGTGAATCGTCCGTTCGTTGTCTGCGCCGGGCCGCTGTGCTGGCGGGCATGATGTTTCTGTTCCTGTCCTGCGCGCTGTTCGGCGCGGAAAAGAGTCCGCGGAAAGTCGTCCGGGTCGCCTATCAGGAATTCAACCGGATCATGATCGTGGATGAGCATAACACCCCGGTGTCCGGCTATGCGTATGACTACATCCAGACGATCGGCACCTATGCCGGGTGGGATGTGAAATATGTCCCGTGCAGCAGTTTTTTCGACAGCGTGAGGCTGCTTCTGGCGGGGAAGGTCGATCTCATCTATGAAATCAGCTACACGGAGGAGCGGGCGAAGGAGATTCTGTTTCCCAGTGCGCCGATGGCGAATGAATACTACTATCTGTATTCTTCGGCGGAGAACACGTCGATCACGCCCGGCGATTATTCGACCATGAATGGGAAGACCGTGGGCGTCACGAGCGGGACGATATTGACCGACCTTCTGAAGCAGTGGTGCCGGAAAAAGAATGTGGATGTCAAAATAGTCGAATACGAAGACATTCCGAAAAAGGAGGCCGATCTGTTCGCAGGGAAGATCGATCTTGATCTGGAAGTCAGCACTCTGGCGAAACGCGATCTTTCGGCGGTCGAGAAAATCGGGGAGTCCGCCTATTATCTGGTGGCAGGCAAAAACCGGCCCGATCTGATCGAAGACATCAATTCCGCCATGACCAAAGTTCTCAGCAATGACCTCTACTATTTTGTCCGGCTTCAGGAGCGGTATTTTTCCGATACCGTACTGAGCCGGAATCTGACGATGGAGGAAAAGAAATGGCTCGAGAGCCACCAGGTTCTGCGGGTCGGCTTTTTCGACAACTATCTTCCGTTTTCCGCGAAGGGTGCGGATGGTAAACCGGTAGGAGCGTGCATCGAAGCGATCCGGGAAGTCATCAAGGTTTTGAAACTGGAAAATCAGTTGAAGCTGGAGTTTGTCTGTTTCGACGATCAGCGGGATGGATACAAGGCGGTGGAGTCAGGAAAAATCGACCTGATGTTCCCTGCATACGTCAGCAATTCGGTCAAGCGTGATTACCGCATCATCGGCGGCAAGAGTCTTGCGACGGTGGCCAGCAACCTGGCCTATCTGGACGATTACGGGGACGGCAAGAACAAGCGGATCGGCGTTAACCGGAACAACCTGATGCAGTATTACTATTCCAGGGATTCGTATCCGAATTCGAAGATCGTGCTTCACGACGATATTCAGGGATGTCTCGACGGACTGCTGGACGGGTCTCTGGACGGAACCTTCCTGAACGGATTCCGGTCCGAGGCGCTGCTGAAGCCCGGCAAATACCATGCGCTGCGGACACTGCGGGCCGAAAACGATTTCCAGATCCACATGGCCTTTGCGGAAGACAACATCGGACTCATGCTGCTGATGAACCGCGGGATGTCGATTCTCGATCCCGATTTCGTCAACAAGACTTCGTATTCCTACATGGGGCAGATCTATACCTTCTCCCTGCCGGATTTCCTTCATGAACATATCCTGCCCGTGATCATCTCGGTCGCATTCATCGTTGCGCTGATCGTTGCGCTGATCGGCTACCGGATCAGCAACCGGAAGCTGTCGGGGATCAACCGGGCGTTGACGGCGTATTCCGAAACCATCGAAAAGCAGAAGCAGCAGGAAACCGAATTGAGGAAGCAGCTCGAGAAGAAGCAGAACGAACTTGAGGACGCGCTGCAGATGGCACAGTCCGCCAACCGCGCCAAGACGGTGTTCCTGAGCAATATGTCCCATGACATCCGGACGCCGATGAATGCGATCATCGGATTCACCGGTCTGGCGGCGAGCCATATCCATGAGCCGGAACGGATCCGTGAATATCTGGCGACGATCTCGCAATCTTCGGAGCACCTTCTCTCGTTGATCAACGATGTTCTGGACATGAGCCGCATCGAGTCCGGCAAGATGGTGCTGAACGAACAGAAAGAGTCCCTGGCGGATATCGTCCACGTGCTCGGGGAGATCGTTTCCGCGGATGTCCAGGTGAAAAAACTCGATTTCCGCATCGAAGCCCTGAATATCCGGAACGAATACATATACTGCGACAAGCTCCGGCTCAATCAGGTGTTCCTCAATCTGCTTTCCAACGCCATCAAATACACGAATCCGGGCGGAAAGATCTCGCTGCAGATCACGCAGAAACCCGGGCCGGAAGCAAATCTTGCGTCTTTCGAATTCCGGGTCCGGGACAACGGGATCGGCATGAGCGGGGAGTTCGCCAAAACGATCTTCGATCCGTTCACGAGGGAGGCAAACTCCACGGTGTCGGGGATCCAGGGGACCGGTCTGGGAATGGCCATCACCGGAAATATCGTGAAGATGATGCACGGCAGCATCTCCGTCAACTCGAAGAAGGGGGAGGGGACCGAATTCGTCGTTCTGCTGGATCTCAGGATTCCGGAGGAGAATGCCGCCGGGACCGGGATCCCGGAACTGAAAGGCGCGCGCGGTCTGGTCGTCAGCGGGAATGCCGATGTATGCCGGGATATGGCGGGCATGCTTCAGAATGTCGGCATGCTGGGCGAATGGTGCACCTCCGGCGAAGAGGCGGCCATCCGGGCCGGGGAATCGCTCCGTAGCGGCGAGAGATTCAAGGTCTATATCGTGGACCGGCAGATGACGGATCTGACCGGGATCGAAACGGTCCGCCGCATCCGCAAAGCTGCGGGGAAGGATGCCTTCATCATCCTGCAGACGGGGATCGGACTGGCCGATATTGGAGGCGAAGCAAAAGACGCGGGCTTTGACAGGATCCTCTCTTCGCCGGTTTTTCCCTCCGATCTCCGGGCGGCGCTTCAGGAATTCTGCGGAAAGCCGGGTCCCGATCCGTCGGTCCGGAAGGAGGACGGTTTCTCGCTGAAGGGGAAAAAAGTTCTGATGGTCGACGATAGCGAACTCAATCTGAAGATCGGCGTTCTGGTGCTTCAGGGGCAGGGCATGACGGTGGATACGGCCCGGAACGGGAAAATCGCCGTCGATATGATCCGGGAAAAGGGAGTCGATGCCTACGATTTCATCGTGATGGATGTCCAGATGCCGGTGATGGATGGATACGAGGCCACTGGTATTCTCCGGAAACTGCCGGGCGGAGACCGGCTGAAGATCATCGCCTTTTCCGCCAACGCCTTCGAAGAGGACAAGGAAAAGTCATTGAAGGCCGGCATGAATGGGCATATAACCAAGCCGCTGAAAATAAATGATCTTGTGAATGAACTGAAACGGTTTGCCGTGTGATCGTTCCAGCGTGGAGAGAGGCCGTCCGTCGGACGGACGCATACGGACAAAAGATGATTCATGTTGAAGACAGGCGGGGAATAAGCAGCAGTTCGAGGTGTTGAAAGATGGACATGGAGATTCTTCTGCATCTGCAGCAGTTCAGGAACGGCACGGGGGCGATATTTGCCGATTTCCTGTCAAAAATGACTTATCTGGCCGACTCGAAAACCGCGCTTCTCATCATGGCGGTCATCTACTGGGGGATCAGCAGAAAATTCGGAACGTTCCTGCTGATGGGCTGGAACGCCAACCGGCTCGTGAACGGGTTCCTGAAAATCACGGTCTGCGCCTATCGCCCGTGGATCCGGGATCCGCGCATCGTTCCCTTCGGGAAATCCATCGGTACGGCGACGGGATATTCTTTTCCCAGCGGGCATTCCACCAATGCCGCATCGCTCTACGGCGGCGGAATGATGTGGAAAAAGTTTCCGGGGATCCTGCGTGTTCTTTTCGGCTTTCTCGTTGTGCTCGTACCGTTCAGCCGGCTTTATCTCGGCGTGCATATGCCGCAGGATGTCCTGTTCGGCACGGGCATCGGTCTGCTGGTGATGTGGCTGACCCTGAAAATGACGGAGCTGCTGGAAAACCATCCGGAAAAGGACTGGATCGTCCCTGTCATCGGAATCACGCTTGCCCTCGCTCTCGGGGTGTATGCCGCATCCAAGCCGTATCCGGCGGATTACGATGCGAACGGGATTCTTCTGGCGGACGGCGCGGAAATGGCGTACGATACCTTCAAATGCGTGGGCTGGGGTTCCGCCTATCTGACCGGCTGGATCCTCGAAAGGCGGTTCGTGAGATTTTCGACGGACGTTCCGGCAGGCACGAAAGCGACCCGCATAACGGCGGGCGTGCTCGGATACTATGCGGTGAGCCTGATCCTTGTCCCTCTGGTCAGAGACCTGTTTGCGGGCGCCGCTTCGGCGGTCGTCTCGTGTTTTCTCCAGATGTTCTATATCGTATTCCTCTTCCCGCTCCTGTTTGCGTGCCTTGAGAAACGGTACGGCCGGGCCGAAAACCCAGATTGAAAAGGCGTTCCCGTGACTTCCCGCTCCTATATCGCCATTGATCTGAAGTCTTTTTATGCCTCGGCGGAGTGCGCCGACCGGAAGCTCGACCCGCTGACGACTCATCTCGTGGTCGCCGATCAGTCCCGGACGGACAAGACGATCTGCCTCGCCGTCTCCCCGTCGCTGAAAGAATGCGGCATTTCCGGGCGTCCCCGCCTGTTCGAAGTGGTGCAGAAGGTCCGGCAGGTCAATGCGCAGCGTCAGCGGCTTGCGCCCGGACACCGGTTCCGCGGCAAATCTTCCAGCGCAACCGAACTGGCGTCGGACCCGGCCCTGGAACTGGACTACATCGTTGCCGTGCCGCGCATGGCCCGTTATATCGAGGTCAGTTCGCAGATCTACGGGATCTACCTGAAATACGTCTCGCCGGAGGACATCCACGTCTATTCCATCGACGAAGTATTCATTGATGCGACCGAGTATCTGAAGCACTGCACGCTCTCCGCCCGCGACTTCGCCATGAAGCTGATCCGCGAAGTTCTCTCCGTTACGGGGATCACGGCCACGGCGGGGATCGGCACGAACCTGTATCTGGCCAAGATCGCCATGGATATCGTGGCGAAACACATTCCCGCCGACAGGGACGGCGTCCGGATTGCCGAACTCGACGAGCAATCCTACCGGGAGAAGCTCTGGCCGCACCGCCCGCTGACCGATTTCTGGCGCGTGGGACGCGGTTATGCCGCCCGTCTGGAGTCCCTGGGACTGCGGACAATGGGCGACGTCGCCCGGATGTCGGTCAAGTGCGAAGACGTCCTTTACCGGACCTTCGGGATCAACGCGGAACTGCTGATCGACCATGCGTGGGGCTGGGAGCCGGTCACCATCGCGGAGATCAAGGCATACAAGCCGGAGAACAACAGCATGAGCTCCGGCCAGGTGCTGCAGGATCCCTATGAATTCGACAAAGGAAAACTGGTCGCCCGAGAGATGACCGACCAGCTGGCACTCGACCTCGTGGAAAAACAGCTCCTGACCGATCAGCTGGTCCTGACCGTCGGCTACGATACGTCCAATCTCACCGATCCGGCCCGCCGCAGGAGATATGCCGGGCCCGTGCGGATCGACCACTACGGGCGGCCGGTCCCAGGGGTGGCGCACGGCTCCGTCAATCTGGGCCGTCACACCTCGTCCGGCCGGATCATCACGGACGCCATGATGAAGCTCTTCGACCGCTGCGTCGATCCGGCGCTTCTCATCCGCCGCATCACGGTCGCGGCAAACCACGTCCTCAATGAAAAAGACGTCCCCGCCGCCCCGGACGAACAGCCCGATCTTTTCACGGACTATGAGGCACTGGAAAAACAGAAGGCGGCGGAACAGGCGGCGCTGGACAAGGAGAAGCGTCTGCAGCAGGCGGTCATAGGAATCAGGAAACGGCTGGGAAAAAATGCCATTCTCAAGGGAATGAATCTCGAGGAGGGGGCGACCGGCAGGGCCCGGAACGAACAAATCGGAGGACACCGGAAATGAAACGCGGGCTGGTTCTCGAAGGCGGCGCCATGCGCGGCCTCTTCACGGCCGGGGTGCTGGACGTCTTTATGGAAAACGGGATCCGGTTCGACGGGATCATCGGCGTTTCCGCGGGGGCGGCTTTCGGCTGCAATCTCAAATCCGGTCAGATCGGCCGGGTCCTGCGGTACAACAAGCGGTATTGCCGGAACTGGCGCTACTGTTCCTGGCGTTCGCTGTTTCTGACCGGAGACATGTTCGGTGCCGACTTCTGTTACCGGAGACTGCCGGAGGAGCTGGATCCCTTCGACAAAGCCGTGTTCGAATCCAGTCCGGCGGATTTTTTCCTGGTTTGCACCGACGTCGTTTCCGGCAAACCGGTATATCACCGCTGCTGCAAAGCGGACCGGGAATGCATGGATTGGATGCGCGCGTCCGCCTCGATGCCGCTGGTTTCGTCTTTCGTGAAATTGGACGGCCACCTTTATCTGGACGGTGCGATCACCGATTCCATCCCGCTGAAGTTCATGGAAGGGAACGGATACCGGAAAAACATCGTGATCCTTACGCAGCCGGAAGGATATGTCAAGAAGGCCGTTTCGATCCAATGGCTGCTGGATATCCTCTACCGGAAATATCCGGCGCTCCGGAACGCCATGGCCAGGAGACATATCCTCTACAACGAACAGACGGAATACGTCCAGCGGCGGAAAAGCGAAGGCGCCGTGCTGGTTATCCGGCCGGAACAAACCCTCCGGATCCGGCACATCACGCATGATCCGGCGCTTCTGCAGGAAACGTACGATGCCGGGCGCCGGACGGCGGAAAAACAAATGGATCAGATCCGGGAGTTTATGAGACATGACTGAAAACAGCCGCTATGACGACATCATTCGTCTGCCGCATCACGTTTCGCAGAATCATCCGCCGATGCCGATGCGCGACCGGGCCGCTCAGTTCGCCCCGTTTGCCGCGCTGACAGGCTACGAAGCGGCAATCGAGGAAACTGCCCGGCTGACCTCCGAAAGGCGCGAACTGGACGCGCCGGAGGCCGAGGAGCTGGACCGCCGTCTTGCCGCGCTCATCGAGCGTCTGCCGGACCGCCCGGAGGCGACCGTCGAATACTTCGTCCCCGATGAACGGAAGGCCGGCGGCGCGTATGTCTCCGTGACCGGACGGGTGCGGCACGTTTCTCTGCCGGAAAGGACGCTGGTCATGGAGGACGGGACGGCCATCGGATTTGAGGATATCCTGTCGGTTTCGGAACCTCGGTCATCCCGGTAAGGATTCGCGAGTATGAATCAGCTCGCCATTCGACGCTTTTCATCACCTGTCTGACACAGGGGAATGGTGCGCAGCGAGGGAGCGAACTCATTTTTTAATTCCGGCTCAAAAAATTATATAAATCGTTGCCGTTTTTGCAATTTTAACGGAAAATGACACCGTTTTATACAGACTCCAAAATTGCCTTTAAACGGGTCAAAACGGGGATTTTTCCCTTTCCCGGTGGGGCAAAATGGGGCACTGTTTCTGCATGTCAAAAGAGCGGTCAGACAGCATGGGAATAACCGAATCCCCATTCTCAACTGCTGACAGTCGGAATATACCCCATATCTCTAAAAAAGGCAAAGGAAAATTCGCTGTTTTTGATGAAAAATGATGGTTTTTCATTTCTGTGGGAGGGAGCGAAACTTTGCCCAAAGGTCGATAAGGAATAGGTCCTGGCAAATTGGGACAAGATGAAAATCGTCAGCAGATAAAGGACTGAACATGCTTCATCGTCGTTGAAAGTCAGGCTGAATCCGTTGTGCCTTTTTGCGATATTCCTGATTTTTCTCCAGATCTGGAAAACTATTCAGTTTTCCCTCCCATCCAGTTTTTTTCAATAAAGGAGTGCAAGCCTTCCCCCCGGCTTTTTTTATTTCGGCCTCGATTCCGAAAAAATGCGGAGATTTTTTTAGAAAAGACTTGACAAAGATTAACAGCGGTGGTAAATTAGTGGAGAGATTTAAAACGTTTTAAATGGAGAACGCCATGCCGGTCAACCTCAAACAGCTGGCTGCCGAATTGCAGCTTTCAACGGCAACTGTCAGTCTTGCTTTGCGGGATAATCCCATTGTGGCAGAGAAGACCCGAAAGAAGGTGCAGGCCCTTGCGGCGGAGCGCAACTATATCAAGAGCAATCTGGGGATGGCGCTGCAGTCGAAAAAAAGCCGGATCATCGGTTATCTGATCGACGGCGTCACAAAGACTTTCTATAATGAAGTTCTGCAAGGCGCCGGAGAAGCCGCTTTGGAGCAGGGATACGGTCTTCTGGTCGGGCTGGTGAGCAAAGACGATAAAGCGGCGAATCTGCGTCAGGCGAATCTTCTTCTGGAGAAAGATGTCGATGCGCTGATCGTCTCCGAGCACAACGGGGTGATTGCCCCGTATCTCAAGAGCTTTGAGATGCGGAAGAAGCCTGTGGTATATTGTACCTGCGAGGCTCCGCGTCCGCATTTTTCCGTGACCTCCAATGATTTTTTAGGCGGGGAACTGGCGGTAAAGACACTTGCAGAGTTCGGACATAAAAAGATCCTTGTCAATGCCAATTCCATGAATAAGCAGCGGCACGAGGGCAATTTATCCGCAGCCAGGGCAGCGGGAATAGATACTGTTGATTTTAAGCGCACATCGGACATTCTCCGGCTGCTGAAGCGGTATTCGGAAATCACTGCCATCGCGGCCTATCATGACACTGAAGCGTGCGATATCATGTTCGAATTGAAGCGTGCGGGATACCGTATCCCGCAGGATATCTCCATCATCGGATATGACGATCTGCCGATCTGCAGCCGTCCGGAATTCATGCTGACCACGATCGCCCAGCAGAGGAGCATGCTGGGATACAGAGCGGTGATGCTGTCGCTTGACCTTATCGAAAAACGGAATGAACCATTCGGTAACATCGTACTGGATCCGAGCGTTGTTCTGCGGGAGTCGGTCGCCCGGCCGGGAAAGAGACGTGCAAGATGAGACACTACTCTATCTTCAGAGATGCCGATTCGGAAGAAAGGCGGTTATCATGACGGAAACGATCAAACTTGACGGGCGCGACTGGGAAGCCGATTATTTTCTTTCCGGAAAGGAATATGCCCGTTGGAAAAGCCGTCCGCGTGCACTTCGCAATATGCTCCGGAACTGCGCACAGAGTGCAGGATTCGTCCGCGGCGACGAGGCTCCGGGAGCCATGACGGGGACGGTGCCCGGCTGCGATCGGACTTTTCTGCTGGAGAACAACCTTTGTGAAGATCCTTATTACGCACGCAATCTGGAGCACACGTCGTATGCGGAGCAGTATTCGTGGGCTTTCCGCAAGCGTTTTTCCATTCCGGATTCGTGGCGGGGCAAACGAATGGAGCTGACCTTCGCCGGGTTGGATTATTCCTGCGAGATCTTCCTCAACGGACAATGGCTTTGCTCACACGAAGGAATGTTCATCCCGGAATCCATGGATATAACACGGTTTGTGCGGTTCGGAGAAGAAAATCTCGTTGCGCTGGTTTTCGCCCCCGCACCGCAAGGTGACCCCGACCATCAGGACGACAGACCGGCCGATTTTGCTAGATTTCATCGTACGCAGATCGGTTTCGGCTGGGACTGGTCGCGGAAATTTGTTCCGACAGGCATTTACGACAGCGTGCTTCTTACCGCATACGACCGGGTCCTGATCACGGAAAAACAGGTACTTTTCGATGGAGAAAAGGCCTCCTTGAAGATAGGGATCGAAGCTGTTTCCGATATGACGATCCCGCTGGAATGCCGGTTGGCTCCGGACGGATTTGAGGGGAAATCCACGGCTTTCACTTCCGTTCTGAACCTGAAACACGGGGAAAACCGTTGCACCTTTGATTTGCCGTTGCCGGACGATCTCAAACTCTGGTATCCCCTTGGATACGGACCGCAGTCCCTCTATGTCCTGACGCTGACGATCGACGGCGCGGCCGAGACGGTGCATACGGGATTCCGGACCGTCACCATGATCCGCAATCCGGGGTCTCCGCGGGGAGCCGCCGACCTGACCTTCGCCGTAAACGGGAAACCGGTCTTTGTCCGGGGAGTCAATTATGTTCCCGCCGACTTGATGATCAGCAGGGCGACGGAAGTCGATTATGAATATCTGGTTCGTCTGACTGCGGCTGCCGGGATCAATTACTTCCGCATCTGGGGCGGCGGCGTGCTGGAAAAGGAGGCCTTCTACCGGGCTTGTGACCGTTACGGGATTCTGGTGCATCAGGAATTTTTCCATGCCTGCAGTCTGGCCCCGAAAGACGCGGAGTTTATTGCCTTCAAGAAGAACGAGGCCAGAGCCGTCATCGGCCGCCTCTGCAATCATCCCTCGCTCGCACTTCTCTGCGGCGGGAACGAGGTGCAGTACTACGGGGAGATCCCCGACAGCCCGATCATCGAGAATTACCGGGCCATCGCTGCGGAAATGGTGCCTGGGATCCCGTTCCGGACCGGTAGTCCCGACCGTTCCCGTCCCGGAGAACGGCCGCATGGTCCCTGGAGTTATCAGGAACACAAGGTCTGGCGGAATCACTTCCGGTGCTTTGCCAGCGAGGTCGGTTGCAACGGCATGCCGGAATTTTCCTCGCTCAAACGTTTCATTCCGGAGCGGGAGCTTACTCTTATGCGGGGACCGGCACTGGAATACCATTTCTGCAATCTTGAACATGGCGGACAGAATCTGAAAAAGCCGCTCGCCGTGTTCGATTGCGGAAACATGGAAGAGTTCTGCAAGGGTTCCATGTTCGCACAGGCCGATTCGACACAGTGCGTATTCGAGCATTACCGTCGGCTCCGGCCGGAGGCTTCCGGCTGTGTTTTCTGGCAGTACAACGAGCCTTGGCCCACCTGCTCTTACAGTATCGTGGACTACTACGGCGTTCCCAAGAACGCCCTCTATGCCATGAAGCGGGCCAACCGGAGCATCCTGCTCTCTCTGGCGGATGATTCCTGGTGCTGTCCGGATCGCAGACTCAAAGCCGACTGGTTCGTGACTGCCGAAGAACCCTTTTCCGGAAAGCTTTCACTTCGGGCGTTGGAATGCGCATCCGGACGGGAACTTTTCACTCGGGAAACAGAAGGATCATTCGGTGAAAACACCACGCTGCTGGCGGAAATCGACGAGCCTCTTCCGCCCGGGATCATTGCCGTTTTCCTCTGTCTGAACGGGGAATGCGTCAACGAAAGGCTTTATGGCGTGCCGGACTTCAAAACTGCTTTCATCCTGCCGGAAACGACGCTGGCGCTTCAGCAGGAGAAAGACCGGATCACGGTCTCCAATACCGGAAACGCGGTAGCGGTCAATGTGCATCTGGCGTTTCCCGAGGCGCCGGACAGATCGGTGATTCTCTCCGACAATTATTTCTCCCTGCCTCCCGGGGGAAGCCGCCTCGTCACGTTCTCCGGCGGCACCGAGGCTCAAGCCGCTGTCACCGCCTGGAATTTCAACCGGACAAGCACTCTCGAAGGACGATTTGAACATAAAGCAAAGGATCGGAAAGGAGACAAAGTATGATTTTCATTTCACGAAAGCATCGCTTTACCCTCATTGAGCTGCTGGTAGTCATTGCCATCATTGCCGTACTCGCAGGCATGCTTCTGCCGGCGCTGGGAAAAGCCAAAGACCGGGGCGTGGCCATCAGCTGTCTCAATAATTTGCGTCAGCTGGGCGCGGTCAGCGACATGTATTCCAACGACTATGGCATGTATGTGCCTCTGCGGGGCGATTTCGGCTTTTCGTCGGCGGGCGCGAATATGATCTATTCCCCGATCTATATCTACCTGAAGAACAAATATCTTACCGCCGGAGCCGTTACCTGCGATGCGGCAGCCAACGTCACGAACCGGCTGACCATCCCGGAAACGATACCCGATACGACCAACGCTTACTGGTGGTATCCCGACTACGGCTACAACGTGGCGGGCGTGGGGCATGACTGGTGTGCACAATTCGGCACCTCGAATACCAGCACCATTCCTTTGCGGAGCGGTCAGGCAGCCACACCATCCCACCTGATCCTCTTCGCAGATGCGGCCCGGACTACGGGCACCCTCCCTTTGGCGAATCCGAATTACGGAACAATGTTTGCGGTGGATATCAACATCGGATCCAGCCTGATCCCGCCCCATGGGTTCATCCGCGACCGGCACAGCAAAGCCGGTAACATCGTTTTTCTCGACGGGCATGCGGAAAGCATGAAGAATCCGCTTACGCTGCACGAGTCCGGGGCCAGCCTGGACGAACATGTCAAGGGGACTGCGGGACACCTGTATTTCTGCCGCAGAACGTCACGTAAATAAGCCGCCGGCAGAACGGACACAGGTAAAAAGGACGTTCTTTTTGGAGCAATCTTCTGAATACAGAGTCGTTATCAAAAAACAATATCTAGAGAGGAGTCATCATGTTCAAACCATCATTTTTCATGGCCGCCGTATTGATTGCAGCATGCGCTTGCATCGACGCCGCCGACGGCAATTCGCAGGTGAAAGAGGATCACGATCCAACTGTCGTCCTGAATGAGGGAAATCCGTTCGATCCCACCGCAAAGGCTGAAACATCCGGTCCGCATCTGGAGCTCAAATCCGGCGAAGTGACGGCGCGGATCGATATCGTTACCGGTCTTCTGGATACATTGTCCTTCGGCGAAGTGGAAGTCCAGCCCAGCGCCGCGAACAACAGCGTCATTTTTGTGAATATGGGCGGAAAGGAAACGGCATTCCGTGCAAAAGCATCCCTCCAGTCTTCCGGAGATGCCATTTCG
Source organism: Lentisphaeria bacterium (assembly GCA_017615635.1). Lineage (GTDB taxonomy): Bacteria > Verrucomicrobiota > Lentisphaeria > Victivallales > UBA1829 > RGIG8244. Next base: position 14,841 of record JAFZZR010000197.1, read on the forward strand.
GCGGAACTGCAGCCGGAAGACGCATCTGTCCCGTTCCGTGCCCGGGCTGAATACAGAATCGAAGACGGGTACTTCACGGAAAAAGTGACTCTGACGGCTCAATCGGAAGTGAAGCAGCCTGTCCGTCTTGGTGTTCGGCACGGCTTCGATCCGGTCCGCTGGGATCGGACCATCTGCGCAATGTATCCGATGCGTGCCATCAGCGCCGGGGAGAGCACGGTATTTTCCTATCGGGAGGAGGAAAACGATCTGAACCTGAGTCAGATGGACAAGTATCAGTATGTGGTCTATCCGCTCACATTGCTGGAAGGTCCGAAAGGCATCCTTCTGGCGGGCTCTTTCGATCTGGACCGCTTCGTCACGATCGCCCCCAATCATCCCCAGGGCTATTTTCCCAGTTTTCAGCGGAATCCGAAGTCCGTCTGTAACGGCGAAACGTTTGAGTTCGTCTGCCGTTACCGTTTTTTCCCGAAGGAGAAGTATCTGCTTCGGGATGTGTGGCGGGAGTACGCAAAGCGGATCTTCAGCCGCAATCCTCTGATCGCGGATTTCTTCCCCTACCGCGACCGCCCGTACCGTACCTATTTCCACGGAGAACATGTCGGCTCGACGTTCTTCATGGAAAGCCGGGAAAAACGTCTGTCGCCCGCCAGCAACATCTGGTGGTTCGGATGGCTGGACTGGGAAACCGAGACCTATCCTGTGCAGGGAGAGTGGTGGACCTCCATTGTTGAGGGCAAATGGAGCAGAATGAGTGCGGAAAGAATGAGAAAAGAGATCGCACGTCTTCAGGGCGAAGGACACAAGCTGGCGCTTTATTTCCGTCAGCTGGTCAATCTCCAGCTGAAAGGCACCCTGTTTCCGGAGGAATGGTATCGGAAAAAAGCCGGAGGTTCTTTGGACCTGTATGGCGGCGGCTTCCATGTGAAGATCTCCCCGGAAATGCAGAAGGCGCTCGGCTATCCGGACATTCCGTGGGGAACGTTTAACTTCGACAACAAACAGTACAACGAATTCTATGTCAACGAGGTCAAGACCGCGGTGTCGTTCTATGCACCGAAGGCCGTGGGATGGGATATGGGCTGGCGTCCCGATCACGTCGGTATGTTCTCCGCCCAGTTCCAAATTTTTGACTGGATGCGCCGGACACGCCCGGATATGAAAGTCGTATCCAACGAGTGCGGCGGCGGACCGGGACTTTTCTGTTCCGATTTGGCTATTCTGGAGAACGGAGCTCTGGGTGGCAAAAATGAGTACGACTTCGAGGTGATGAAGGCTTTCGGCAATGCCATGGTCGTCATCGAACGTGTCGGGATTGCTAAAGGGACGGTGAAGCTCTATCTCACAAAACAAAAAAGCAGCTGGCTCAGCGAAGCGGGTTTGGAATGGAATCGGAAATATCTGGATTTCATCCTGAAAAAACACCCGGATTGGAAGGAGGACATCAACGCTCTTGGCCGCCTCTGCCAGCTTCGTTTTAATCTCTGGGATCAGGCTCTGGGCGCCGCCCCCGGATATCTCGACGAGATGGAGAATGTCCCCGGCCCCATGCGCGAAATGGCCAGAGATACCATTGCTTTACCTCTGATCATAGAAAGTTTCGTTGTCCGCTTCCCCAATGAGCTTGACCGGATGGCGCCCCTTTTCGCCTCCTTCTGGCTGAATGAAAAACAGGCACGTATGGCGGTTTTCAACGATTCCACAGAGGACAAGGAATTCACTCTGCGCCTCAGAAAGAGTTACTTTTCCGCTCGCAAATGGGATGCGGCACAGCTGGCTCAGGGAAAGGTTTTCATCCTTACCCCGGAAACAACTTCGGACGGCGCGCTTTCCTGGCGTGAAGACGATGAAAACATCATCGTTTCCGGCGTGCTTCCTCCCTTCGGTTCAGCGATGCTCTTCTGCGATCATGGATCCGACCGTCCATGAATGAATGAGGCCCGCACAGCAGAGCAAATGCTTTTTTGAAAGGAACCGCATCTGCCGTAAAACCGAAATTGCGGCAGATGCATAAAAACAGAACGGCCGGGGTATATAGACCCGGCTTGTGAGGAGAAGATGATTTATGATCACAGGTACATTTCTTGATGAGATCAGTTTCGACATCCCCCATCAGAACTGGGGCATGGCGGAGTGGGATAAGGATTTCCGCGCCATGAAGGCTATGGGGATCAGGCGGGTGATTATGATCCGCTGCGCATTCAAGAACTTTATGACCTACGATTCCGCAGTCATCCGCCGCTACAGCAAGGATTATGTGATGCATACTCCGCCTGTCGATCTGGTGGATATGTTCCTCACTTTGGCGGAAAAGCACGAACTGGACTTCTTTTTCGGAACCTGGCATTTCCATCCGGACAGCTGCCGCAACTGGCACGATCCGGAAATTTTTCGCAAGGAAGCCGAAATCAACGTGGACATCATTTCCGAAGTTCAGGAACGGTACGGTCATCGCAAGGCGTTTCGCGGCTGGTATCTCACCCATGAGGTCTGCGCCAATAATACCGGTACCATCGACCTCTTCCTCCGTCAGGGGCAGCACGCAAAAAGCATTTCCGGCGGCAAACCCATTCTGATCTCTCCCTATTTCGCCGGAGTCAAAGCCAATGGCGGAACCACCGCCAACGGATACCGCCCTCTCACCGTGGAGGAGCATACCGCAAACTGGGAACAGATATTCCGTCAGCTTTCCGGCACGCTGGATTATGTGGCGTTTCAGGATGGACATGTCAAATTCCAGCAGCTGGAGGATTATCATCGTGCAACCCGGATCCTCGCGGACAAGTATCATATTGCCGCATGGACGAATATCGAGAGCTTCGACCGGGATATGCCCATCAAGTTCCTCCCCATCAAATGGGAAAAATTCCTCTGGAAAATAGAAGCCGCCAAGGCTGCCGGGATCCACGACGGAATCACCTTCGAGTTTTCCCATTTCATGAGCCCGAACAGCATGTATCCCTCCGCGCACGGCCTTTATGACCGCTACTGCGAATACTTCGGGCTCGATGCCCGGTCCGCGGACTTCAAGTGAACTTTCGCTCGAAAGCGCGCAGACAAGGACGATATGAAGATGGACTTCGACAAGGTCAGGAAACGGTACGAGAGCGAGCTTTATGATCGGGTGATCCCGTTCTGGGAAAACCACTGCGTCGATACAGAGTACGGCGGCTATTTCACCTCGCTGGACCGGGACGGCAGCGTCTACGACACAGAAAAGTACATGTGGATGCAGTGGCGGATCGTCTACATGTTCGCCAAGTTCGCCGCCGCGCAGGGCGGAAACGACCGCTGGCTGGACATCGCCGCGCAGGGATATGTTTTTCTCACGAAGCACGGGAAATCCGAGGACGGGAGCTACTATTTTGCGCTGAACCGTCAGGGCGTGCCCTCCGTGGCGCCCTACAACATCTTTTCCGACTGCTTCGCCGCCATGGGTGCGGCGGCCATGTACAAGGCAACCGGCGAGGAAAAATACCGGATCGAGGCGGATTCCGCCATGCGCAGCTACATCCGGCGCATGAACGATCCGAAGGGCCGCTGGGAGAAGAGCCTTTCGGGCAGGCCGCGCAGGCTCTCCCACGGTCATTTCATGATGCTGGCGAATCTGGCGTACGAGATGCGTGTCTGTCTGGGCAGTCATGAGTACGACGAGGCGGCGGAGCAGGCGGTGAAAGCCGTTACGGAACGGTTCTGGAATCCGGAAATGCGGATCCTCTTCGAAAACATCAACGAGTCCGGTCCTGCGTTCGACCTGGATTCCTGCGAGGGACGCATGGTGAATCCGGGGCACGGACTGGAGTCCATGTGGTTCATGCTTCAGCACGCCGAGCAGAAGAACGACGCCGCGCTCATCGGCCGGGCGTCGGACATCATCAAAGGCATTCTGGCGTTCGGAACCGACCGCGAGTACGGCGGGATCTACTACTTCATGGACGCGCTGCACAAGCCGCATCTGGAACTGCAGTGGGACATGAAGCTCTGGTGGCCTCACTGCGAGGCGCTGATCGCCTGCCTTTTCGCCTACCGGCTGACGAAGGACGAGTTCTTCCTGAAGAAGTTCGCCGAGCTGGACGTCTGGACCTGGGAGCATTTCCGCGATCCGGAGTATCCCGAGTGGTTCGCCTATCTGAACCGCCGGGGCGAAGTCACGCACACGCTGAAGGGCGGCAAATGGAAGACCATGTTCCATCTGCCGCGCTGCCTGTTCACCTGCGCCGCCCAACTGGGAAAACTCCCCGAAGCGTAAGCCGACCAGAGACGGATACACCCCGGATCTCTCAGCACTGGTGGGAACGGCTGACCCACGAACAGGCCACCGAGCAGATCACGCGGGGCAAACTCACCGAGCAGCGAGTCCTGGCACGGCGTCAGGCCGCCTGACCGCCAACAATAACCTACAGCATGCCGCCCGTCCCGGATCAAACCGGGCCAGGCTTTTTCTCTTTTAAATCCTCAAAGCGGACGGAGACGTTGGCCGTGGGATAAATCACTTTCACTCGTTCCTGCTGCAAGTTTGCGTAGAGCTGTTCCTGCGGACGGCGGGAGATGATCCGGCAGACCACATCCCCGGCGAGGTAGATTTCAAAGATCCGGAAGGTGGAATCCGCATGGACTTCCAAAACCGAATACCACGGGATCATCCGTTCGTTGACGCCATCGGAGATCCGGAGCCGGGGCATGGGACACCGGCTTCGGAGCCAGCATTCACCGAATGACTTGGTCTGCAAGTCTTCCGCATCGCTGGCAGCGGTCAGCTCGTCAGCGATCAGGTCCTCCGGGAGATTCCCGTTTACGCTGCTCAGCGAGCGCCACAAGTCGATCGCGTCTTTCCTTCGCTTCTCGTCGGATTCGCTCCATTTCGCTTTCGTCCGGGACGGGTCCTGTCCGTTC
>JAFZZR010000198.1 GCA_017615635.1 Lentisphaeria bacterium
CATCCGACAAAAAACACTTTCACGGCCAGAGCGATCAAGACAAGACTGCCCGCCGCGGCGCAATGACGCCCCAGAACATGGCCGGAGACCCGTCCGGCCAGACAACCGACGGCGGAAATCAGGAAGGTAGTGAATCCGATCACAACAACGGAAGGAAGAACGAGTTCTGCCGGATTTCCGAGGCATGCGTATCCGACTCCTGCCAGAAGCGCGTCCACGCTTGTTGCAAACGCCAGAGCGAGAAGACGCCGGAACTGCACGGAGGTCTTCACCTCTTTTTTCCGGTCCAGAAACATCTTGACCGCGATCCAGCAGAGCAAAATCGAGGCGGCCGTTCTTCCGCAGGCCAGTACGATCCCGCCGCAGAGAGAGGCGCCCAGCCACCCCAGGAGCGGCATTCCGGCCTGAAAGACACCGAACAGAGAGGACGCCGTCAACACGGTTTTCCCGGAAAGCTTCCGGCCTTCCGCCGTTCCCAGAGCCAGCGAGACGGCCAGTGCATCCATGGAAAGGCCGACGCCCAGAAGAAAAGCCTCAAAAAAATGCCCCGTATCCACTCATTTCCTCCGAAATATGTTCCCATCCCGGCTCATCACCGGGTGGCCGGAAAAATGTTCAGATATCCAGTCGGACCGTGGAGGGAATGCCGTATGTCTCATGCCATTTTACAATATATTCGCAGGCTTCCTGCGCATTGTCGCAGACATGGATGATCGCCAGATCGTCGGGCGTGATCATGTTCATCGGGACCAGCTGATTCTGGAACCAGTCCAAAAGCGGAGCAAAGAAATCGCGCCCCACCAGAACCAGGGGAATACGTCCGACCTTGCGCGTCTGGATCATGGTAAGGACTTCACTGAATTCATCAAGAGTACCGAATCCGCCGGGATAGATCACCGCGGCCACGGAGTATTTCAGGAAGCAGACCTTCCGGATGAAGAAATACCGGAACGAAAGGCTTTCCGTCTGATAGCGGTTGGGATTCTGCTCCATGGGAAGACGGATGTTCAATCCCACGGACACGCCTTTTTCACGGGAGGAGCCGCGGTGCGCCGCTTCCATGATCCCGGGACCGCCGCCGGTCAGGACCCCGTAGTGATTCTTAGCCAGGAGTTCTCCCAGACGGACGCAGTCCTGGAAAACCGGGTCATCCGGTTTTGTGCGGGCGGATCCGAAGACGGAGACGAGCTTTTTGAAGCGGGACATGGTCTCAAACGAATCGATGAATTCCGCCATGATCCGAAAGATCCGCCAGGTTTCATTCCGGGTAAAATCGGCAGGCTGCTGCTCCGGACTGGAATAAAATTCCCCCTTATACTCTGACATGGCCGCACACCATCCTTCCTTCGAGGCGATCCTTCACGCCGTATTTCAAAGAGTCTTGAGATATTTCTGATAGGCGGCATCGTCCATCAGATCTTCCAGTTCCACCAGGTCGATGTTTTCCATCTTGCAGATCCACCCTCTTTCTTCGGGCGAACGGTTGATCAGATCCGGATCATCATCCAGAGACCGGTTGACGGAGACGATAGTCCCGCTGATAGGCGAAAAGACATCCGAGGTAGCCCGGACGGACTCAACGGTCCCGATGGAATCGCCGACGATCACATCGGAATCCTCCGACGGGAGCTCGACATAGGTAATGTCGCCCAGCTCACTTGCGGCGAAGGCGGAAATTCCGACCATAGCTTCATCGCCGTCGATTTTTACCCATTCATGCGTTTTGGAATAGTAGATTTCCATAACCTGCTCAATTCCTTTCTCGGACGAAGCGCCGGGCACGGCCTTCTCCGTTGTATTCCGTCACGGGGCGGTCCCCGCATTGTTGATATGCGTATATAAGCACAGCAATCTCCGTTTGTCAAGCAAACGACGCTATTTTTTTCATAAATATGTCATTCCGGGCAGAAAAATGGCGGAACGGCACGATTTTCCGCCCGAAGAACAATCGGATCCTCTTATTTCGAGACCAAAGACGCGAATTCGTTCTCCTGTACGCGGAGGATCCCCGCTTCCCGGACAAAACTTTCCTGGGAATCGGAAGCATGCGCCGAATTGACCATTACGTTCGTACCGAACTCGCCGCGCACGGTTCCGCCCGGCGCCTTGGAAGGATCGGTGGGGCCGAGGACGGTACGAATGCGCGCAACAGCATCGCGTCCTTCGAAGATCAGGACCATGCACTGGGCCTTGCCGGGCGCGGTGCGCTGATCGGCGGGACATTCGGAGGGCTTGACGCCGGACATGAACTCCACGATCTGGAAGAACTGATCGTCGGCGAAATCGGTTCCGATGGACTCGAGAAGGAGCTTGTCAGACTCCGGACGAAGCCGGACGGAGAATTTTTCCTCCAGGCAGGCTTTCGCCTTTTCCGCGATCTTCGGCGCCAGTTTGGAACGCAGCGCAAACTGCACAGGACCATAGAATTCCAGTGCATCCGCCAGCGGGATATGATGGACTTTGCAGCCGACCAGCGCCAGTCCGGTCCGGGTGAAGATATCCATGATCGCACCGGGCCGTACGCCGGGCCGCCGCCAGTTTTCCGGTTTCAGAATGACAAGTGTCCGCTCGCCGGAACCGTCGGCGGCGTCGGATTTTTCCACGATGTTGGGCGTCCCCGCGGCCAGTTTTGCAAGCATGGGGAGCAGCGCGTCCGCTTCCGTCTGACTTTCCGGAACAATGACCGCAGGCTCGAAGTAGATGATCTTTCCCGTTTCATCGCGCACCACTTCAGCATAGGCATCGCGGATCGTCACGCCAGCGCCTTCGGTCAGAGCCAGGCTTCCGGCGGCTTCCGCCACCTTTTCCACCGCCGACGGACCCTTCAGAAGGAGAGCCAGAAACGCTCTGCCCCGGCCGTTGACCGGAACGAAGCGAGTCCGGATGTATTCCGGCTGACAGGGACAGGAATGGAAGGGCGCCAGAGCATCGGCGAAATCCTTCGCGAAAGCCTCATCGGCAGCCATGATTTTTGCAGCGGCCAGCTCCAATCCGGTTCGCGAAAGGAGACGGGAGAGAATAACACCGGACAATCCTTTGCGGAGGGCATGCGGCGTGACAATGAGAAACGAAAGATCCCGATCCATGAAAATTCATCCTTTCCGGCGCTTGGCCGATTTGTTCGAGTGAGAAATCAAGCGGTATTCCGTCCGGCCCGGCCGGACAGACACCCGACAATGTAGCACGGTTTTCGAAAAAAGAAAGTGCGGAAGTTCACGGTTGTCTTTTTTTACGGAAAAAAACGGAAAAAAGTTGCGGAAGCGAAGCCCGCGAGTTATATTATAACAAGGAGAAAGTGCAAAGAGGCCCTTCTCCGGAAGAAACGGAATGATTTTTTGGAAATAAGGAGTCCGCATGACGACGGATTGGTCAAAAATTCGAAGAACAGCGGTCCGCACGGCGGTTTTTGCCTGTGCGTGCCTGTCGATATCGATCCTCATCGCCTGCCGGACGGATTACACGGCCGACGCGGTGGAATCCGCCCGGGAATACGCGTTGAAGAATCTCCGCGGCATCACGGCAAGCCAGCGGGAGTTCGTCCGGTTCACGCAGCCCGAGATATACGAGGATCTTGTCTTCCCGAAATACGTGACGCCGCTTCTGGAAACGGGACACCACAAAGTGGAGAAAATGGAACACTTTCCCACAGCACCCGGGCTGGACCTCATGCACAGCTGCGTAGTCTGGTCGCCGCCCGGTACAAACGCAAAGATCGTGGTGGTGGGCGACGGGGAACGCAATATGCAGTTCTGGAAACCCTACCGGGTACTGATCAAGGAATATCTCCCCGCGGACACGGCATTCCGAAGTGCCTGCGCCGTCTGTGCAAGATATGCAAGAAACGGGATGCTGTATCTTTCGGAGGCGGAACGGGACCGGATCCGTTTCTCGGACCCGGAGGAATTCTGCTTTACGAAGCTGGACATTCCCGAGCTGGTGGAATCGCTTGATCAGGAACTGGAATCCGAATGGGAAAAATACCTGCAGGCCTTGAAGGGAGACCCGCTGCAGATTTCCCAGATTTCCCTTATCTGGCCGGCCGATGAAAAGGACAAAAGGATCGTCTTTTCCGGGTACACCAGAACCGGGTCGCTCATGGGATGGCAGCTGATCACCGCCGAACTGATGAAAAAAGGAAAATTGGACGCGCATCGCCTCACGAAGGAGGAAATCGAGGAAATCGAAGTCCTTCCCGTGCCCGAACGGGGACTTGTCTTCCCTGTTCAGCTGGAGGTGGAACGCACCAGCGGCAGGACAGCGCCGGATTCGCCCCAGACAGGCGGCAGCCTTATTTTGAACCGGTAACAACAGGCAGAAAGGCGAAGAAACAGAATGAACAGCATGACGGGATTCGGCAACGCACGGGGGGAAGATCCCGCTCTCGGCGTCGGACTGCGTGTGGAGATCTCTTCCATCAACAGAAAGCAGTTCGAACTGAAATGCGCACTGGCGCATGAAATCTCCATTTTCGAAAACGAGATCCGGATGATCGTCTCGAAGAAAGTCTCCCGGGGATCCCTCCTGCTCCGCGCGGCGATCGTTCCCTGCGGAGGAGAGAAGGATTCCGCTCTTTCCATGGCGGAACGGGTCTGCCGCATGGCGTCCGACCTTCAGAAGAAGTGCGGACTGCCCTCGCTCTCCGATGCGGTCGCCATCCTCGCCCTGCCCTCCGTGGCAGGCTGCGCCGATACGGCATTTTCGGGCCCGGATATGGAAAAGCTCGTGCTGGATGTTACCGCCCGGGCCGTTGAAGATCTTCTGAAAATGCGGGCGGCGGAAGGAGCCCGGCTCCGTCCCGACCTGGAGGCCCGGCTTGCCATTCTGGAAGAGGATCTGAAACAGATCGAGCCTCTGGTGCGGACACTCCCCGAACAGCAGTATGCGAAGCTGATCGCCCGGGCCAATGAAGCCGGATTCAAAACGGAAACGGATGATGAACGCTTTCTCCGCGAACTGGTCATCTTCACCGATAAATGCGACGTCACCGAAGAGATCGTTCGCCTGAAAAGCCACTTCGTCCATTTCCGGGATCTGCTTGAAAAGGACGGGGAGCCCGCGGGACGTCCTCTGGATTTCCTGACGCAGGAAATTTTCCGCGAGATCAACACGCTGGGAAACAAAGCGCCGATCCCCGAGGTCTCCCGGCTGATCGTCTCCATGAAAACGGAGACGGAGAAGATTCGGGAACAGGTTCAGAATGTGGAGTAATGAAGTTTTATGAAAACATGCAGCAGTCAGAATTGCCCGTCGCCTTCCGATGATTTTATCGGCGAGCTCTCCCGCCGGATCGTCGAAACCTACGCAGACGGCATGGCCGTAAACCACAACGAGCAGAGCAATCTGCCCCGGGAATCCGAGATTCTGGAAAATCTGGACCGGATCCTGGAACTGATTTTTCCCGGTTTTTCCGGCCGGTCCGCTCTCTCCATGATCGCCCTGCCCTTTTCCGTGGGCGACACGCTGGCGCAGACCTACGTCTCCATGCGGGATCTTATCTGCCGGGCCAACCGATTTCTGTGCGGCAGAAAACCGCAGGACTGCGATTGCATGAGCAAGGCGGAAGATGCGGCCCGGTCTCTTCTGGAAAGCATCCCTGAGCTCCGGGAAACGATGAAGCTGGATATCCAGGCGGCCTTCGAAGGTGATCCGGCGGCGAAGTCTCATGCGGAAGTTGTCCTCAGCTATCCGGGAGTGAAAGCCATAACGATCCAACGGGTCGCGCACTGTCTCCATCTGAAGAAAGTCCCGCTGATCCCCCGCATGATGTGCGAATATGCACACCGGATCACCGGAATCGACATCCATCCCGGCGCCAGTTTGGGAAAAGGTCTTTTTATCGATCACGGGACCGGCGTGGTCATTGGGGAAACGGCATCCATTGGGGAGCGTGTGAAGATCTATCAGGGCGTCACGCTGGGCGCGCTCTCCTTCCCCCGGGACGCCTGCGGCATGATCATCAAGGGAGCCAAGCGGCATCCCACCATCGAGGACGATGTAACGATCTACGCCGGGGCCACGATCCTCGGGGCTGTGACCATCGGACGGGGTTCCGTCATCGGCGGAAATGTCTGGCTCACCGAGGGGACCGCGCCCGGCACGAAGATCACCATTGCGCAGCCTCGCCTCACCATCCGGCAGCAGAACGGAGCCGTGTAAATGGCCTCCATCCGCGACAATCTGAAAGCCGTTCGGGAACGGATCGCTCTTGCGGAAGAACAGTCGGGCCGCGCCCCCGGATCCGTCCGGCTTCTGGCCGTCTCCAAAACCTTCCCGGCGGAGGATGTCGCCGAGGCGCTCCGCTGCGGGCAGCGGGATTTCGGAGAGAACCGGGTGCAGGAGCTGGAAACGAAGGTTCCTCATTTTTCCGCGGAGGCGGGACCTGTCTGGCACCTGATCGGGCATCTGCAGACCAACAAGGCCGCGAAAGCCGCCGCGCTGGCGGACTGGATACACTCCGTGGATTCCGTCCGGGTCCTGGAAAAGCTCGACCGCAGTGCCGAAAAGGATATCCGAATCCTTCTGGAACTGAATTTGAGCGGAGAAGAGGCCAAGACCGGCATGGCCGGAGGATACGATGCGCTTCAGAAACTCATCGAATCCGCCCTCTCCGCAACGCATTTGAAACTGGACGGTCTCATGACAATGGCCGCCCTCGGCGCCGATGAAAAAACAGCCCGCTCCACCTTCGCCGCGCTCCGGGAGCTGCGGGACCGGGCGGAACGGGAATACTCCATCCGGCTTCCGGAACTTTCCATGGGTATGAGCGCCGATTTCGAGTACGCTATCCGGGAAGGATCCACCATCGTCCGGATCGGCACCGCCATTTTCGGCGGACGGGATTACGGAGTCCGCTGAGGAGAGGAAGGTCACCTGCCCTTTTTTTTATGGGGCTTCACTCGCGGATAAAGGCTCCGTTCAGGTCATCGCTGTCGAACCCGTCGGGAAAGATTCCCTCTTCCGCGTACAGGAAAAGAGTGGCGCGGTAAACCGTATCCGCCGCCCCGATCATGTAGGCGAAGATGCCGAAAAGGAGCGTGCCCCCGCATGCCGCCGCGAAAAAAAGAGACATGAAGTCGGGCCATGCGCGGAATCCGGCCCAGAGTCCGAACAGCAGAAGGATCCATGCGGCAAACCCGGCCCAGAGCAGGACCTTGAGTCCGGCAAATCCGATCAGCGCTTCCCCCCAGGTCCGGTTGATGACGGAGCCGGAACGCTTCAATGCGCGGAACGGGTTCACGAGAGCGGGATCGGCGACGAGCACGGGGATGGCGAAACAGGAGGCGACCGACCAGGCGAACCAGAGCGGTTTGAAAAGCCAGGAACGTCCGTTCCGTCCGGAAAGAATGCGCAGGATCACGCCGACCGTGGAGCTGAGAAGGCTCCAGAGGATCAGCGGGACCAGCCGACCGGCCGCAAAGCGGAATCCCCGGACGATCGAGGCCTCCCTTTCGCCCTTCAGGCACCGGAAGATCTCGCTGTAAAATGCCGCACTGCAGAAATTTGCCGTCAGCGTGACGACGGCATAAAGAATCAGGAAGAATACGGCCACGTTCAAGTCCGTTTCCGCTCTGTCTCCGCATTGTCCGCAGACGATCCGGCCGTCGGATACGGAGAGATCCAGAAGAGAGACGGCGGGCGCGATCAGAGAAAGCAGGACCGCGGCCATGACGCAGAAGGAGACGGCGGGAAAGGCGGCCAGGGCACTCCGGTCGGCAAGAAGAGACTGGACTCTTCGAAAAATATGACAGCTTCTGATGAATCGTTCCATGGTGCACCTCCCCGGGTTCCTTGCGTTCGGATCTGCCTTTTACAGTATCACAAAAGGCCGAAAATGCAACTTGCGGCTTAATTTTTGCATGTTTCGGCCCAGTTTTTTAACAAATGGCCGTGCATTTTTGCGTTTCCCGGTGTATAGTATATAGTAAGAAGATGTGTGTTTTGAATTTTCAACAGGAAGGAATCCTGCTGCATTATGGAAAAACTGTACCTCGGTATCGATATCGGCTCCACAACCTTCAAGGCGGTCCTCATGACGGATCGGGGACGCGTCCGCCATACGCTTTATCAACGGACCAAACCCGTGGACTCCGGACGGGTCCGCTGCATCGGCGCATGCTCCCGCTGCGGCGCCTGCAATTTCGGACAGCTCCGGAAAACGGTGGATCAGTTCCTCAAGGACAGCGGCGTATCGTCCCTGAAGGACATCGCCTGCACCGTAGTCACCGGCAGCCAGATCGTGGAGGACACCAGAGACTTTCTGCCCTTTGATTTTCAGGTCAGCGAGGTGACCGCGCACGTGGCCGGCGCCCGGCATTACCATCCGGACTGCGAAGCAATTCTGGATGTAGGCGGACAGGACAGCAAGGCCATGGTCTACAACCGCGAAATGCAGATGTGGAACTACAAGATGAGCGGGATCTGCGCGGCGGGTACGGGTGCGTTTCTGGACAGCGTGGCGGCGAAGCTCAATATCCCCGTGAGCGAAATGGCCGACAAAGTGAACTATGACAGTTCCCTGGAGTTTTCCAGTGTCTGCGCCGTTCTGGGCGCCACTTCCATCAACAAGTTCAAAAACCGGTATCCGCTGGGCGAAATCATCGGCGGCGCCTGCCGTGCACAGGCCCGGACCATCATGTCCGGCGTCGGCGAACTTTTCCAGGGATACAAAGGCACGATCATTTTCCAGGGCGGAGTGGCCTACAACCGGGCCGTTGCCTACTATCTGCAGGATATCACCGGCAACAAGTTCGTCGTCCCCGAATTCCATGCGGTCATGGGCGCTCTGGGCGCAGCCTGCCTGGCCCGGGAATACACGGCCAGCAAAGGACGGCTGGACCACACGGTCAATGCGCCGATCCCCGAGTATCCGCTGGAATCCATACGGATGCGCACCATCTCCACGGCCCGGGACTTCCACGCCCACAAGGACGAAATCTGTATCGGGAGAAATCTCTTCTTCCCGGCGGAGATCCTGAACGCCCTGGGCGCGAAGATCCTGACGCTGGAGACCTATGCCGCGCTCTTCGCCCGCAACGGGAAACGGGTGAAAAAGGCGTTCGACCATGCCGCCTGCAAAGGTTTTTCCAGCGAGACCTGCTCCTTCCTCCGCGTTTTGGAAGGAATCGATCTGCCGAGAGCCGAATTCTGCTTCTCCACATCCCAGCCGTGCCAGCAGGGCGAACGCATCTTCCGGGATCTGGTCCGCACCGCCGGGATCGAAGACCGCTTCATTTCTCTTCAGACGCCGCCCAACATGGACGGAAACGGCGTGGAGCATCTGGCGGAAGATCTGGAGCGTTCCGTCTCCGAGCTGGAGAAGAAGACCGGTCTGAAAATGGATATGGGCAAGCTGGCCGAAGCCTGCAACAACGCCAACGAGGCCCGGATCTGGTCGCTTAAAGTGAACAATCTCCGCGCCTCCAGCCGCCCGCTGATCCGCGGTTCGCAGGCCGTGTACTTCGCCTCCATCTTCTCCCAGATGTGGGGACGCAAGGACATGATCGACATTCAGCGGACACTCTATCACGAGCTGGAAGAGCTGGCGGCGAAGCCCTCCACCGTTTCCATCGACGGCACCCACCGGCTTCTCTGGCTTCATCTGCCGCCCTTCTACCACAGCGGTCTGCTGGACTACATCGAGGAAACCTGCCGGGCGCCCATCGTGTTCGAAGAGGTCAACTACATCGGCTGGGATCCGCTGGACCCCGATGATCCCTACCGTTCTCTGGCGCGGAAGATCCTGACCACCGGATTCATGGACCCGGATCTGCGCGTCAAGGCCATCTGTGAAGTCGTCCGGCAGTTCCGGGCGGATGGATGCATCCTGTACAATCACGGATTCGGACGCTGCTCCATGTCCGACAGTTCCTTCATCAAACATGCCCGCGAAGAACTCACCAGGGCCAAGATCCCGCTTCTGGTGCTCGACGGAGACTGCATGGACCAGACGGTGGACCCCTGCAGCACGCTGACCAAGGTTTCCGCCTACGTCGAAGCGCTCAACGAAAAGAAATACGGCAGCATCTTCGGCCCCGTCACGGCAAAGGCGGACTGACCGGAAAAATCGGGACCCGGGTCTTATTCTTCCGACTCGCGGCTGAACCCGATCCGTTTTCCCGAAAGCGTAATGTATAGACGGTGCCCCGCAACGGGCATCTTCCGCATCCGCCGGGTGAACGGCATATTCAGCAGACGGTCGAACCGTTCAACCGTCCTTCTGTCCGGAATCACGTTGCTGCCGGCCAGGTGGGAGAGCCACAGCCGGAGAACACGGATCCGAATGGCTGGATGCATGGCCCGCCAGGCGTCCGCATCGAAAAGATCCCGCTCCGCCGCGATCTGCACGGCTGTCTCTTCCAAGAAGGAGGCGTCCTGCTCCAGCACGGCCGCGGAGGCCAGGATCCCGCCCGGTGCGAAGGGCAGCCGCTCGCCGATGAGAGGCAGGATCCGGTTCCGCAGGAAATTTCGGGCGGCATCGTCTTCCGCATTGGTGGCGTCTTCGTTCCAGTCCGTCACGCGGGCCTGCGCCAGAATCTCCTTCAGGTCCTCCTTGGAGAATCCGAGAAGCGGACGGAGGAACCGGATTCCTTCCACAACGCAGTCCGCGCGCAGACCGGCAAGAGAAGAAGCGTTGCCTCCGCGGAACAGCCGGAGCAGCAGATTTTCCCGCACGTCGTCGCCGTGATGCGCCGTGATCACGTCGCTTATTGCCAGCTGCCCGGAAGGAATGATGTCATGCCAGGCATCCAGACGGCAGCGCCGGGCAGCCTCTTCCCATCCCTCGTTTTTTCTGCGGTGTGCGGGCACATCCAGATCCGCATGAAAAAACGGGATCGAACGTTCTTCGCAGAAACGGCGGCAGAACGCCAGTTCCCGGATCCCGGTTTCCCGGTCCCGGATACCGTGCGTGAAATGAACGGCGGTGAAAGGGATCCCCGCCTGTTCGAGCAGCAGGAGCAGAGCCGTGCTGTCCACGCCGCCGCTGAAGGACGCATAATGGATCCGTCCCCGGATCCGGTCGAGAAAGGCTTCCGGCAGAGGTCCTTTCATAGGTGCTTCTTCAGCAGGGCAAGCAGCTCCGCCCTGCCGCAAAGCCCGACATGAGTTTCGAGGACGGCCCCGTCCTTGAACAGGATCAGCGTCGGGATGTTGACGATCATATATTCCGCGGCCACGGCCGGAGCCTCGGTCACGTCGACCTTGCCCACGGACACCGTTTCCGGGATCTCGGCGATCATCTCATCCAGTGTTTTCGCCTGGATTTTACAGGGCCCGCACCATTCGCTGAAGAAATCCGCCAGGACCAATCCTCCGGTCCGGACGGCACTGCGGAATTCCTCTTCATTCCAGATCTGTACAGTACTCATGATTTTTTACCCTCCCCCATTGTAAAAAGATCCGATATTTCTCCGGGCACCCGGCTGGGGCGTCCGGTTTTCGAGTTCAAACAGGCATGCCAGGTGTACCCTTCGGCGAGAAGCGTGTCACCCCGTTTCACAGTGCAGTCCACGCGGAGGCGGACGCCTTTGATCTCGGTCAGGGTGGCAGTGATGACCAGCTTGTCCTCGAAATGCGCGGGCGAGTGATACCGGCACACGGCTTCGAGGACGGGCAGACCGAATCCCGTCTTCTCCATCTGGGTATAACTGAAGGAGATGCTTCTCATGAGCTCGGCCCGGGCCATTTCAAAGTAAACCAGATAATTGGCATAATACACGACCCCCATCTGATCGGTATCCGCAAAGGGAACCTGATACTCGATGGAGGCGGAAACGCTTTTCCGGATCTTCGAGAGCATAAAGAAAAGCACTTCCTCCGCCGTCATGTCGCTGCTGTCCACCAGGATCGCATCCTCCGCCTGACGCAGCGGCGCCGTCGCACGCTGCGAGTCCCGGAGATCCCGTTCCGCTATCTGGGCGGCCACGCTTTCCACGGTGGCGCCGTCCGGCGTTTCCCCATCCTGGGCGAGACGGCGGAGAGCGCGGACGCGGGGCGAGGCGGTCAAAAAGAATTTATAGCGGGCATCCGGGAAAACGGCGGTCCCGATGTCCCGTCCTTCCATGACGATCATGGAGTGTTTGGCCGCATCGCGCTGGATCCCCATGGTCCAGCTGCGGACACCCGGCAGAACCGCCACGGAGGAGGCGCCTCCGGCGACCTCGGATTTCCGCAGTTCCTCACCGGGGAATGTGCCGTCGATCTCGATCTCCGGATTCGCGCCGGGTTCGGGCGAAGCGTACCGGACCGTCGTATTTTTCAGCATGGCGCATACGGCCTCTTCATCGGAAAAACCGATCCCGAGACGGATCGCCTTCCAGGCAATGGCCCGGTAGAGCGAACCCGTGTTGATGTACGGGATGCCGAGTTCCTTCGCAAGATTCTTCGCTGCGGTGCTCTTTCCGGAGGCCGCGGGCCCGTCTATGGCGATTACCGAACTGCTCATGATTCTTTTCCCTTTCCTTTCTCCTGGCGAGGAGCGTTCTGTCCTTCTCCCTTCCGGCGGTCACGGTCACGGTCGCGATGCGGATTCTGAGAATTCTTTCCCCCGCCCTCGTTGCCCCGGGGCGCGCCCTCGCCGGACGGAGAAGGCTTTCCATCCTTCTGGCCGCCGTCGCGCAGCTTGTATTTCTCGGGATAGGTGACGCGGACGTCGTCTCCGGAACAGGTGACGGTCCTCTGAGAGTCCTCCAGCTGGATCACGACCTTCCTTGTCAGGAGATTCCGATCGGTGACCCGGCCGAAGCCCTCCTTGCATTCGCAGAAATCGCCGCGGCGCGGCATGTTTTTCTCCAGCTCGAGGTAGCCTTCATGCTCGTACTTGAGGCAGCATTTGAGGCGTCCGCAGACACCGGAGATCGTGCCCGGCGTCAGCGAAAGATCCTGTTCCTTGGCCATCTTGACGTTGATGGAGGGGAAATCGCGCATGTACAGGCAGCAGCAGAGGGGGCGTCCGCACATGGCGATCCCGCCCACGATGGCCGTTTCGTCGCGGACTCCGATCTGGCGCAGCTCGATCCTCGTATTGAACTCCTGGGAGAGGACTTTGACCAGTTCGCGGAAATCCACCCGGCCTTCCGCGCTGAACTGGATCTGGATCAGCTTTCCGTCGAAGGAGTGATGCGCGTTGATCAGCTTCATGGGCAGGTTCAGACGGTCGATATGCAGCTGCGTCGTCCGAAGCGTCCCTTTGGAACGCATCTGATTCTCGTTGGCCTTGCCCATATCCACCACGGTCGCCTTCCGGATGATCCCGGGTATCTCGCCCGTTTTCCAGTCCGGGCCCTTCTCCGGCGTGGGCGGGGGAACGGGCGCGCCGCCGACACCGTACACTTTGCACACCTGTCCGTAATCCTGATAGAAATCCTTGCGGATCACGCAGTAATCGCCCAGCTTCAGATTCTGGGAGTCGTCTCCGCGCGCCCGGTACTTGGCTCCGTTATCCAGCAGTATTTCGTAAAAAAGCTCCATGATGCCCTTCTTTCCATTGTAATATCATGGCAGGTAAGATATCACGGAATGACGGGCTTTGCAAGCCGGAAACACGCCCTTCTCATCAAAAAAAGAGATAAACCGACGCCGGATGCCGCTCACCCCGCACAGGAGAAAGGATATTACGATCGTTTTGCCTGTGTCTTTCCGCTTCAGCTGGCCGCCAGCATGCCCGCCGTCACCGTGTAACTGGTGCTGTACTTCTTTACATCCGCGCAGGCCGCACGCAGATAGTAGACGCCTGCGGCCAGCTTGGACTTCGTCGCCAGCGTGTCGCTGTCCAGCGCGCTGAGCGTCACCGCCTTGCCCGCACTGTTCAGCAGCGAGAGTTTGAGCTCGCCGCCCTTCTGCGCCGACGCCGTCTTCGCGTTCATGTCGAGCGACACCTGTCCCTTCTTCTGCACTTCCAGCTTGATGAAGTCCTTGGGATCGCCCAGCCCAACCCAGCCTGTGATCTTCTGCGCCGAAGAGAGCTTGAGCGCTTTCTTTTCACCGGCCGCCGCCAGCGTGTCGTTGGTGAAGTCGCCCTTCGGACAGATGTTGCTGACCTTCTGCGAAACGACCTTCGAGATATTTCCGGCCGCGTCGATACCGCGGAAGTACACCGTCCCGTTCGACTTCAGCGTCACTCCGGCACTCTTGTAACTCTTCCATGTCTCTTTGTCCAGGCTGTACTGCTTCTTCGAACTGTCCGAACTGAAGTCGGCCTTGACCGTAACGCTTCCGTTCGTCATGGCCGTGGTGGAGACCGAAGCCGTGGGCTTGGCCGGTGCAACCTTGTCGATGTTCGACACCTTGAAGCTGGTGACGGCGGAGATATTTCCCGCCGCATCGATGCCACGGAAATACACCATGCCGTTCTGCTTCAGCGTCACGCCGGCCGCCTTATAACTCTTCCATGTCGACTTATCCAGACTGTACTGCTTCTTCGCCGAATCCGCGCTGAAAGTCGCCGTCAAGGTCACGTTCCGATTCGTGGCCTTGGTGATGTCCGCCGACACCTTGGGTTTACTTGGCGCCGTCTTGTCGATATTCGTCACCTTGTACGTGGTGACAGACGAGATATTTCCCGCCGCGTCAAGTCCGCGGAAGTAGTACGTGCCATTGGCCGCAACCGCGACAGCCGAACTGTAGGTCTTCCAGGTCTTGTTATCCGTGGAGTACTGCTTCTTCGAACTGTCGGTACTGAATGTCGCCGTCAGCGTGATATTCTTGTTCGTCGCCGCCGTCGTGCTCGCCTTCACTGTCGGCTTCGTAGGCGCAACCTTGTCGATGTTCGACACTTTGAAGCTGGTAACGGCGGAAATGTTCCCGGCCGCGTCCGTGCCCCGGAAGTAGTACGTGCCATTGGCCGTAACCGTGAGGGGCTTGGAATAGGTCGTCCAGGTCTTGTTGTCCGTGGAGTACTGCTTCTTCGCCGAATCCGTACTGAACGTCGCCGTCAAGGTCACGCTCTTGTTCGTCATGGCCGTGGTGCTCGCCGCCACCGTCGGCTTCGTCGGCGCCACCTTGTCGATGTTACTCACCGCATAGCTGGTAACATTCGAGATGTTCCCCGCCGCATCAATGCCGCGGAAGTAGTACGTCCCGTTGGCCGCAACAGAGACAGCCGAACTGTACGTCTTCCACGTCGCATTGTCCGTGGAGTACTGCTTCTTCGCCGAATCCGTACTGAACGTCGCCGTCAAGGTAACATTCTGATTCGTGGCCGCCGTCGTGCTCGCCGCCACCGTGGGCTTAGCGGGAGGTGTGATGTCCGTGCGGATCCGTAACGTTAGATTGCCGTCATTTTTCAGCAAATCATAATATTTTGAATCGTATTCCAAAATCGCCCCGTTAACCGTGAGCGAACCGTATTGGGTTTCCGCCGTGCCGATGGAGATCGTCTTGGTAAACGAGGAGGCTCCCTGCGCCAGCTTGTAGATCCCTTCTGCCTGATCCGCCGCAACCGTGATGGTGAAGGTCGGTGTCCCTCTGATCCCGGACAGATCGTTGATCAGGTATCCGGCTCCAGTCGTCCGGCCCGCCACCGTAAAGTCGATGACAGCTCCGGCACACGCGGAAACCACCGCACCCGCCGCCATGGTCAGCGGGCCAGCGAGCCTTCCACCACTGTGAACTTCCATTCGGCCGCTGTTGTTAACAGTGGTACTGTTGGCCATGCCGCCGCTGGAGACATGCAGATAGCCCCAATTATAACTTGCTTGTCCGTTGACTATAATACTATTAGCCGTACCGCCGCTGGAGACAAATAGCCAGCCGCCGGCGTTAACGGTTGTACTGTTGGCCGTGCCCCCGCTGGAGACATACATGCTGCCATAACTGTCTATGGTGGTGCTGTTGGCTGTCGTCCCTGAATGAACTGTAGCGGTCCCATAAAGTCCACCAATATTCCGACTGTTAAAGGTGTTTGGCTTGAAAGTAACATTCGCACTGATCGCTACTTTTACATATCCGCCGTTTTCCACGATATCCAAGGCCGTGCCCCCACTGGAGACAACCAGGAAGCCCCAATCGTTGACGGTGGTGCTGTTGGCCGTGCCCCCGCTGGAGACATACATGCTGCCGAACATGTTGACGGTGGTGCTGTTGGTCGTGCCCCCGGAATAAACGATGGCAGACTCGTGATATCCTCCGACAGTCAAACAGGAAAGAACGTTCCCCTTCGAAACAAGCCCGGCGACATCTCCTCCGTAATAGACATTGGCATCCCGCTCAAGATATGTAACTTTTGCGCTTGTACCAGCACAGACAGTACCTTTCCATGGATTGAATGCAATACTCGCCGTGCCTCCGGCGGAGACATACATGCTGCCGCCATATTTGACGGTGGTGCAGCTTGCCGTGCCGCCACTGGAAACAACCATGCTGCCGCCGGAGTTGACGGTGGTGCTGTTGGCCGTGCCGCCGATGCAAAACACACTGCCGCCGGAGTTGACGGTGGTGCTGTTGGCTGTGCCGCCGTTGTAGACATACAGATAGCCCATGGAGTTGACGGCGGTGCTGTTGGCCGTACCGCTGGAATAGATGATAGCAGAGAACCCGCTATTGATCTCCAGATTCGAAATTTCATTACATTTCGAGGTGATGCCATTGAGCCCATTCCCGTAATAAACGTTTGCGTCCCGCTCAAGGTATATCACCTCTGCTCCGGTATAAGAATGAACACTTCCTTTCCATGGATTGAATGCAATACTCGCCGTGCCGCCGCTGGAGACATACAGACAACCGCCGGAGTTGACGGTGGTGCTGTTGGCCGTGCCACCGTTGAAGACATACATTCTGCCGTCGGAGTTTACGGTGGTGCTGTTGGCTGTGCCACCACTGGAGACAAGCAGATAGCTACTCCTGTTGACGGTGGTGCTGTTGGTCGTGCCCCCAGAATAAACGATGGCACTCTCTACTCTGCCAACAGTCAAACCAGAAAATACATTCCCTTTCGAAATCAACCCACTCCAAGTGCCGCCGTAATAGACATTCGCATCCCGTTCAAGATAGATAACAACCGCTCCGGCATCGGAAGTTACTGTTCCCCGCCACGGATCGAATACAATGCTGGCAGTACCACCACTGTAAACATCTAACTGCCCGCCCGCACATACCATTGTACTGTCGGCCGTTGTTCCGGAGTGAATTGTAGCAGATTGTCCGGTGGAAAGAATCAATCCGCTGAAGCTGTTTGGCGTAAAAGTGGCACTTGCTCCTTCTGCGACATTCACATATCCGCCGTTTTCCAAAATGTTCCACGCCCTGCCGCTGCTGGAGACGTACAGTTCGCCGCCGGAGTTGGTGGTGATACGGTCAACCCTGCCGCCGCTGGAGACATACATACTGCCGCAGGAGTTGACGGTGGTGCTGTTTGCCGTGCCCCCGCTGGAGACACGCAGTTGGCCTCCGCCATTGACGGTGGTGCTGTTGACCGTGCCGCCGCTGGAGACATGCATTCCGCCGCCGTTGAGGGTGGTACTGTCAGCCCTGCCGCCACTGGAGACATACATCCGACCATTGGAGTTGACCTTGGTGCTGTTGGCGGTGCCGCCGCTGGAGACACGCATTCCGCCGCCGTTGAGGGTGGTATTATTCGCCGCACCATCGGAATAAACGATAATCTCTGCGTTACTACAGATCAAATCGGTAAATACAAAGCCCTTCGAAATTATTCCACCCCCACCCATATAATAAACATTGGCATCCCGTTCAAGGTATGTTACATCCGCTCCCTCGTAAGAGGTCACGTGTGCATATCCCCACGGGTTGTATGCAATGCTTGCTGTTCCACCGCTGTAAATACAGACCGAATATCCACTCTCAAGAATTAAATTCGAAACAGAGTTATCATATTTTGTTAAGCCAGATTCGTTTCCCACATAAATTGCGGCATCCCGCTCAAGATATGTAACTTTTGCGCCTGTTTCGGCCTTGACAGTACCCTGCCAGGGATTGAAAACGATACTCGCCGTGCCGCCGCTGCAGACCCACAGAACGCCACGGTTGACGGTGATGTTGTTGGCCGTTCCCCCGTAGGAGACAACCAAGCGCCCATTGTTATTGACGGTAGTACTGTTGGTCGTGCCCACGACATTGATAACCATGCTGCCGCCATAATTGACGGTGGTGCAGCTTGCCGTGCCGCCACAGGAAACAACCATGCTGCCGTCTCTGTTGACGGTGGTGCTGTTGGCCGTGCCTCCGCTGGAGACATACATACTGCCGTAATTGTTGATGGTGGTGCTGTTGGCCGTGCCGCCGCTGAAGACATGTATATAGCCCAATTGGTTGACAGTGGTGCTGTTGGCCGCGCCGCCGCTGAAGACATGTATATAGCCCAATTGGTTGACAGTGGTGCTGTTGGCCGCGCCGCCGCTGTTGACATACATTCTGCCACCGGAGCTGATGACGGTATTATCGACCGTGCCACCATCATTGATAACCATGCTTCCGCCACGACTGATTGTTATGCTACTAGCTATGCCACCACTATAAACGTATATGGTGTCTTCTTCGCCAAGTGAGGCAATTATTTTATTTGTCATGATATCCGCAGAAGACACAAGATTAGATCCTGCGTATGTTCGGATTCCTGTTTTATTCTCGGAAACAATCAGGCATAACTGGCTGTTTGTAAGATCAAGTGTATAGTTTTTTTCATTGAAAAGGATCGTTTCCCCTATTGAAATAGCACTGCTATAACCTCCTGAAACATTACGAATAGTAACAGACTTGTTAAATCCGTCCGCGCCTTCTGCTAATTTGTAGGCTCCTCCGCCCTGATTTGCAGTGATGGTGATGGCAAATGATTTTGCGTTTAGATACGCAAGATTGTCCACAATATAATCATCAGAAGATGTCCGTTGATCGAGAGCAAAAATTATGTCTGCGTCTCGGGCCTCGGTTTCTCCATAAAAATATACATTGCCGCCATAAATCTGGCTTCCGGCAATGGTTGTACCAGAATTGACGCGCATTGTGCCGCCAGAACTTACTACAGTATCATTTACAGTTCCGCCGCCGGAGAGGACCATACGGCAACCTGATTCGACAATTGTGTTGTTTGCTGTTCCACCACTGAGGATAGTCAAATTCCCACTGGAAATTGTAGTACTATTTACAAAACCATTGGAATAAACAATGGCGGAACGACCACCTATTACAGTTAAATTTTCAAAAAAATTACCCTTTGAGATTATTTCTCCAGCACCGTAATAAACGTTGGCATCTTTTTCGAGATACGTTATTGTTGCTCCAAAAAGAGAAGTCACGCTGCCTCCGTGCCAAGGAGAAAAAGAAATGTTTGCAGTTCCGCCACTGTCGACAATCAGTCCACCTCGGATAATTGCAATCTGGTCAGCAACGCCACCTGCGCTGACAACCATGACACAACCATCACCATAAAGGGTTGTGTTACTGGCTATACCGCTGAAGACTGTAAGCTCACATCCTGCACCAATGAAAGTATTGTTTACCGTACCACTGAAGACAACCAATCTGGCATCCCCAAGAGCAAGTGTGGTATTATTTGCTGTACCACCGCTGGAAACACCCATATACCCGCCGGACATTGTTGTGTTGTCCGCCGCGCCGCCCGAAATATGCAACCAACCATCGGACACTATCGTGTTGTTTGCTATCA
The DNA here is from genome assembly GCA_017615635.1 of Lentisphaeria bacterium. GTDB lineage: Bacteria > Verrucomicrobiota > Lentisphaeria > Victivallales > UBA1829 > RGIG8244. The sequence goes on from JAFZZR010000198.1 coordinate 19,619, forward strand.
CGCCACGGGAGACGGTCAAAGAGCCTTGGAAATTGACGGCGGTACTGTTGATCATGCCGCCGCTGGAGACATTCAAACAGCCGCCGGATTTGAGGGTAGTATTGTTTGCTCTGCCTCCTTTTAAGACATCCAACCGGCCGCCAGAGTTAACGGTGGTACTGCTGGCCGTGCCGCCGCTGTAGACACACATATCATCGCTGGAATTCAGAATAATCCCGCTGCGTGTCCACCCGCTGGAAACGATATAGTCCATTTATCAATATCCTCATTCGGTTGTTTGAGCTAAAGAAGAATAATTTTCCCTCTTTTCCTGCTAGTCATGCTCCGGTAATAATGATAGCGGTACCTTCATCGGAACCTTGCAGGGAAGTCTCTGTTTCGGGGGCTTCTGCAGGTTCCGAGAAAGATGGCAGATCAATCAGCCCATTCGTCTTCAAGTTGCTTGCCTATCCTTTCCAGCTCGCGAAATATCTCGTTTGCTTCATCCGCGATGGCATATGCATGGAAAAACCTTCCCATAGTGCATGGAAAGTATTTCATGCGCTTCTTCAAGTTTTCGTTCGGCAGCCACGAATAATCCTTGAACCAGTGGTAACGAACAATGCACCCGCGGTTTTGTGTTGCATCGTTTGATTCAATACGCTCGTTGTCTTCTTCAGAAAAGGGAATATTCAGTTGATTCAGGCTCATTGCCGGAGAAAGGATAATTCCCACCGCGATGACACGTTCTCCATCGCCTATGGCGACCAGATCACCGGGGTTTGTACAAAGGAATCCATCCGTGTATGCAAATGCAACATTGTACCGCTCGAAAATATCCGCAATTTTTGCCTCGCTACTGCCATCTTCGTCCCAGCGGGAGCCGACTTTCCACACCGTTCGCATTATCTTTTTTTCATTGACTTCGTGAATCGCCTTTTTCACAGCGTCCAAAAACGCTTCCTGGGGGATGAAACCATCTTCGGCAGGATCGAAATAGCGGACGCTCCAGGTTTCCCGCAAGGCATCTATCGGCTCTTTCGTCGAAAGTTTTGTCCGACATGCGCAGACGATGATACGGCATTTTGCTTGTATGAAATCATCCAAAATCTTCTCCTGGTCAATGCCGGGATCGCCCTTGCTCGAAATACCGATCAGGATTCCCTGATATTCCAAAATTTCGTTAACATCAACGGGTTTCTCATTTTGATACTCTTTTTTCGGCTCTCGGATACTCTGTGCACCCTGACTTTTCAGCCACTCCCAAACGCCAAGAACGGCTGTTGTTTTTCCTCGATTCATAGTTCCTTTTGCTGCGATGATGATTCCCTGATAACTCATGCTTCTATCCTCCTACGGTCTGCTTATTTCAACTGAACACGAAACAGCCGCGGTAATCCAGCGGAGCCGGACATCGCGACAATGACGAGAAAGCGAGGATAGAGAAGGAAGGCAGAGGTAGTTAGTTCCCGCGGCTCTGGTGCTGCGAAATCCAGCGTGCCGGGGAACGTTGCAGGAACAGAAAGAAGGACCGGAACGCTCCCAGACACTATACCCGAGGCCCGACCAAGAGCCTGCCATACACATGCAAGAAAGCGTCCGGCAAGATGTGGAGACACGATCTCACCGGATACATTTCACCTGTGCGTATGGCAAATAAACTTTTTAACTTGGTCGGTTTCGGGTATATTTGCTGAAATATAGCGGTTATGAAAGAGCTTTGCATGCCGAAAAAGCACGCACTTCTGGAATCTACACCGTTTTTTGCAAAAGTCAAGCGGAGAAATGATTTAAAATCCCCGGCCCCTGAGGATCGCGTTCTTTTCGGCGGAAAAAAACGCGATCCCGCCTCTCCCTGTGCTTGACGGGAGCCCGTTTCCGGTGTATACTATCCGTCAGTCAGAATTGCAGAAACAACCAACCGACAGAAAAAGGAACCATCTTCCCATGACTGCCAACGATCTCAGGAAAAAATATCTCGAATTCTTCCGCCGCAACGGGCACGCCGTCATTCGGAGCGCCCCGCTGATCCCGGAAAACGATCCGACCGTCCTCTTCACCACGGCGGGCATGCATCCGCTCGTACCCTATCTTCTGGGCGAGAAGCATCCCCAGGGAGTGCGTCTGACCGACTGTCAGAAGTGTATGCGGACCGGCGACATCGACGAAGTGGGCGATCCCGTGCACCTCACGTTCTTCGAGATGCTGGGGAACTGGTCGCTGGGCGACTACTTCAAGAAGGAATCCATTGCCTGGAGTTTCGAATTTCTCACGTCCAAAGAGTGTCTGGGGCTGGATCTGGACCGCCTCGCCTTCACCGTCTTCGCCGGAGACGAGGACGCGCCCTTCGACGAGGAAGCCTTCCAGCAGTGGCGGCTCCACGGCGTCCCCGAAGAGCGGATCGCCAAGCTGCCCAAGAAGGACAACTGGTGGGGTCCCGCCGGCGAGACCGGTCCCTGCGGACCCGACACGGAGATCTTCTATTGGACCGGCCCCCTGCCCGCGCCGCGCGTTTTCGAGCCTTCCGACAAGCGCTGGGTCGAGATTTGGAACAACGTGTTCATGCAGTATTTCAAGAACGCGGAAGGGAAATTCGAGCCGCTGAAACAGAAGAACGTGGATACCGGCATGGGCGTCGAGCGCGTCACCGCCGTCCTTCAGGGCAAGAGCAGCTGTTACGATACCGAACTTTTCGCGCCGCTGTTCCGCCGTCTGGACGAGATCCGCGGTCTGGCCGAAGCGCCTGCCGAACGGGTGCGGTCCGAGCGGGTCGTGGTGGAACACATCCGGGCCTCGGTCTTTCTGCTGGCCGACGGCGTGCAGCCGGGCAACGTGGATCAGGCCTACGTACTCCGCCGTCTCATCCGCCGGGCCATCCGCGAAGGACGGAAGCTGGGGATCAAGGAGCTTTTCACGGCCCGGATGGCCGAAGTCGTCATCGATCAGTACGGCGAAGTGTATCCGGAACTTCCCGCGGGACGGGAAAACATTCTGGAAAGTCTGAACCGTGAAGAGCATCAGTTCGCCGAAGCCCTGGAGCGCGGCACGAGGGAATTCGAAAAGCTTCTCTCCCGTGTCCCCGCCCACATCCAGAACAAGGTCCTCAGCGGGAAAAACGCCTTCCATCTCTACGAGACCTACGGCTTCCCCATCGAACTCACCGTGGAAATGGCGAAGGAAGCCGGTTTCACCGTGGATATGAAAGGCTATCAGGAAGCGTATGAGAAACATCAGGCTCTCTCCCGTCAGGGCGCCGAGCAGAAGTTCAAGGGCGGTCTGGCCGATCATTCCGAAGCCACAGCCCAGCTCCATACCGCCACCCACCTCCTCCACAAGGCGCTCCGCCTCGTCCTGGGCGACCACGTGGCGCAGAAAGGCTCCAACATCACCGCCGAGCGGCTCCGCTTCGACTTCTCCCATCCCGATAAGATGACCCCCGAGCAGCTGGCAAAGGTGGAGCAGATCGTCAACGAGGTCATCGCCTCCGACGTCCCTGTGATCTGTCAGGAAATGGCCATCGAAGACGCACGCAACTCCGGCGCCATCGGCCTCTTCGGCGACAAGTACGGCGAACGGGTCAAGGTCTACAGCATCGGCGACTTCTCCAAGGAGATCTGCGGCGGCCCCCACGCCTCGCACAGCGGCGAACTCGGCCATTTCCGCATCCTCAAGGAGGAAAGCTCCAGCCGGGGCGTCCGCCGGATCAAGGCGGTCCTCGAAAAGTGACCCACTTCAGAAACGGAGACGATACCTATGCAGAACGGTGAGATCTTTATTTCCAGCCGCGACGGCGTTTACAGGATCCGCGTCATCGGACGCGCCACCTTCGAATGCGCCCCTGCCCTGCGCAGCCTGGTCGGCACACTGAATCAGGAAACGTTCAGTCAGGTCCGGATCGACCTCTCCGGATGCATCTGGATGGACAGCACCTTCATGGGCGTTCTCGCCATGATTGGGCTCCGTGCAAAAAAAATCAGCGCTGACGCCTTCATCGTCAATGCCGATTCCCAGAATGAAAATCTTCTCTCCGGCCTCGGGCTCCGGAAGGTTTTCCAGTTCACCGCCGAGAAGACCGAACCGGATGCGCCCGCCCCCGCGGAAGCGCCGAAGTCCGGCGCTTCTTCCGCTCAGGACAGCGCGCTCGACAGTGCGAAAACCGTTCTTGCCGCCCATGAAACGCTCATGGACGTGGACGAAGAAAACGTCCGGAAGTTCCGCAACGTGGTCTCCATGGTCCGTCAGGAGATCCAGAAGAAAGAAGGACAGGACGGAAATCCGTCCGGCGACCGGTGAGGGATGAACCGATGAATACACGTATGGAATCCGACAGCATGGGGCAGATCCCCGTTCCCGCCGACCGCTACTGGGGCGCCCAGACACAGCGGTCCCTGATCCATTTCAATATCGGCGACGACCGGATCCCGCTGGAAGTCATCCATGCGTTCGCCATTCTCAAGAAGGCGTCCGCCCGGGCCAACGAATCGCTGGGGAATCTTCCGGCGGAACTGGCGGATGCCATCTCCGGCGTCTGCGATGAAATTCTGGAAGGCCGTCTGGATGACGAGTTTCCGCTGAAAGTCTGGATGACCGGAAGCGGGACGCAGTCCAACATGAATGTCAACGAAGTCATTTCCAACCGGGCCAACGAAAAACTCGGGTCTCCCCGGGGTTCGAGAAAGCCCGTGCACCCCAACGATCATGTCAACCGCTCCCAGTCTTCCAACGATACGTTCCCCGCGGCCATGCATATTGCCGCCGTCCTGGCCCTGAACGAACGGCTGCTCCCCGCTCTGGACGAGATCTGCGGGATCCTGGAAGAGAAGGAAAAAAAATTCGAATCTCTCGTAAAGATCGGCCGGACTCATCTTCAGGATGCGGTGCCGCTGACCCTCGGGCAGGAAATTTCCGGATGGAAAGCCCAGCTGCAGACCGCCTCGGACCGCGTCCGTGCCGTCATGCCCGAACTGCTCGAGCTGGCGCTGGGCGGGACCGCCGTGGGCACCGGGCTCAATGCACCGGCCGGATTTGCCGAAAAAGCGGCGGAATTCATTGCGGAATATACCGGCTTTCCGTTCGTTTCCGGGAAGAACAAATTCGCGCTGCTGGCCGGGCATGACGCCATTGTGGCGGCCTCCGCCGCCCTCCGGACGCTGGCCTGCGCCCTGATGAAAATGGCGAACGATATCCGTTTCCTGGCCAGCGGTCCGCGCTGCGGGCTCGGCGAACTTATTCTGCCGGAAAACGAGCCGGGCTCATCCATTATGCCGGGCAAGGTGAATCCGACCCAGTGCGAGGCGCTGATCATGGTCTGCGTGCAGACCATGGGGCTGGATTCGGCCATTGCCTTTGCCGGATCGCTGGGCAACTTCGAACTCAATGTCATGAAGCCGCTGATGATCTTCGATCTGCTTTCGCAGGTCCGGCTTCTCTCCGATTCCCTGCGCTCCTTCGCGAAGTACGCACTGTCGGGTCTGGAGGCCAATGGGAAACGCATCGCCGCCCTCCTGGAAAATTCCCTCATGCTCGTCACCGCGCTTTCGCCCGTGATCGGATACGACAACGCGGCGAAGATCGCCCATGCCGCCCATGTGAACGGGACCACGCTCCGCGAGGAGGCGGTGAAGGGCGGCTTCATCTCCAGCGAGGAATTCGATCGGGTCGTCCGTCCGGAAAAGATGGTGAAGCCCATGGAAACGGGGAAATAAGCCGGGTGTATTGATTTTTCCGATCCGCGCTGTATTGTAACGAGTCAACAGAAAACTATCCGGGAAGAAGCCATGAAGGGTTTGTTCATTACGCTGGAAGGCGGAGAAGGCTGCGGAAAATCCACGCAGATCCGTCTGCTGGGCGAGGCGCTTCGGGCCGCTGCGCCCGGACGCGAGGTCATCGTCACCCGTTCGCCCGGCGGAACGCCTGCGGCGGAGAAGATCCGGTCCGTTCTGAAGGAGCCTCTTCCGGGGGACGATCTGACCGCGGAGACCGAGCTCATGCTTTTCGCCGCCTGCCACGCCCAGATGTGCGCGAAGCTGATCAAGCCCGCGCTGGAACGGGGCGCGATCCTGCTGGCCGACCGGTTCTGCGATTCCACGGAAGTCTATCAGGGCGCGGCCCGGGGACTTTCCGCGGAATGGATCCGCGAAGTCTGCGATTTCGTCCGGAAAGGGACGACGCCGGATCTGACGCTGCTTCTGGATATCGACCCGGCCGCAGGTCTGGCCCGTACGCGCAGCCGCAGTCAGAACCCGGAAAACGACCGTTTCGACTCGGAAAATCTGGGATTCCATACCGCCGTGCGGAACGGATTTCTGGAACTGGCGCGCCGGGAGCCCGGAAGGATCTGCGTTATCGATGCGTCCGCCGATGCACAAACGGTTCAGCAAAACATCCGGGAGGTCTGCCGTGAACGGCTGGGACTCTTTTGAAAAATCTTTTCCCCTGCTGGCCATGCCGCTGAAAAACGCGGCCCAGCGCGGACGGCTTTCCCACTCTCTGCTGGTGGTCTCCGCCAATCCGGATATCCGGCTCTCCTTTCCGCCCGTCCTGGCCGCTCTTTCCGCCTGTACAGACCGGAGAGAAGACGGCGCGCCCTGCGGAAATTGTTCCGCCTGCCGGAGTCTGGCCGCCGGAACGTATCCGGACCTCTTCACGCTGGCGCCCACCTCCAAGGCCCGGGAGATCACGGTGGGCAAGGATGACGGGGATCCGGACACCCTCCGGAGTTTCGAGTCGGTATTCCACCTGGGCAGCATTACGGAGTCCGGCTGGAAGATCGGGATCATCCAGGAGGCGGACACCATGAACGAGGCGGCGCAGAATGCGTTTCTGAAGACGCTGGAGGAACCGCCGCCGAAATGTCTGTTCATTCTTTCCACGGGACGCCCCGGCGCGCTTCTCCCTACTATCCGGAGCCGCTGCCAGACCATTCCCCTGACGGACAACGTCTGTATCTACGATATGGAACTTTTCGCCCCGGCGGCGGAAGCGCTCCTGACCTTCTCGCTGAAGGCGAACCGGGATCTTGTGGAAGCCGAAGAGTGCGCGGTTCGTCTCATCCGGATCCTGGATTCGCTGGAAACCGCGGCGGAAGAGACGGTGACGAAACGCTGGGATGCCCGTCTCAAGGAGGCGGAAAATCTGGAATCGGCGGGACTGAAACTGCTGGAACGCCGGATCGCCGGAGAAACCTCGTGCGAGTATCGGCGTCTGCGGGAACAGTTCATCAGCTTTCTCCACGCCTGGTTCGCCGAACTGGCCGAGCTTTCCGCCGGAATAGCCCCCGAACTTCTGCCGAATCCGGAAGTGGTCCGGCCCTGGCTGGAGGCGTCGGACAAGCCGAAACTCCGGGAGCGGGACGCATTCCGTATCCTTGCCGAAGCCGAAACACTGGTCAAGAATCTGCGGACGAACGTCAACGACGAACTGGCCATCCGGACCTTCATTCTGAAAACGGCGGCCCGCCGATAACACCGGAGGATCCGTCCGACCATGCTGGAAAAGGATGACTATCAGGAACCGGTATGCCCTCTTTCCCCGCCTCCGAAACGGGCCTGGCACGATCCGCCGGAGCGGATCCCGCTGGATCGCGTGATCGCCGAGTGCGACCGTCTTTTCGGCGAAGAACAGCCCTTCCTTCTGGGGGAACATCTCCGGCACTGGCGGAGGAAAGCGGCGGAGCTGGGCGACAAGCGGAGCGAGCTGAGTCTGCTCAATGAACTTATGGGACACTACCGCATGACCGGCGACCGGGAACGGGGACTGGAGGCGGTCCGGGACGGGTTCCGCCTGATCGGAGAGGTCGGGATCGAAGGCAGCGTCAGTGCGGGCACGATCCTTCTGAACGGGGCAACGGCGCTGAAATCCTTTGGCGAAGTCAAAGAGGCGCTTCGGCATTATGCGGAGGCGTTCCGCTGCTACGGGGCGCACCTGGCGCCCGAAGATCCGAGATACGCCGGTCTCTTCAACAACATGGCCGCAGCGTATGCGGACAACGGAGAATTCCGGCACGCCGAAGCCTATTACCGGAAGGCGCTGGCTCTGCTGAAGGAGAAGAGCCAGCTGATGGACCGGGCGGTGACGGAGGTCAATCTGGCACAGCTCTATCATCGGCAGGATCCGGCGGATCCGCGTATTGCGGAGTGTCTGGACCGGGCATACGGCTGCTTCGAAAGTCCGGATGCGGAATACGGCCCCTACTATGCTCATACCTGCCGGAAGTGCGCGGGCGCCTTCGGCGACCTCGGAGAAAAGGCCCGCGAACGCGAATTAAACGAAAGGGCCGATGCGCTTTATGCAGGGGATTGATCTCGCAAAAGAGTGGTTCGAATCCGCCGGGCTTCCCGCAATCCGCGAAAAATGTCCCGACGCCCTGCCCTTTCTGGCCGCAGGACTGGCCGGATCCGGATCCGAATGCTTCGGGTTCGATGATGAAGTTTCGCGCGATCATGATTTCGAAGTCCGTTTCTCGATCTGGATCTCCGAGGAACAGGAAGCCCGTTTCGGATTCCGTCTGGAACGGCTCTATGCCGAGCTCCGGAAACACGCACCCGCTTCGGGAAAATCCGAAAAGAGCGCCTGGGGACAGCCCGGCGGAGGCGTTGAAACGATCGAATCCTTTTTCCAGCGGCATCTGGGGATCCCGGGCGCGCCCCGGCACTGGGAACAGTGGCTCCGCATTCCGGAATACGCCTTTGCGGAGGCCGTGAACGGAGCCGTTTTTCTGGATAATCCGGGCGCCTTCACGACGGTCCGGCAGACCATCCTCACCGGAATGCCTCGGGACGTTCTGCTGAAGAAACTGGCCGCGCGGGCCGCCCTCATGGCCCAGAGCGGACAATACAATTTCGCCCGCTGTCTGAAACACGGCGAACGGGGCGCGGCCCATCTGGCGCTGGCGGAATTCGTCCGCACAACAGGCTCCATGATCCATCTGCTGAACGGCGGTTTTGCCCCCTACTATAAATGGCTTCTGAAGAGCCTGCGGACTCTGCCCGTCCTGGGCGACATGGCCGATCCGCTGGAATTTCTGCTGGCCGACGACGCTCCCGACGATCTCCGTCTGTCCGTAGTGGAAGATATCTGCCGGCGCACGGCGTCAGTCCTGCGGGACCGCGGATTCTCGGATTCGCAGGAAACGTTTCTGGAAGCCCATGCCATGGAGCTGATGCGCCGGATCGAAAACCGGGAGATCCGCAGTCTGCACATCATGGAGGGGTGAGGACCTCCGTCAAATCTTCGGGGCGTCTTTTGAAACGGCGGAAGCCGCCGGACGGGGACTGCCGGGGAAGAACTGCTCGCCATACCGGCGCAGCGCCGCCAGGTCCAGTTTTCCGGAACCGAGCAGCGGGATCTCAGGGATCCGGTGGAAGTTCACGGCTTTGGGGATCCACAGGTTCGAAATGCTTTTCTCCCGGAGCTGCTCGACCACCTCGGCAGGCGTCATGGGCATATCGTCCGTGTACAGGACCAGAAGTGCCTCGCCCTTGACGGGATCCGGCATGCCGCAGACGGCCACGGCCCGCTTGCCGAGATCGAACATTTCGTTGATGATCCGTTCGACCATTTCATGCGGGACCATTTCTCCGGCGATCTTGCTGAACCGGGAGAGCCGGCCGCAGATGTTCATGTATCCGGCGGGATCCATGCGGACAACGTCGCCCGTATCGTAATAGCCGTCGTACAGGACGGCGCGAGTCTTTTCCGGCTCGTTCAGATATCCCTGCATGATGTTGGGCCCCTTCACGAAAAGTATGCCTTCGCTGCCCGGCGGAAGCGGCTCGTGCGTAAGGGGATCCACCACCCGCACGGAGATATTGGAAAGCGCCACGCCGATGGAGTCCTCCTTCCCCGTCACCAGCCCCAGTTCGTTCAGGGACGGCGCGAGATTGATGGAGACCACCGGCGAAAGTTCCGTGCAGCCGTACGCCTCCACGACCTCTCGTCCGGTCATCTGACGGTAGCGGGTCCTCGTATCCTGCCGGAGTTTTTCCGCCCCGGTGGAAACCAGTCGGACGGACCGGAACTGTTCCGCGCTGCAGCGCCGCAGATAGGTGTGAAGGAAGGAAGGCGTGGCGAAAAGCAGAGTCGGGCGGTGCGTCTCCAGAAGACGGCCCATGCCCGCGCCGTCCAGAGGACTTTCCGTGTACGTCACCTGACACCCCTGAAGGATGGGCAGCCAGAAACCGATGTTCAGTCCGAACGAGTGGAACAGCGGAAGATTGCCAACGATATGATCCTCGCCTCTCCGGGCACAGAAAGCGGCGGCCGTTGCCCGTACATTGGTGTACATGCTGTGATGACTCAGCATCACGCCCTTGGGATTCCCCGTCGATCCGCTGGAGAAAAGAAGCACGCCGGTCCCGAATACGTCGTCCGAGCTCCGGGGTGCGATGAGCGTCATGAGTTCACGGTACGGGAAAAGCAGGATCGCCGCCGAAAGGAGATCCCTTTTCCAGCGGGGCACCTTCTTCAGGATCTCGTCCGCCTCGATCAGCGAGACGTTCTCCGGCATCAGTGACTTCGCCCGGTCATAGAAGGCGCGGCTGGTGAAGACATGGGTGATCCCCGCTTTCCGGATGGATTCGGCCAGCACCGGGGCGGGCGCCGTGGGATTGAGAGGAGCGGGCACATGATCGGCATAAAGCGAAGCCAGAAGCGTGACAGCCTCCAGACAGGAGTTCGGCATCAGGATCCCCACGTACCGGGTATCCGAATCCAGAAGATCCCGGATCGTACGGCTCAAGAGGATCGCATGCCGCGCAGTCCGGAGCATGGAATAGCTTTCCCCGCCGAAATCGCGCATCCGGACACGGAAGGGATGGGTGGCCGCATCCCGCAGAGCGATATAGTGGATCACCCGTTCCCGGGGCAGACGGTCCATGCAGCTCTCCGCCGCCAGCTCGGCGATCTTCTGCCGCACATCGAAGGGCGTGAATCCCGGGGAAAGCGGACGGCCGAACGAGACCTGCGCCGCATACGGTACTTCCCGGGGAAACCGCAGGGGCGAAAGACGTCCGCCGTACCAGGAGAAGACGCTGCCCCAGACATTGCCGATGCAGACCGGGATCACCGGCACGTTCAGATCGTCCGGGATCATGCGGAAAAATCCCGCTTTGAAGACGCCCATGGCCCCGTTGCGGGTCATGCGGCCTTCCGGGAAAACGCAGATGATGTCGCCCCGCCGCAGCGAGTCCTGCACGTCGGCAAACATCCGGTGCAGCTCCTTGCCGCGCCCGAAGCCGGGCACACGGATGAATCCGGTGATCTGCGCAATAAGCCGGATCAGCGGAAACTGATAATAATTCTCCTGCATCAGAAACCGGATGCGGCGGGACGTACAGGCACTGATGAGCACGCTGTCGATCAGCGACACGTGGTTGGAAAGCAGCAGCGCCGGACCGCGGTCCGGAATGTTCTCCGCGCCGCGGATGACCGTCCGGTAGGAGACATTGCCCAGAGATATGATCAGAAAACGGAGAAAGAAGTCGGGCAGCGCCCACATGCTGAAGAGCGTGACCAGAAACGTGACCGCGCCCAGCAGCGTGATCATGCCCTCCGGCGAAAAAAACGTCCCCTCCCCGGAAAACGGCACGGCCCGCCGCACCAGAAAATCCAGTGCGACGACCAGCAGGAAACAGAGGACGTTGTTCGCATTCAGCGCGGCGCCGCAGGCCTCGGGCGCCACACGATGCTGAAAGTAGGCGCGCAGAGGAACGACAAAAAGACCGCCTCCGATCCCCGCGGCGAACAGTGCGAAAAGAACCCAGGGGAAAATCGCAATGGTCTCGGCATAGAATCCCGGAATGGCGATCCGGAAGACCGAAAGAGGACCATGGAAGAACGCCGCGCCCGGCAGACAGACCGCCACCAGGAATGCTCCGATGGGGATCAGCCCCAGCTCGATCTTGTGCTTCGAAAGGCGTCCGGCAAGACGGCAGCCCGCTGACATGCCGAGGATCGGTGCCATGCAGGTGATGTACAGGGAGAGACCGGGATGCTCCGTCCGCTTCAGGACCAGGACCGCGATCAGGTAGATCAGCGAGGCTCCCACGGCCAGAAAGAAACCGTCGCCCAATGCGCAGAGCACCATCTGACGGGAGCGGAAGACGGCGCGCCAGCCGATGAAGAAGGCCCGTTTTGCAGGGTACTTCTTCTCCTTCTTCCATTGGATGGCGGAAATGGTCGGGACCACCCGGAAGGATAGAAAGAAGGAGCAGATGGAAAGGAGGATCAGGAAGTCCAGGCAGCGCCGGATCCCGTTTTGAAGAGGCAGAAACAGAAAACAGAGCGGCGCAGAGAAAGCCACGGCCAGGAACAGAACGAACCCGATTTGTCCATTGGCCGGCGAAAGATCTTCTTCCGAAAACGTTTCCGGCAGGATCCCGTTCAGTGCCGGATTGAAAAAGGCCGCTTTCGTCGAAAGCAGAAACAGCATCACAGGGAAAATTTCGGGCGACGGCCCATCCCGGTGACACAGCCACGCACAGCATCCCAGGATCGCCAGCTCCGCGATCCGGCTGATCTGGATGATGAACCGTTTCGGCAGGCGGTCGGCCAGAAACCCCGAAGGCATCTGAAACAGCACATAGGGGAGCGCGAAACAGATGAAAGGAAGCGCAGGACCGCCCCCCCCGGGAAACGGAAGGGCTCCGCCGCAGACAAAAGAAGCGAGGCAGAGGAAGAGGGAATCCGTCAGGACCTCCAGAAACATCAGGCCCGCAAGTGGCGAGATCTTCCTTCGGAACGGAAGGGCGTCGGGGTACGGATTCATTGTCGGATCATTTCACCGGAATCCGGAGTTTCTGTCCGATATGAAGAACATCGCTTTTCAGATTGTTCGCCTTCTTGATGTCGGACACGGAGACCTTGTACGCCGCCGCAATGGCGCTCAGCGTGGCCCCCTGCACAACCTCGTACTCTTCGTACTCGGTAAAGGACGAGCCGCTTTCCGCGGAGGAGGCGCCCTTCCGGGACGAAGAGGCGGCAGGCACCGCTGTCGGAGGAGGCAGAGACGCCAGCTTCACGATCTGATCGGAGAGCTTACGGATCTATTCATCCCGGGCCGCGGACTCGGCGGCGGCCTGACGCTTCAGCTGACGGACCGTTTCCACCAGTTCCTTGTTTTCATTTTCTACGGCGAGAAGCTTTCTTTCAAGCTCGACGATCTGAAGCTCCATCCGGGCGTTTTCGTCCTGCACGGAACGGACCTGCTGGGAAAGGGCCGCGGTCAGTTCTTCGGCATACCGGGCGCCGGAGCTGCTCCGCTGCTGTGCGCAAAGTCCGAAGGTGAACGAGCCGGAAATCAGGACGCCGAGGAAAAGAGGAGCGAAGTTGTTTTTCATGTTCGGATCTCCATTTTTCATGAATCATTTTCAGGTAAGAGGGGGACCTCGTCAGCAGTAATATAAACCGCAAAATCCGTTTTTCAATAGTTTTCCCGCAAAAATAATTTAAAACCGATCC
>JAFZZR010000199.1 GCA_017615635.1 Lentisphaeria bacterium
CCAGTCCTTCAGCCAGTCGCCGCTCACGCCGCGGTGTCCGCAGGGAGTCCGGAATGCCACGGGGATCCCCCGGTAGGAGCATTCGACCAGATTCATGCCGCGGTCCGGCGTCACGGTGAAGGCGAGCCCGGTTCCGTTGAAGACGTCGATGATGCGCTGCCCGCGTGCGCTGCCTTCTTCCAGTCGGGCCAGCCTGGCATAGCAGAGCTGATCGGGATTGGCCAGATAGGCTTCCGCCTTTGCGTAACTTTCGTTTTTCATGTTCGGATCCTTTCGTTTATGCTGTTATTTCCATTCGGAGCATCATTTCTTCACAGACGGACGGTCCCGGATCTTTCGCGGAAAAGCCGGTACAGGTGCTCCGCCGCGGAGTCTGCCGAAAACGGTTCTTCCTTTTTGCGGACCATGGCCGACACGGCGGCGGGGACGTCGGGGAAACGGGAAAGCGCGGTGAATCCGAGGATGGCCGCGCCCAGAAGAGACGCCTCCGAATTCTCCGGCAGGAATGCCTTTTGACGGCGGAACAAGACTCCCGCCGTCTCGCGTACCGGCTTTTCCCGGCACGCCAGCGCCTGAAAGACGATCTCCTCCCGGCGTCCGGTCAGTTCTTCCAGCAGATCCAGACATTCCCGGAGCGGACAGAGCGTACCGAACACGGCACCCCGGCAGAGATCGGCGGGGGTGTGGACCGCATCCAGGCCGAGCCAGCCGCCGCAGGGCGTATAATCCATGCTGGGGGCGCCGCGTCCCAGAATATAGGGGAAGAAAAGGGGTGTCTTGCCCGAGAGGGGGACGGAGTCCGCCAGGCGGAAGAACGTCTCCATGGGAATGTTCAGGATCTTCGCCAGCCATTCGAAGGAAAATCCGCCTGCGGGGACCGAGCCCAGATACAGCTCCTTTTCCGGATCCGCATGGGCAAATACGAAGAGCTTTCCGGAAAGACGGCGTCCGGCGCCCATTGGCCCTTCGGCCAGAAGCTGTCCCGCCGTCCCCAGGGTCAGAGAGACGCATGCGGTTCCCACGCCGCTGCCCAAAGCGGCGCTGGCCAGATCTCCGGATCCGGTAACGACCGGCGTACCGGCGCGCAGTCCGGAGAGGGCCTCCGCGGAGTCTGTTACATAACCGCAAATGGAAGCGGAGGGAAGGACTTCGGGCAATTTATCCGGATCCAGACCCAAGTCGCGGAAGAAGTCTGTATCCCAGACGCGGGCCACGGGATCGAATCCGAAGAAGCCCGAAGCGTCCGAAGGATCGGTGACCATCTTTCCGGTCAGTCGGAAAGAGACGAAATCTTTGCTTTGTAAAAATTTCCGGCTGGCTTTATACAGGTCCGGACGACTCCTTCTCATCCGGAGCAGTTTCGGCAGGGTGAACGCCGGGATGCAGCGGTTCCCGAACCGCTCCGGCAGTGCGCCGCCGTATTTTTCATTCAGTTCGTCCGACTCTCCGCGGGCCGCCACGCTGCTCCACAGTTCGGCGGGAACCGTCGGCATGCCCTGCGGATCCGCGCCCAGGAGAGCATGCATGTTGCCGGTAAGCGCGACCGCATCGGGCTGACCTGTCCGCTCCGACACGATACGAAGGAGCCGGAACGACGCGGAAGCCCATTGCTCCGCATCCTGACTGTCGGGAGAGGCGGCGCGGTCCAGGCGAAGGCTCTCCAGCCCGCTCATGGTTCCGGTTTCATCGAAAGCGGCGGCCTTGATCCGGCTGGTCCCGATATCCAGCGCAATGATTTTCGCAGGATGGTTCATCAGCGGGCCCGATCCGTTACGGAAGAAGGAACGCCTCGCGGACGCGCGGCTGTTCCAGAAGTTTCTGATTGTGTTCCCGTCCTCCGGGCGCGTTGGAACTGAGGAATACGGGCGGCGTCAGCCCCCGGTCCGTGATCAGGCGCACGGATTCCGCCGACAGCGCGTGCATCAGGAAGGAACCGGCGATGGTCGAGCCCGGGCCCATGGGACATCCCGGCTCCGTGATCATGGCATCTCCGCAGGGAACGTGATTGTCGAGCATGACCGCCTGATCGCGGAACGCCCAGAGATTGGGGATCCGGCTGTGATTTCCCTTCTGCTCCCGGTAGGCGGACGAGGTGATGAGGATCAGTCTGACGCCCCGTTTCAGCGCCTCTTCCGCCACCGCCACGGGCGCCGCATTTTTTCCGGAAGTGGAAACGACCACAAGCACATCGCCTTTCGAAATCTGCGAGCACTGGATCACAGACCTGCCCACTTCTTCGTTTTTCTCCATGGCGCTCGTCAGAAAGCCCGGCGTCGCGGCTATGCTCATGCCCGGTCCCCACAGCGGACGCCAGAATGCCGGCGCTCCGGCGCGGTAGAAGACATCCTCCGCCAGAATCGCGGAATGGGTGCAGCCGAAAATGTAGATGCCGCGCCCGGCCTGCCATGCATCGGCGATCAATTCCGCCGCCGAATGGACCGCATCCTTTTCGGAACGGAGGGCGGACAGAAGTTCCTGAACTTTTTCGCTGTAGGCATCAAATGGATCTTTCATTTCTTTTCAACTCCTTCCGCCTGCCGGTCCTCGGCCGTATGGATCCCCGTATACTGCATCACGCTCAAAAGGAGCAGGATGGCAAGCCCCTGGATCAGAAGAATGAAGCAGGTGCGCGGATCGCCCCAGAGAAGAGGCAGCATGCCCAGCGCACCGATCAGCACCAGAAGATGCACCAGCTGCACGGCGCGGCGGGGCGGCATGCCCATGCGGCAGAACCGGTGGGAGATGTGATTATGATCGCCTATGTAAACCGGCTTATGGTTGCGGAGCCGGATCGCCACAACGGCGAAGGTGTCGAAAATCGGTACGGCCAGCACGAAAAGGGGGATCAGAATGGCGAAGCGTGTGGCGGCGGCATCGGGATTGTAATACGTCACTTTTGCCGAGATCACCGCCAGCAGGAAGGCCAGGAAATGACTGCCCGCATCGCCCATGAAAATGCTGGCCGGCGAACTGTTGAAGATCCAGAACGCGCAGGCGGCGGCCGCCGAACAGGCGCACAGATTCGCCACGAAATACTGCCCGTTCACGATGGAGGCGGCCATGAAGAAGAGGAAGGCGATGGCCGATGTCCCTACGGCCAGACCGTCCATATTGTCGAAGAAATTCATGGCGTTGAACATGAAGAGGAACCAGAAGACCGTGACCGCGCAGGAAAGGACCGTGCTGTTCAGGAAGAGAGAGATGCGGATCCCGCCGAACACCACTACAGCCGTCGCGATCACCAGCTGTCCCAGAAACTTCTGCCACGCTTTCAGCGCGTGTTTATCATCGATCAGTCCCAGGATCACCGATCCGCATGCCCCGAGCGCCATCACCAGAAGATCCGGCGCCGTGCGGCTCAGTCCCTCCGCATAGGGCCGGATCAGTTCCGGGTTCCAGATCTTTGCGGCGGTGAATCCGGCGGCCACGGTTATGCACCATCCGAGGCACATGGCTGCTCCGCCCAGCAGCGGAGTCGCCTTCCTGTGGAGCTTGTGTCCCTCGGACTTCGGCACATCCATGTACCCGGTTTTTCCGGCGATCCGCTTGCACAGGGGAATTGCGCACAGGGTCAGCAGAAATGAGACAAAAAACGTGCATGCGTAAAGAAAGATCCAGTGATGTTCCATGACAGACTGCCTCCGGAATAGGATACGGTGTTTCCGCTTAATGTACCATGATTCTGCGAAAAATCCAGCGACCGCTTCTCTTTTTCGGATTTTTCGAGGAGGGCAGGGGCGGGATCAGAGCCGGAAGCGGACCATGAAGACGGCGGATCCTTCGGCTTCCTTCTCAAGCCGGAGTTCTTTCCCGTCCCACTGTGCGGAAGCCGGAACGTTGTTAGACTCTTTGTCCAGCCGGACCGCACTTTCGATTTTCGCCGTTTCCAGTCCGCGGATCCGGACCGTCACGGTTTTCAGGAGCCCGCGGAAATCGGAGACCAGAAGCGCGGCGGATTTTCCGTCGGCGGCCATTGCGGCCATCAGGCGGACGGAGCTGCGGTTTTCGACGGCGCAGAGTTCGGTATAGTCGCGGATCATGTCGCCCATGAGGCACAGGGAGTAGAAATTCTTGTCCAGCTGCTGGTCCGCCGTAACATAGCCCCACGAGCCTTCCCAGCGCGCGCCGTAGTAGAAGGCCGTATCCAGCAGCGTGTACTGCCAGCCGGATAGGACGGAGGTGTTGAAGGCGGCGGAATTGATCCCGTGAGCCGCTTCCTGTCCCCGTCGGAAGGATTCGGGGGTAATTTTCGAATGGATCCCCTCCCAGGTTTCCAGGTAATGCCACTCGTTGATGCAGAGTTCCGTCTCCGGAAATCCGGCATCGTCCAGCAGTTTCCGGGCTATACCTGCCTGCGCCGCCAGTCCGTCCGGGTCAGCGGTATAACAGTGCCAGGAGAAGAAGTCCGGCTTCACACCGGCCTTTGCACAGGCATCCAGAAGCAGCTTCGTTTTCGGGATATTGAGCCCGCACAGGGCAGGTCCGCCGATCTTGAGTTCGGGGAACTCGCTCTTGAGTCGTTTCAGAACCGTAACGAAGAAGGGCGGAAACGATTCGTATTCGCCGCACCACATTTTCGGACCCAGATCGGGCTCATTCCAGATCTCCCAGTACTGAATGTCGTAATGGAATCCGTTGGCCCATCCCTTCGTATAGTGCCGCACGATCCCGGCGAGCACTTCGGCATACTTCTCGAAATCCTCCGGAATCAGAGTGTTGAAGTGACGTCCTTCCGAGTGTTCGATACTGGTGCCAAG
>JAFZZR010000200.1 GCA_017615635.1 Lentisphaeria bacterium
AGTTACATCAACTGGGCGGCAGGCCGGGCGGCCGCCATCGCGTTCGTGCCGCTGCCGCTGGCGGACGTGGCGCCCCTGATGGCCAACGAGGCATACATGATCTACCGGATCGGCGCCGCTTACGGCTATGCCGTGGACAAAATCATCCTGACCATGCTTGCCGGGGTTGCAGGAGGCTCCATCGCCGGGAAACTGGCCGCCAGTTTCCTGCCGTTTCTGAAAATCCCGATCGCCGCCGGGATCACCTATGGGGTCGGCAAAGCCGCAAAAGCCTATTTTGAATCCGGAATGACGCTGGACATGGACGATCTCAAGGAAAAGTTCATCGAAGGCGAGAAAGAATCCAAAAACACCAACTGGAAAGACAACCAAATCAAGGAGGACTGAACCATGGAAAACACCAAAACCAGCAGCACCGCCGCTTCGCTTGCCGAAGAAACCCTCAAATCCATCCGGAAACTGATCGAGACCGTCGAAGACGAAAAGGATCTGAAAGCCAAGCTGGAGGATCTCGTTGCCGGGCTCTCCGGCAGCGAGGAAAAGAAAACGGAGAAAACGGACTCCGTCGAAAACGCCGCCGAGACTCCCGCGGACGCGTCGTCCGGAGAGGAAGACGACGATGACTCCGATAGCGACGATATCGAATTCACGTCCGGCTCGGATCTCTCCGACATCTTCACCGAGGATGCTCTGGCCGGAATGGTCGTCGGTTTTGTCGCCGGAGCCGCCGTCGTCGGAGGCGGAGTGCTACTCCACAAGCTGATCAGCAAGTAAGGCGGAGTCCGGCTCTCCCCGCCGGGATCAGCAGAACGGAATTGCGCCCGGCGGGGAAAACATAAAGAAGGATGCCAGGATCCAACATTCCAGTCTTGACATATATCCTTTTTATGCTATATTCAGGGAGAGTATAATGAGGGGCGCTATGCTTTTATGCTTCGCGGTTGAAGCACGGCATATCCCCGGAAAGCAACAGGAAACAAAGACAATGGCACTCAGTGAGAGCGATCAGGAACGCGTGAATGCATCGGTGGAACACGGTGCAAAAAGCTTTACGGAAGAGGACCTGAAAAAGGTGATGGCGGATTCTGCGACGGCAGAGAAAAAATCTCTCAGTCTTGGCGATCAGCTTGAAACATTCAAGGTCATGTGGGCCCTTATTCAAGATTACTGGAATGGCGATTACAAAAATGTTCCGTGGAAATTGATCGCGGCGATCGGTTTTGCCGTGGCCTATCTGATTTCCCCCATCGATGTGATCCCGGACTTCATTCCGATCCTCGGTTTCGTGGATGACGCCGCCGTTTTTGCATTGACTCTGGCGGCATTCCAGTCTGAGATCGACACCTACAAGGAGTGGAAGGCCCAGCAGAAGAAAAAGGAAGATTGACATCCCCTTTTTCACATCGGTCAATACCGCCGAATCCGCTTTATGGGTGCTCCGTTTTTCTGAAAATGGAATATCCGGGGATTCTGCGGTATTATTTGTTTTACCCGCATCACAATGCGGATTGATTTCAGGAGCAGTCCATGAAAAAAAAGAATGACAGTCTGATCATAAGAGGCAATTCCGGAGAGGAGCTCATTGCTTTCAAACCTGTCTCCGCACAGCCGGAGAGAAAATTGATCCCGGTTCCCCAGAATGCGGCCAGTGTTTTAACCAATGCCGGGATAACGACCGGTCTGGCGTCCATTTCCGGAAACGGACTGTTTCGAGCAGCAGTAAATCCCGCAACGCTGATGACGTATGCGGATGGGACCGTAAGCTCCATTGTTGTAGAAGGCGGAAGAATCGTACAGCATGCGGGTTTTCAAACCGCGTCTTCCGCTGCGGTGTTTGCCCCGATGCTGGCGTTCCAAGTGGCATCCATGGTCACGGGACAGTATTATTTCAATTTGCTTTCAAAGCAGATGAATCATATTTCCAAATCCATCAATCAAATCATTACATACATGGAGGACAAGGATCATGCTGTTATATCGGAAACGTATAACAGGCTGGACGAAATCTCCATTCAGATGAGATGCATGACAACGGACGAGGATGTTCTGGTCCGGATCCACCAATATATCGATAAGGTTTCGGAAATCGCTGCGTTGTACCGGATTTTATGGGAAAAGAAATTTGCAGAGTATGAGCAGAATACCGAAGACAAGACATGGCGGAACTTTGCGGACGCGGAATTCAACAAATACTGGAATATCCTATCCGGCAGTCTTCATGTGCTTGCCTACGCACGTGCTCTTGAGTTCGTGATCCGCCTGGAGCGTAAGGCAAACATCTATCCGTCCCTGCAGGAAGAGTATTCCATGAGGTTCAGGGAATACAAGGATTTCGATGTGATGGGCAGAAAATTTTATCTCCCGCAGTCCTGCCAGACTCCCATCGAAAAAACCGCTTCATGCATTCGGGATATTTACCGGGCATGCTGCCGGGATAAAAGCGAAATATGGATTTCGGAAAAGGACCGGAAAAATCTTTCCCGGGATCAGCAGGAAGCGGAACAGACTCTCGATAAGTTTTTGTCCGAGAATGTGCATCTCTCCGATTTCAACATGCGTTTCAGGGAAAATACGGAAAAAGTTTTCCGGAACCTGAAGCATGATAATTATTTGTTCTTCGATGCCGAAAAAGGACAATACTACCTTGAGGAAGCGTAACCCATGGCCAACATGATCCCCTCGGAGTGCGACCTGACCCGGCGGCCCATGTCGGAGCGGATCGTATTCGATGCGATAAAGAAAAATCTTCCCGATGAATGGTATGTCTTCCATTCGTTCGACTATGTGACCCGCGATCTGAACCGGAAACGCTGGGACGGCGAAATCGACTTTCTCCTGTATCATCCGGAGAAAGGGATGCTGGTCATCGAGGTCAAGGGCGGAGCCATTTCCTACCGCAGCGGACAGTGGTATCAGGAAGACCGCCCCATCGAGCCGGTGGAACAGGCAAAACACAACAAGTACGCGGTCATGCGTCTGCTGCAGGATTCTCTGCACCGTTCGATCCCCCTGAAATTCGCCCACTGTGTCTGCTTCCCGTCCTGCGGCGTGGAGGAAGTCTGGCCCGCGGAGGCACAGGAGATCGTGCTCACGGGGCCAGGTCTGCCGTATATCGGGGATTTCGCCTCGAAAGTGCTGGAGGATACGCCGCTCCCCGCCAATCTGCAGGGAAGCATTTCCGCGGAGGAAGTTCTGCAAGTGCTTTCGCCTGTTTTCGAGTACGGGAAAAAGCTGTCGGAACGGATCGGGATCGAAGAGAAGCAATTCTTCCTTTTCACCGAACAGCAGTGCGCTATTCTGGATGCGCTGGAGAACTTTCCACGGTTGCAGGTGCGCGGCTGTGCCGGGTCGGGCAAAACCGTCATGGCCGTTAAAAAGGCGGAACGCCTGGCGGCACAGGGAATGAATGTGCTGCTGCTGTGCTTCAATCAGCTGCTCGCCGAACACCTGCGGAAAGAAGTGAAAGGACATCCCAGTATCAAAGCGGCTGCCTTTTTCGAATTCTGCATCGAACTGCTGAAGATTTCGGAAGATCAGGTGGGGAAATACCGGAGCAATCCCCGGCTGTACAGCGAAGTCCTTCCGAATCTCATGCGGGAATTCCTTCGCCGGACCTGCTTTTGCTATGACGCGATCGTGGTGGATGAAGGACAGGATTTCACGCCGGAAGCGTGGAACGTCATCTCCATGCTGGTCGGCGAAGGCAGTCCTTTCTACATCTTCTACGATCCCGATCAGAATATCTTCACGAGAGAACTGAAACTTCCGGATTTCGGCATCCCGCCGGTGCAGCTGACGAAAAACTGCCGCAACACGAAAAAGATTTTCGAAGCATTGAAACCGTACCAGTCCACGGCCTCGGCCATTCTGGAGACCGCCCCGGAGGGCGCAGACGTCCATATCCTGCACGGCGACGGGCGACGGCTTCTGGAACAGGAACTGGAACGGCTGACCATGACGGAACAGATCCCGCTGCAGGACATCGTCATTCTGGGCGGACACTCTCTGGAACACACGTCCATCGGTGCGAATCCCGATGTGGGGCGGTTCCATATCGTGAACCGGACCGCGAAGATCGGAGCCATGGAGATCGCCTATTTCACCTACATGAAATACAAAGGCTGTGAGTCCAAAGTCGTGATCCTGCTGGATGTGGACGAGGCGGATGAACGCTGGTCCAATAGGAACGGGATCTATACCGCCATGAGCCGCGCGGTGCATCAGCTCGTCATCATCCGTAAATAGAGAATGGAAATTACAGGACGGGAGTACCGGGTAAAGCTGCTGCCCTGTGCGGCAACAGCCGAAAAGTACCGGATTTCGGACTTTCGAGAGACGCCGAAAGACCAGCCGCGGGTTTTGGCAGGACCGTCAAATAAGTCAGACATTGTAAAAGACAAGCCGTCCCCGCGGCAGGCTGGATAATTGTAAAATCTTACTGTCGCCTCATTCCTTTTACAAAAATGTAAAAATTATAATAATATATTTATTTTATTTTTTGACAACAAGTATTTTGACAAAAATGTAAAACATATATCGTCTCTCTATTTTGTTCTCCGATCCTGCAAAAATCCTCTGTTTTTTTCGTTTTTCTTGTATTTTCTTCTTGACACTTTTCCATTTTCTGGGTACATTAAAGGCGTAGAACGAAAAACAGAACCGCGGCCATACCGCGCCGCAAGAAAGGAAAATCGAAAATGAAACTCAATGCGTATGCCGAACGCGTCCTTCAGAACAGCGTTGTCGCCAAGTACCCGTGGGAAAAGGAATTCATTCAGAGCGTGACCGAAGTATTCGAGTCTCTCGGGCCGCTGCTGGACCGGGAACCGAAGTATGAAAAGAACAAGATCCTGGAACGGATCGTCGTGCCGGAACGGATCATCCAGTTCCGCGTCTCCTGGGTGGACGACAAGGGCGACATCCAGATCAACGACGGCTACCGCGTGCAGTTCAACAGCGCCATCGGGCCGTACAAAGGCGGACTGCGGTTCCATCCGTCCGTGAATCTGAGCATTCTGAAGTTCCTGGGCTTCGAGCAGATCTTCAAGAACTCCCTGACGACGCTCCCCATGGGCGGCGGCAAGGGCGGCTCCAACTTCAATCCGAAGGGCCGGAGCGATCGGGAAGTCATGGCCTTCTGCCAGGCCTTCATGAGCGAGCTGTTCCGTCACATCGGACCCAATACCGACGTTCCCGCGGGCGACATCGGCGTGGGCGGCCGTGAAATCGGATTCCTGTTCGGGCAGTACAAGAAGCTGGCCAACAGCCACGACAGCGTGCTGACGGGCAAAGGGTTGAACTGGGGCGGAAGTCTGATCCGTCCGGAGGCCACCGGATTCGGCAACGTCTATTTTGCCAGCGAAATGCTTGCCACGCGCGGAGAATCCTTCGAAGGCAAGAAAGTGCTGGTCTCCGGTTCCGGAAACGTGGCGCAGTACGCCGCCAAGAAGGCCATGGATCTGGGCGCCAAGGTTCTTTCCCTCTCCGACTCCAACGGATCCATCCTCGATCCGGACGGACTTGATGAAGAGAAGTTCGCCTTCATTCAGGAACTGAAGAACGTGCGCCGCGGCCGGATCCGCGAATATGCGGAGAAGTTCCCGAAGGCCACCTACGTGGAAGGCAAGCGTCCCTGGACTCTGGCGAAGTGCGATATCGCGCTGCCCTGCGCCACGCAGAACGAACTCGACGGTGAAGACGCCAAGTATCTGGTGGACAACGGCTGCATCTGCGTGGGCGAAGGCGCCAACATGCCCTCCACGCCGGAAGCGGTGGAATATATCCAGTCCCACGGTGTTCTGTTCAGCCCGGGCAAGGCCTCCAATGCCGGCGGCGTTGCCACCAGCGGTCTGGAAATGAGCCAGAACGCCATCCGCTACAACTGGTCCGCCAAGGAAGTCGACAACAAGCTCCACGGCATCATGAAGAGCATCCACGACGCCGCGCGGAAAGCGGCTACGGAATTCGGCCAGCCGGACAACTACGTTCTCGGCGCCAACATCGCCGGGTTCCGCAAGGTCGCCGACTCCATGATCGACCTGGGCATCTGACGACAGGACATCCGGGCGACCGGATCTGTTTCGATCGACGCGCTTTCGTGGGTCTTCAAGATCCGCGAAAGCGTTTTTTTATGCCCGAAAAAGCGGGAGAACACATTCCGCAGACGGCACGGGGAGATATAAAAAAAGTCTCAAGGTCTTTTTTCATAGAGCCTTGAGACAGTGCAAAAAAGGGATCTGAGATCAAGCATGACGCTTGCCGTGCCGGGACCGGTTCACGATCGGCGGCACGGCATATTATGCCCGAAGCTTACCAGGAAAGAGCGCCCTGCTTGTGCTGCCGCTTGATTTCCTTGGAGTAGGTCCAGACGCCTTCGCCGGTGCTGTTGTCCGTCAGAGTCAGGTTGAACGTATAGGACATTTCGTTGTTCCGGCCGTCCTGCGCCGTCTGTTTGATGATGACTCCGGCCAGAGAGAGATCGTAGGCGTGAACGGTTCCCTTCTTCAGGGCGGTCCGTTTCTTGATGTTGGGATCGTTCTTCAGCTGACGGGCCTGGGCGGTGGCGGCATCGATGGACTGCCCCTCGCCGGCCGCATAGGTGGTGAAGCGGACCTTGCCGCTGTTGAAGAGGATCTCGCGAAGCCGTTCGGTGAGCAGTTTCGAATCGATATGCTCCGAGGTATTGTTCTGGATGGTGGAGAGCATCAGAAGCGGTTTCATGGCGGTGAGCTTTTCCCGGGTGGTGATCTTTTCTCCGGCTGCTTCGGCTTCCTTCAAGGCTGCTTCGGCATCGATCCGGTATGCTTCCAGGTACTCCTCGAAGAGGGGCGAGGCAAGAAGCGCGTTTCCGGCATCCTGCGTGATCACGACCCAGTCGGAAGAGCTCATGCGGTTTTTGTTTTTCACCGCCACGGTGGTGTCGGTGGCGTCCACGTAATGGGAATCCGTGGCGCAGGAGGAGAGGAGAGCGGCGAGAGCCGCGGCGGGCAGGAGAAGGAGTCTGAATTTCATGATGAAACCCTTTCTGTTTAATTAAATTATGTTCAATCGGATTCTTTCAGGTTGAGAAGGAAATCCCGGCATCTGGCATTGGGCGCCACGGACTTGAAGAAGACCGTTTCGCCGGGCTTGATCTGAACGGTCCGCCAGGCCGAAAGATTGGTCTCCACCGCCATGCCGGCTTCGTCCATCCAGACGAATTTGTAGGCCACGGTGTAGGGATTTTCGCCCGTGATACCGCTCCAGGCCTGCGAGAAGACGCCGGTCCGCGCATTGGTCGCGGCCACTTCGGCGACCTGATTGCCGGAGGCGGCGGTGGCCATCCTCACGGACCGGATGATCAGTCTGTCGCGCAGGAACTTATCGGTGACGACGCGGACGTCGCGGATGTTGCTGACCGGCTCCTGCGGTTCGTTTTCAACGGTATTGACCGTGTCCTGGCAGCCGAAGCAGCAGAGGAGAAGCCCCGCGGCCGGGGCGAGAAGAAGTTTTCTGTTCATGATGGGATGTTCCTTTCTCGTTTAATGGGCGTGTAAGGGGAAAATCCGGCAGAGCGGAGGGCTTTGCCGGGAGGGAGCATGGATGTAAATGATGGCGGAATCCGCATCGGGCGGAATGACCGCCTTGATGGAAGAGGAATCGGAAAGAGAGATCACGACGGTCCGGTCGTCGGGAACCGGAGCCAGGGCAACGCGGTACTCCTTCGGGAGGATCTCCCAGCTTCTGGTATCGGCCGTGTTCATGGCCATTTTGTACAGCGAAGTCGTCACCCCCACGGCAACGCCGGCCAGATCGTCGGCCTGGGCGGCCGCCCGGGTGGCGACGTAACTTCCGAACTCCTTGACGGCCGTACTGAGCACGGTCCGCGCGATGAGACCGGGCAGACGCTCGCGGTACTCCTGCGCCAGGATGCCGTCCAGATCCGCATAAACTTCATCCGTATACTCCTTTCCGCCGGCCTGAACGGTCATGCCGGAGTACGGAGCCTCGTAATATTCGCAGACGGGCCAGGCCACGGCGGCCAGAGTGGCGTATCCCCGGAAGATCACGGGCAGATAAAGCGAAGACTGCCGCAGAGCGGCGCTCCGTCCGTTGGCGAAAACGACCATGACGGAATTGCGTTCGAAAGGGAAATCGGGCTGCTTGACGGCCGTCGTCCTTCCCGGCAGAGTACGTCCCGCGCGGGCCATGGCGTAGGCGTGCAGACTCCGGAGTTTGCGGCTCCGGGGCAGGATGCGGCGAAGCCGTTCGAAATCCACCAGAGCGTTTTCGAAATCGCCTTCCCGGGCGTATCCGTATGCGGAAAGGAAGATGGCGAAGGGATTGATGAAACTGCCGTATCCGCGCCGAGCGACCCGTTCGGTCTTCTTCAGTTCCTTGTTCAGGGATGCGTTGTTCGTCATGGTGAAGATTTTATCGGTATCGATGCCGGATGCGGCTTCGCTGTTTTCCTTCCGCGCCCTGTCCACGGCCTTCTCTTCCTCCTCGGCAAAGCGCTGGTAGTCCGTCAGGACTTTGTCCTGAATCTCGCGCAGACGGAAAAGTTCCACCCGGAACCCTTCTTCATCCTTTTTGCCAAGATAGGCGAACGCCTTGAGAACGGGCATGAGGTTCCGGTCCCGGCAGAGACCGCGGTAGGGAAGCGCGTTCAGGTTCGTGACCAGGACGGCGGATTCGGCGCCGACTTCCCGCAGGTTGACGACCGCCCGGGAGTCGAAATCCTCTATCCGCTCTTCCGCGGCTTCGAAATGGGCGATCCCGGTCTCGTAGTCCTCCTGAAGGAAGCAGAGAGAACCGGCTTCCAGGCGCCACATGACCTCGTCGCCCGTGCCCACTACGGAATCATTGTACCAGGTGGAGGGGCGGAGCTTGTCATCCAGGATCTCCCTGGCCTGATCGTACCGGCCGTCCATGTAATGGCCCATCATCTCCTCTTTGGCGGAGTGCGCATCCGTGATGGAGGAGCAGGCCGCGGAAAACAGAAGCACCGCCGGTACGAAAAAGGATGAGATCAGACGACCGAACCGCATATTCCCCCGTCCGAATGGATCAGCGTTTGGGGATCTTGGGAATGAGATCCCGCAAAGCGGCGCGGATCAGATACTTCCCATAATCTTCGATCATCCAGTCTTCCGTATCATCCAGATCGCTGAAATCCACTTCCTTCCTGATTTTGAGAACGCTGTCCGTTTCGCCGGTCCGGGCGTCCAGGATCCGGAGGCTGCCCTCCAGGTGTCCGAGCCGGCGGATGACGACCTGCCGGGTAACCTCGATGGCCTCCCGTTTCTCCACGATGTCGAACCGGGTGATAACGGGCTGAAGAAGATAATCCACCCGGAGCAGACTGCCGGCCCGGGCAAACAGCGCGGGTTCCGCCTCGTCCAGGGGAGGAATGTTGTTTTTCCGGAGGATGGCGGCCGCGGACTTGAAGGCCCGGAGTTTCATGCCGCGATCCAGAAGGGCGGATTCCAGCTCGGTATTGAAATCATCCGAGAAATAGCTCGGCACCGCAGTCCGGAGCCGGGGCATGAGAAGCGCATTCAGTCCGTAGTTCTTGACCGGGCGTCCCAGTCCGATCCGGTTCAGGATGTCATCCATCTTGTCGGCCAGTTCGTCCATGTCGGTGAACGTTTCGGAAATCTTCCGGTCGGGCAGGATCTGTCCGGTGGAGGAATCCAGGACCATGAGGGAGATATTTCTCCGGGAGCCGAATTTTCCCAGGTTCGAAATCAGCAGATAGCGGACCGTTTTCAGTTCGCCCAGTTTTGCCCGCTGTTCGGAATTGAGCTCCGTAAGTCCGGAACTGTCCGTCAGATTGATCTCCGTGAGGATCTGATTCAGTGCGGAACGGGAGATCAGGTCATATCCGCCGTCCACGGAACTTTCCAGCATGTTCCAGAGGAGTTCCACCTCTTCCCTGGAAATGCCGCTCTTGGCCACGGGTTCCGCAACGGCCAGCTTGTCCGCCGCAGCAAGAGAGGCGGCAAAAAGACAGCTGAACAGAAAGACAAGAGATTTGATTTTCATAACAGGGTACTCCTCTGGGTTTATTTTTCCGGCCCGGCTTTTGCGCCGTCGGCGTTTTCCCGTCCGGACGCATCGGGTTCTTTCGTCTGAACGGGCTCCTCTTTTGAAGAAACGACTTCTGCAGCTGCAGGCTGCGCGGCGGCGGTATCATTCCGTTCCGCCGTCTGTACGGGCTCTCCGGCTTTCTCTTCCGCCTTTTCGCATTTCTCCGGGAGAGCGGGCGGCCGGACTTTGCAATCCTTTCCCGGCTTGCATGCCCGGTACAGATCTTCATCCGCCTGCCGGAGAGCGTCGTTCAGCAGATTCTGGAAAAGAGAGGGTTCCTTTTCAATGATGCCGGGCAGTTTGCGTTCCGTGTAGACTCCGGTGGTCATTCCGCCGTAGACGGTGCTCTGGGCCCGGAGATCCACCAGTTTGTAGGAGAAATCCAGCTCATATCGGGTCGTGGCGGTTTCAATTCCGTAGCCCTGAAATTTTTTGGAGGAGACGCGGAGGTCGGACACCGTTCCGGTAAGCAGATGAGTCGCGCCTGTCATATCGGCGAGCTTCCGCTGAAAATCGACCGGAAAATCGGGCTCATAGCAAAGTCTGTCCATGGCGGCGGCCATGAGGGACGAATCGGTACAGGCGAAAACATCTCCATGCCGGCTGAGAAGGGCGCTCAACTGTTCCGCGCCCAGAATAATGGGGCGGGACTGTCCCTTCACCACGGTCCGGAAAAGATCCAGCGCCTTGGTGCGTTCCCAGCGGTTGTCGTCCGCCATGCGCCAGCGGTTCGCCTCGTTGGTCCGGGCCGCGTCACGGGCGTCGATCATGCGGACGAATCCCTGCATGACGGAATGGATACTCATGCGGTCCGCCTGATTGAGCGTGCATTGGGGCGGGATCGCGATAGGTCTGGATTCCTGGTCCAGAAAGCGTCGCTGGCCCACGATATCCGCCTGCACGAAATCCATGACGCAGACCCGGAAGAGCGGACGGGCCGGCTCATCCGTTGCGGGTTCGGCTTCCGCACGGGGGGAATCCGAAGCGGAAAGCAGGGCGGAGACCGAAAGGAAAAGAAGTGCGGCAAGTTTTTCTTTGCGGAAGAGTTTCATACTTTTTCTCCGGGAGTTGAAAAGAGACATCCGCGCCCCGGATCAAATTCCGGGGGCGGAACGGATCGATTTCTGTTCCTTACATTACTTTGAAAACCGTATTTTGTCAAGCGGATTCCGGCAAAAAATTCCGGTATCCCGGGCGTCACGGGAACGGCTGCGCCAGCATCCACATGACGCGCCGGATCCAGTCCACGATATATCCGCCGAAAAGGCCGAAATTGTTTTCCTCGGAAACGGAGACTCCGGCCATTTCGATAAGCGTGGTTCCGGCATCGCCCATAGCCAGGGAACCGCCCAGGAGAACGATCATCACCACGATCACGTATTCCATGAGCATGGAGCCTCCGGCGTCGCCGCGAAGTCGTCTCCCGAGCGGGATCTGTCTGTTTCCAAGGGGGATCCGATTCACTTGAGGACAGCCTGTTCGAAGGAGGAACGGAAATCGGGATGCTTTTTCAGCTCGGCATCTTCCAGCTGAAGCGCAAGCTGCTCGAAGGAGAGGCTTTCCATTTCGCGGACGCAATCGGCCAGCGCATTCCCGTTCGGGTTCGCGTAGTACTTCATCAGCGCTCTCCGTCCGGAGTTCAGGCGGGTGAGGAGACGGCGGCTCAGAGGAATGGATTTGCACAGAGCGTTGTTCTTCTCCAGATAGATGTCCAGATGGCGGGAGGTAACGGGCGCGGTGGCATCCAGGTCCAGTGTGAGGAGATGGATCTCGGCCTGTCCCAGGGCATCGGTCTTGACGGTTCCGAAAACCTCCTTATCCATTCGAATGATCAGCCCTTCGTCGGCAAGGGGCCTCCGCTTCGTCTCCGTATAGGTGTCCACCAGGGTCCGATCCACCTTTACGGGGATCTCCTCCGCACGGGACTGCGACTCGAAGTTCATGCAGGGATTCATGCCGTCGAAGGAATACTTGGTGACTTCGGCGGACCAGCTGAAGGGGAACATGCTGAACGTGAAAACGCTCAACACGTTGGAAACGACAGCCACGGGAAGGAGACAGATACCGGAGAGGATCTCGTACGACTCGCGCCAGCCCTCATAGGGCGTATAGAGCGAGGAATACTTCCGTACCTGGTAGACGGTCACCTGGACGTTTTCCGCCTCTTCCAGGGAGATCTTGAAGGAAGCGGAATCCGGGATCTCCTTGTCGGACGTCACGATGTACTGATTTTCCAGAATCGTTCTTGAGTTTTCCGGCACTTCCTTGGTGATGTCTTCCAGGTGGTTGGCGCACCCCGTCAGAAGGAGGGAGAGTCCGGCGGCGGCAATCATGCGTGTTCTTTTCATTTTCATGTTTCTTTCTCCTGTATTTTTACTTGATTTCAGGCTTTGCAATTTTCCATTCTGCGGAATTCGCCGATGAACCGTCCCGATTCATCCACGCCTGTCTGCACCCACTGCCATTCGGGCTCCAGACGGTATTCCCCGTGATCCAGAGGCAGCACTTTGCTGATCCCCAGGACTTTCCGGCTGCCGTCCTCCAGACGGCCCGTATGCACGATGTAGTTCAGGGCTGCCACGATCTGATTCCGGATCGCGGTAAGCGGCAGCTCGTATCCCGCATACATGACGCAGGTCTCCAGACGGAGAAGGCTGTCCCGCTCATTGTTGGCATGGATGGTGGACATGGATCCGGAATGTCCGGTGTTCATGGCCTGCAGAAGGTCCAGCGCTTCTCCGCCGCGGATCTCACCGAGGATGATCCGGTCGGGCCGAAGCCGCAGGGCGGAATGCAGAAGATCACGGAACGTGACTTCGCCCTTGCCGTCCTTATCCGGTCTTCTGGTTTCGAAGGGGACCAGATGCGGCTGACGCAGCTGAAGCTCGCAGGAATCTTCGATGGTCAGGATCCGGTCGGCCGGGTCGATGAACGAGCTCAGCACGTTCAGGATGGAGGTCTTTCCCGAGGAGGTGGCTCCGCAGACCAGCATGTTCATTCTCTTCCGGACAAGTTCCTGCAGATAGTCCAGCATCTCCCGGGAGATACTGTGCCAGGCGACCAGGCTTTCCGGCGACAGGGAATCGGTCCGGAACTTGCGGATGGAGACCACCGTCCCGCACCGGGCCAGCGGCGGGATCACCACGTGGACACGGGACCCGTCCGGCAGACGGGCGTCGAGGCGGGGATATTCATCGTTGAGGATCCGGCCCACGGATTTGGCGATATTGTTCGCCGCCGCCTGAAGGGCGGATTCGCTGGGGAAAACGGCATCGGTCCGGGAGACTTTGCCCCCTTTCTCGATGTAGATGTTTCCGGGCCCGTTGATCATGATCTCGCTTACCGCCGGATCGTCCAGCCATGGCTTGACCGGTTCCAGGAACATGGTCAGATAGGAAATTCCGTTCATCTTGTACACTCCTTTTTCAGAAGCTGGTTCAGTTCATTCATTTCTTCAGCAGCCTCGCCCGGAGTCCGCGCCCGGCGCGCATGGCTCAGGTCGATAAGGACGGCCGTCCCGTCCGGACGGCTGCCCAGATTGCTCCGCCGGATGTCTCCGTGGAGGATCCGCCGTTCATGCAGATAATCCAGAGCCTTCCGGAATCCGCCCGGATCCGCGGAGAGGCCGCCCCCCGATCCCGTGCGCAGGAGCTCCATGACGCAGTACGGCCGTTTTCCCGTGGAGGATTCGGGCAGCATCGGCAGATTGCGGTGATGGAAGCGTTTCAAAAGCCGCGTCTCCCTGCGGAAACGGCCGGTCCGGCCGGAAATCGGAACTTTCAGGACACAGAGTCGTCCGTTTTTTATGGCGCGGAACGCCAGAGAGGTGCCGCCGCGTCCGATCACTTCCAGCAGTTCGAAGCCGTTCCAGCATGTCCGTTCCGTCAGAAACCGTTCCGGATGATCCGGAGGTTCTTCCGAAAGCATGTGCCGGATGAAGGCCAGAAGGCCCGTCCCTTCCGCCGTCAGAAAATGTTCCCGGATCTCCTGCGTCCGCCGGTCCCACTGTTCCAGCGTCTTTTCGGATGCGGCATCCAGCCCGAAGAGGATCCGGGCTGTCCGGACCGCCGCGGCCCGGACCCGGTCGTCCCGGTCCGGCCCCTCGCGAAGGATGGCCAGTCTCCGCTCGCGGGGAAAAAGGGAGAGAATATCCAGCGGACAGATCCCGGAAGCGGTCGGCAGAGTCGACGGGAGGAGGAGATCATCCGGGTTCGGAGAATCGAGCTGACAGGCCAGCGTACGGCTTAAATCGGCAAAAAGAAGCCCCGTGCGCCCGGATCCGGCCCGGACGGGGAGATCGGCATGATCCGGCAGGTCACTCGGTAGGCGGGGTAGCATGATCCTCCTCCTCTCCTTCCGGCCTGTCGGGACACGACGCCTCTTCCCGGAGCACGTCGTCGGTGACGGCCGGGATCGTTCCGAACTCCACCACAAGCGCGGTGGCGTTGTCGTTTCCGCCGTGCCGCAGGGAGGCTTCCACCAGCGCGTCGGCCTTTTCCCGGGGCGAGGCATCGCATTGCAGTTTTTCCGTGATTTCGGAATCGGGTACCTGCCGGGATATGCCGTCGGAACAAAGCAGATAGATGTCTCCGGACCGAATCTCCAGCGACTGGGCCTCGGCAAAGAAGTTGGGACCGCATCCCGCCGCATTGGTCAGAACGCTCCGGAGCTGCGGAGCCAGTTTTTCTTCGGGGATCCCCACCGCTTCCGCCACGGTATGATCCGTGGTAAGCTGCTGGAGCTGATGATCGCGAAGCCGGTAGCACCGGCTGTCGCCCGCGGAGAAAAGAAGCGCTTCCCCAGGATGGAACGGAGCAAGAATGATCCCCACGATCGTGGCGCCCATGCCCCGCATGCAGTGCTTCGCCGCATATTGCGCAATGGTCCGGCTCGCTTCGCTGCAGAGGTCTACGGCGTAGGAGAGGTCCTTGCCGGGCATCCAGGCCGCCTTCCCCAGAACATCCGTCACGATCCGGCTGGCCACCTCTCCGCCGTCGCCGCCGCCCATGCCGTCGGATACCACAAAGAGTCCGCTGCCGGGACAGCACTGATACGCATCCTGATTGTCATGACGGAGGAGACCCGGATCGGTGCGGACACCGGCGGAAAAATACTGTTTCTTGAAAAGCTCGAAGGACATGAAAGATCACCTTGGATATTTCCGGAATCCCCACATTCTGCGGGAGACGGGATCGCCCGGCAGGCCCTGCTTCAGGATGGATTCACGGATCTCGATTTTCCGCTCGTCGGCGGCCGTATTGTATTCCCGGTTCAGCTGAATGAGGGGAAGCCGGTACATCTTGAATTCACGGACAAACGCCTCGCGCTGTTCGTCACTCGTACCTTCTTCATCCAGGAAAATGGCGAGAGCGCCGCACAGGATCCGTTCCCGGCCCGGCGCATCGGCCCGGGGCTGACGGAATCCGGCCGCAAGCCCGTCGCGAAGCTTCAGGATCTCGCCCGTATTCTCATAGAGCTCCAGAAACGCGCCGCTGTGAAGCCAGGCGTTCTGTTCCTGATCGGCAAAGGTCCGGAAGGTCCGGATGGCCGCCAGAAGACGGCGGAACCGGATGATTTCCGGCCGGAACTGGAACTCCGCATAGGTGGAAGGATCGTACGGGGCGGGCAGAGAATACATGAATTCAAAGAATCCTTCGATCCCCAGGACCCGGTCGTATTCTCCGGACGGCGCGGTACGCAGGCGGGACGGCATCTTGCTTTCAAAGGAATCGCAAGCGAAAACCTTTGCCATGACATCCGGATTCTGGAAGACCTTGACGCAATCGGGGACCGGAGTGTCCGCCGTCAGGCCGCATTCTTCGAGTTCGCGGATCATGGGCTGGATCCCGGACGCGACGGACAGAACATAATGGAACTGGCGTTCCTGCTCCTTCCGCAGCGTGGCGATATGCTTGTTGACGATGCACTGTTCCAGCGTGGGAAGGTCCAGTTTTACCGAGTCGGGCTTCGGGAATTCCAGACGCTGCACCTTCAGCGCGGCACGGCGGATCTCTTTGCCGGACCGCTGGAGCATGGCCAGCGGGACCATGCAGTTTTCGATACGGATCCGGATATTCGGTTCCGCGTTCTGCTTGAGTTCCTCCAGATCGCTCAGCACCACGGCCAGATTATCCGACTCCGATTCGATCCGCGCCAGAATGGCGTCCAGCCGTTCCAGATACTGCAGATTTTCCTCGATCTGTCCGCGGAGCCTGAGTCCTTCCGCCAGCAGTTTTTCCAGATATTCGGGCGGAGCTCCCGCAAAACCTTTTTCCATTTCCCGGATAGTATCCGCGGCCAGCTTCAGCTCCGCAAGATTCTTCCGGTTGCGGTCATCCCGGATGACCGTTTCCGCGCGCAGACAGGTGTCCAGCAGTTTCTTGGCCGTGAAAGCCTCCTGCCGCATGACGGGCGCGGAAGTATCGTTCCACCCCCAGAGATTCGGGTCGCCGTCCGTGATCATACCCAGCTGATGAGAGGCTTCGATCCAGTTCCCCGATTTCAGGGCGGATTTCGCCTTGCCCCAGCCCGCATAGATCTTTTCCCACATCGCCAGGGAGCTTTCCAGCTCATTATAGGCCACCTCGCCCGTCTCGGCGCCCCGGCGGGTCCGCGATTCCTTCAGCGCTTCGCGTGCCCGGTCGAACCGGGCGGCGGCTGCTTCATTCCGGGCGGTTTCCAGGCAGTCGTCCGACGAGGGTTTGACGCCGCGCCACACCCAGTTGAGGGCCAGAGCGACGAAAATGGTCACGGCCACGATGCCGAGACTGTACCAGATCCGGACCTTGGAATGCTCGATCCGGCCGTCCACGAACTTGAAGTCAACAAATGAGATGCTGACCACGTCGTCATCCGCCAGCAGCCGCTCGGTTGCGGAGGAGAGTTTCGTTCCGTTGACGAAGGTGCCGTTTTTGCTGCCCAGATCCTTGAGCCAGCAGCCGTCGGCCTTGCTGTTGAATTCCGCATGCTTCTGCGAGACCAGCTGTTCGCCGATCACCAGATCGCATCCCGGCGCAGATCCGACCAGGATCTTCTCCTTGTCCAGCTTTACGGATTCGCCTTTCCGGTCCGTGTTCAGAAACATCAGTTCGTGAGAGATCGTGCGGACGGACCGGATCCGTTCCACGACCAGCGTGCAGTTCCCGATGGAAAACTGATCGTCCGGAGCCAGATACTTCTCCTGGATCTTCTTCGCCTTGTAAAAGATCCCGTTCCGGCTGCCCGTGTCGCGCAGACACAGCCGTCCGTTCCGCGTCAGGATCACCGCGTGATGGCCGCTGGCCACGCCGTCCTCCCGGGGAATGACCCAGGTGCACTCGGAGCTTCGGCCGATGGTGATGGCGTCCGTGGGCGAGGGATCCGAAATCTCGTAGAGGACTTTCCGCTCGAATTCCAGGCGGATGTTCAGCCGTTCGGTTTTCTTCTTTCCGCGACGGAAGAACGACCCTTTTTCGATATCTTTCCGCTCCGGGGAGCGTCCGTTCGATCCATTCGTCACTCCCATACGTTCCTCCTGAGGGTGAAATAGCGGAGATCGTCGGGCGAGGAGAACACGGTCTTGCAAAGTTCCATCACCGCGTTTTCACGATGCCGGTCCTGCTCGAGTTTCGCCGCATTGTACTGTATCTTCTGACTGTTGTACCAGACGGTCTGCATAGCGCGCAGACGCTGAAGCTGTGAAAGCGCCGTCTTGAGATCCGCCTGATTCCCCGTGCGGATGCTCTCCGCCAGCACGATCCGGAGCAGCAGATCGGTCCGGGCCCATTCGAACGGGGCCTGCTTGGAGAGATGCCGGGAGACTTCATCCAGCATGGCGGCCGTGTTCTTGCCTGAAACGGCACATTCCGGCCCGCCCTCCCAGTGCTCCCGCAGATACTGCTGGGAGATCTTCAGGAACGGAGTGTTGGAAATGAAGCTCTGGCCGCGCGCCCGTTCCGACACCCAGGTTTCCGCCAGACGCATATACGCTTTGTCGCCGGTCCGGAAAAAGAGGATCTCGCCGTACCAGGAGCGTTTTCCCTCCTCACGCCGGTACTCGCAGCTCAGACAGGGAAGACCGTTTTCCGAACCGATGAAGAAGACGTCGGAGATCTGCGAAAGATTCCAGTGACGGTCCTCCTCCTGAAGATCCGCAAGCAGCTTCGTGAAAACATCCTTCCGTTCCATGGTGAGGAAATCCGGGGACTGCTTTTCCAGGAACAGTATGCGGAGCGGAACCGACGCATCTTTTCCGAACCAGGTATCGATACGGAGATTGCCCGGCTCCTTCGTGATTTTCGTCTTCCCGTTGACGCTGGGGAAGGCCATGGAAAAGCCGCCGGCCTTGTAGCCGCCGTTGCCCGGATCGCAGAAATCGCCCATCTCCTTGCCCGCGGCGTCCAGGGGCCAGGTCAGATTGGCTTCCCGGGGTGTCGGTCTCAGAGAGTAAAGCAGGACCAGAAGCGCGACGGCGCCCGCGGCGGCCAGGATGTATTTCAATTTTTTCCCGACCGTGCGTTTCCGGTCGGAATTCCGGAGGATGTTCATCTCCTCCATACTGGCCAGACGGGTCCGCATGATATCGGTTTTGTTGATATCCTCTTCCGCTTCTTCGGCCGGACCCGTTTCCGTTTTTTCCGATTGCGTCTCCTGCGGGGCGGCGGCAGGCACGGATCCGGGAACCGGATCGGGTACCGCGGTCCCGGGAAGCCGCGTCTTCATTCCGCCGTCCTCCGGCACAGCGGTCTTTTCACGCGGGGTACCCGGCATCGGGATGACGGTCTTTCCCTCGTCGCCGGAGTCGTCCGCGGATTCGGCGGCGGCGGAGATCTCGAAGCGGATCTCCGTACTTTTGCTGAGGACGAGCAGATCGCCGTCCTTCAGCTGGGTCCGTTCCGTAAGGGGCGTTTCCCCCAGCTTTGTGCCGTGCGAGCTCAAATTTTCCGCGAAGACAAGCCCGGACACCACGTCCAGCTTCAAATGTTTTCCGGAGACGTCCGGTTCGGGCAGATGGATCCCCGCGGAACGGGAACGGCCGACGATCCACTCGCCGGCCCGGAGTTCGCCTTCCTGCACTTTTTCCTTATTGGCATAGATGATATATCGGATCATATGTCTTCTCCCTTAAAACATTCCGGACATGCCGGAAGACTGAACCCGAAGATAGATCGGGACGAATATGATGATGAAAACCGAAGGCATGATGAACAGAGCCATGGGGATCATCATGAGCGAGGGCGCACGCTGGGCTTTCCGTTCCGCGGCGGCCACGCGGACCCGGCGCATCTCCTCGGCGTTGACCCGGAGCGTATCGGTGATGGAGGCTCCCATTTCGGTACCCTGGATAACGGCATTGACCAGACTCCGGAATTCATCCAGGCCGAGCCGGCCCGCCATGGCCTTCAGCGCATCGTTCCGGTTGTTGCCCAGTTCCAGCATTTTCAGCGTGATGCCGAATTCCTGGGTCAGAGGACAGACTTCCGAGTGTTCCACATAATAACGGACGGCGGCAGAGAAATCCAGACCGGCGGTCATGGCCGAGGAAATCAGATCGATGGAAAAAGGAAGCGCCCGCCGGATGGAGGTCTGTCTGGTCTCGGCCAGATTCTGGATCTGGACCATGGGGATCAGCCAGCCGGCGAATCCGGAGACGAACAGAGCCGTGAGGATGAAGGAAAGATCCATTTCCAGGAGCAGCATGAAGACCACGCCGCAGACGCCGATCAGGAGCGCCCAGAGGAACTGGGCGGCGAAGACGTCGCCCGGATCCAGCCGCAGAGCGGCCAGATTCAGATCCCGTGCGATGGTCCCGCTTTTCCCGGGAAAAAGAGTCTTCAGTTCGTTGCCGCAGATTTCCCGCAGGATCCGGATCTCGTTGGCGAAACCGCGGAACGTGAAGGGCAGACGCGGATCCGAACAGGGATTGTCCGTCATCTTTCGTCCGGTGAAGAAAAATTTGATGCCGAGAACCAGAAGGAAAGCGGAGAGAAAACTCAGGATCCTTGCCAGAAGCGTATATGCATTTTCGTCCATGTCCGGTCTCCTTTTCCGTTCAGATTTCCACTTTGACGATTTTCCGGATAAACAGATAGCCGATCGTCTCGAAGATCAGCACAACACCGATCGCCGCCCAGCCCAGCACCGTCGTCACCAGCGGTTCCATCAGCTGCCGGTCCAGCACATACAGGATCACGAAGGCGATCAGCGGGGCGCAGGCCATGATGATGGATTCGAATTTTCCCTGAGCCGTAAGCGTGTTGATCTTGTCTTCCATGATGGAGCGCTGCCGGATCGTATCTATGATCTTGTCCAGGATGTCCGACAAACTGCCGCCTGTCTGCTGCGAGATGCCCACCGCCGTAACGAACAGCTTCAGATTTTCGTCCGGCATACGTTTTTCCAGCCGTGCCAGCGCCTCCGTCAGATCAACGCCCAGACGGTATTCATACAGCGTCATGGAAAGCTCCTCCTGCATGACTCCGCCGATGTCGCGGCCCACCACTTCCATGGCCTGCGGCAGCGCCACGCCGGACCGCATGCCGTTGTTCAGTCCCATAATCACATCCAGCAGCCTCGCCCGGAAGGCTTCGTTCCGTTTTTTCACCTTGCTGCGGTAATAGAGCATCGGCAGAGAGAAGGCGGCCGCACCGCCCAGGATCACGACGACGGGTGCCGCCCAGGGATTGGCTCCGGCCACCAGAACGATGCAGAGCATGATAAGCGCGCCTATGGTGGCGAAGCAGATCTGGATCTTTCTCAATTTCGGCCGTGAAATAAAGTACTCCAGCTGAGTCCGCCCGTCCCAGGCGCCGGTATGACCGGTCCCGCTGTGCTCCAGATCGGAGAACAGAGTACGGCAGAGGATGAAGCAGATCCCGGAGACGGAACCGAAAACCATGAGCAAAACGAGATAATTCATTGTCGCAATACCTCACACCCTGGGGACGAAGACGGACATATCCAGTTTCAGATCGCCTTTCTGACGCAGCTTTTCCACAAAGGCGGGTATGTTGCCCGTGGGATAGTATTCGCCCACGATCTTTCCGGCTTCATTGTATCCGGTTTGCTTGAAAACGAAAATGTCGTGCATCAGGACAACGTCCTTTTCCCGGCCCGTGATCTCCGAGATCTGCACGATCTTACGCGAACCGTCCGGAAGCCGGGTCTGCTGGACGATCAGATTGACGGCCGAAGCGATCTGCTCCCGGATGGCCGTGATGGGGAAGTCGATTCCGGACATGAGCACCATGTTTTCCAGACGGGAGATGGCATCCCGCGGGGAGTTGGCATGACAGGTCGTCAGCGATCCGTCGTGCCCCGTGTTCATAGCCTGAAGCATATCCATGGCCTCGGCGCCGCGGCATTCTCCCACGATGATCCGGTCCGGCCTCATACGGAGCGCATTGATGACCAGATCCCGGATCTGGATCCGTCCTTTCCCTTCGATATTGGCCGGACGCGACTCCAGGGAGACCAGATTCCGGTGGGAGAGCTTCAGCTCGGCCGAGTCCTCGATGGTGATGACCCGTTCGTCCGCCGGAATATACTGGGAAAGAACGTTGAGGAGAGTGGTCTTTCCGGAGCCCGTGCCGCCGGAGACCAGAATGTTCTGGGCCGCCCGCACGGCTTCGCGCAGGAAAAGATCGATCCCGGGCGTCATACTGCCGAACCGGATCAGGTCTTCCGCCGTCAGCTTCCGCTTGGCGAATTTCCGGATCGTGACGGAGGCTCCGCGCAGGGAAAGCGGAGAAATGATGGCGTTGACGCGGGAGCCGTCGGGAAGCCGGGCGTCCACCATGGGGCTGGCTTCATCGATGTGCCGGCCCAGAGGCTCCACGATCCGCTGGATGATGGTATGCAGGTGCTTGTCGTTGAAAAAGCGGGCGCCCGTTTCATAGATCCGGCCGCCGCTTTCCACGAAAATCAGATTCGGCCCGTTCACCATGATCTCATCCACCTTGTCGGATCGGAGAAGCGGCGAAATGGGGCCGTATCCGGTGAGTTCATCCAGAAGCGATTCGCGGAGTTTCTCCAGCGGGATGGACCGGGGCAGCTCGTGGCGGAGTTCCTTCAGGGACTGATCCAGCGCGACCAGAAGTTTCTCCTTCATTTCCTCGTTGGCGATCTGCTTGGTGGCGATCTCCTGAAGATTCAGTTTGCCCAGAACGTAGCTGTGGATCCGGTTTTTCAGCGCCATCAGTTCGTCCGTGTAGAGCACATTCGCATCGTCGAAATCGAACGTGCGCGATACTTCCTTCCCTTCCGGGGCCGGCGGACGCGGCGCGGCCGGAACGTTCGCCGTCCGGCTCAGCTGAAGCCGGAAGGGCCCGATCTCCACGGTGTCGCCTTCCGCGAATTCCACGGGCGCCGTTACAGGCCCGTGCTGATTCCGCGTGCCGAGGCTGCTCCCCAGGTCCGTCAGAAAATAGGTTTCGGGTCCGCCGAAAAGCTTCGCATGTTTCCGGGAGACGGAATCGTCCTGCAGACGGACATCGCAGTTTTCCGAACGGCCGAGCAGCCATTCACCTTCCTGTCCGCCCAGGTCGATATGACGGGCCTGGCCATCTGAATCAGTGATCCTCAGAAACATGGGCTTCTCCTTTTTGCGGTCAGAACCAGCGGTCCCAGAATCCTTTTTTCTCGTTGGCTTCTTCCGTCCGCTGCTTGTTGGTCTTGCCGGATTCCTCCAGCGTATTGGCCGTTTCGGCGGAAGGCGGCATCTTCAGCGGCGGCGTTCTGCCGGCCACCTGCGGATAGATCAGGAGAAGGACCTGATCGTCGTTGAACGCTTCCGTGTTTTCCGCGCAGACCCAGTTGAGGCCGGGAACCTTGCGGAGGAAGGGGATGCCGCTGGGGCCGGAGCTCTCTTCGATCATGTTTCTCATGCCGCCGATGGCCACCGTTTCGCCCAGTTTCGCCACGATCGTCGTGAAGACTTTGCTCTGCTTCAGATCGTAGTCGTTGTTTTCCTGCAGCGCAGGCGTACTGATCTCGATCTGCACGTCCAGCTTCACCTGATCGCTGCCGATCAGTCCGCCTTTCACCCGCATGATGAACCCGTACGGAACATCGTTCAGCGTGCCGGTCCCGCCGGCCCCGCCGTAAACGCGGACTTTCAGAGTTCCGCCCTCATGAAGGACTTTGTACTCGTTGGATTCGTTGCTCATGAAACTGAGATGGCCGGCCCGGTGGAACCGTTTGCATCCGCTTTCCGCCATCAGGTTCAGGATCGTTGCAGCATCGGCGCCCAGATTGTAGCTCTGGTTCGTCCCGCCGGAAAAGATCGTGGAGAAATTGAAGCCCTGAGCGATCCGGACTCCTCCTTTCACCAAGTTCGCACCCACCGCGCTGGTCTCCGCCTGACGGACACCCACGAACACGGCTCCCACATCCAGAAGCGTGGGTTTGATGACGACCCGGTTCAGGAAACGGACCGGCTTGCTCTTGTCTTTTCCGTCCAGAGAGATCCAGTCCTGCGTGGAGATCAGCTGCTGGATGGATTTCATATCTTCCTCGCAATAGACGGAGCCCTGGAGGATCAGGGTGTTCTTTTCACTCTGAAGCGAGAGCGAGCCGGGCGAGAGATCGGTGGTATCCTGCACGATCCGGAAGCCGGCCTTCTCGAACAGTTTCTTCAGGGAAAGCATGATCTCGGGCGCCGGCCGGAACACGGTGAGGTCCGTCACGGAAGATCCGTAGGTTGGAAGGACTTTGAGAAGCGTTTCCCAGCCGTCGATGCTGGAGACTTCCCCTTTCAGGACCACACGGTTCCCGTTGATGCTGATCTCCACTTCCGGGACACTGTCCAAATCCTTGCGCAGAGAGTTGAAGACTTCCCGCACGTTGTCATTGACCGTCACGGTATAGAGTTTGGAAACCGAACCCGCGGTGACGTGAAGATCCGATTTGCCCACGGACAGACCGGTGATCCGGATCTGGTCGTTGGCAATCAGTTCCGCGGAGATGACGCCCCGGTCCGTTACGCTGATGTCTCCGGGACGAAAGCCGGGAGAGATGACGACGATCCCTTTCAGGGGAACGAAGACCTTTTCACTTTCTTCCGCAGCCGCACAAAGGACGAAGCCCAGCAGCGCGATGACCGTCAAAAATCGTTTCAGCATGATTTCTGCCTTTCCTGTTATGGTGAATGTTAAGTTACTTCTTCAGCGATTTCGGAATGCTCACGACTTCCAGATCGTCCACCATGGAGAGGAACGTCTCCGGCGTGACCATGCCCGCGTCCATCCGGTTCAGGGCCGTGGGATCGTTGCTCCGGCGGAGCACCGGGGTCAGCTCCGCAATACGCGAGGCCGCGATCAGCGCCTGCGCCTGCTGCGGAGGAAGCAGAACGATGATGACGCCTTCCATATTCTGATCCCGCTTGCCGGAGGGGATCTCCAGGACCCGGACTTTCGGGAAGAGGACCATCGTCACGTCCTTTTTCCCCTCAGGCGCGCCGTTGGCGCCCTTGGCATCCAGCTTGAAAGTTCCGACGATGGCCACCTCGTCTCCGCTCTGCAGAATGGAGGCCATGGCCTTGTCCGCGATCTGGATCGCCACCGCCCATTCGCCTTCGCCGACCACGTTGCTCATTCCCTGGGAAAGCCCCACGTCCTGAATGAAAATGTAGTTGCCCTTCTGGACCGGCTGCTTCAGGCGCTGCCCCAGGATCATGGACGCCCGGTTCCATTTGATCGCCTGCGCGGGAACCGCGGAAACGGGCACTTCCTTGGGCATGAAGAATCCTTCGGAAATGACCTCACCCACGGCGAGATCCCGCGTGGCGGCCACGATCTTGACCTTTTCTTCCACGTTTTCCGTATTGGTCGAAATGATCTTGCTGACGGCGAACACGGCCGCCAGGCCCAGCAGGACCGCCAAAATCAGGGGAATTGAATTTTTCATGATTCCTTTCCTTGTTTCTATGTGTTGATTCTGTTATCGTTTCTTTTCCGCGTTCACTTGATCGTTTCCAGCGCCTCGACGCGCCGCTGGGCCACACGGTGTCCCTGCGCCGATGCCTTCCCGTACCAGAATTTCGCCTGCTTCACGTTGATGGGCACGCCCAGTCCGTTTTCGTAGCAGTATCCCAGCTGATATTGAGCCTCCGGATGCCCCTGTTCGGCCGACTGCGTGAAATACTCCACCATGCGGACGTAATCCACGGG
Organism: Lentisphaeria bacterium; assembly: GCA_017615635.1. Lineage (GTDB taxonomy): Bacteria > Verrucomicrobiota > Lentisphaeria > Victivallales > UBA1829 > RGIG8244. The sequence goes on from JAFZZR010000200.1 coordinate 25,218, forward strand.
TTCGTTCCCTTCTCCGTTTTTGCACGCCATGCCCAGCCGGTACAGCGCATCACGCTGTCTCTGCGCCGCCGCGAGCTTGTACCATTTCAGGGCGGTCCGGATATCCCGGTCGAGTCCGCCCCGGCCGTTCTCGTAGAATTCTCCCAGCTTGTACTGGGCGTCCCGGTGATTGTGCGGAGCCGGCGCGATCTTCTGATATCCGGCCAGAGCGTCCGAGTCGCTGGGGAACCAGCGTCCCTTTCCCTCTTCATCCATCTGTGCCAGCCGGAATACGGCGTCCGCATTGCCTTTTTCCGCCGCGATCTTCAATTTTTCCGAGGCGGCCCGGTATTCCTTCTCTGCCAGAAGCTTTTCCGCCTCCGCATATTCCGCGGCGGCCGGTCTGTCCGCTTTTTCCTGTTCTTCCAGAACGATCGGGTAGGAGGCACCCGGATCCAGTTCCGGGATCGAAACAACGTGTTCCTTCCCGCCCGCCGCGCGCCAGCGGAAATCGAAAGCCCGGAACGGCTTGACGGAGACGGGCGAACTCAGCGGTCTCCAGATCCCGGAGGTATTCATTTCGATATTTCCGGCGATTTGGGTGGTGATCGTCAGTTCGGCCTCTTTTCCCCGCAGGTACAGATCACACGAAACACGTTCCTGGTCCGGGGAGATCTCCAGGACCTGTCGGAGGGGCAGGACGCCTTTCTCACGGAGCTCGATCGTATGCTGCGCCCGCGACAGTTCCAGCTTGAACGGAAATTCTTTTATCTGGAACCAGTCTCCATCGTCCATCCGTGCTTCCAGTCCCGTTTTTCGCAGATAGTCCAGCAGTTTCGGCACGCCGTAGAAATTCAGCGTGCAGACCGCCATATCACGGGCCAGTTCGATACGGACGCATGAAATCGTTCTGTTTTCCGAAACGGGAACCGTGCGTTCCACCGTCTGGAATCCGGGGAAGGAGACTTTCAGCTTGTACTGTCCTTCCGGCGCCTGGAAACGGACCTTCCCGTCCTGGGGGATGACCTTTTCATCCACGACCTTGTCCTGATCGTCCCGGAGGACGGCCAGAGCACCGGCGGGAGAGACTTCCACGAAGAGGTCGGCTTTCTTCGGTTCTGCGGTTTTTTTCGCTATTGCCTGCTGCTCCTGCTTACGCGCCTCCTGTTCGGTCTTCCGGCGAAGTTCTTCGGCGATCCGCTTTTCTTCATCCATCTTCTTCTGAAGCCGGATCTTCTCCTCTTCCGCGCGCTTCTTCTCCTCAGCCAGACGTTTTTCCTCCGCCTGCTTCTGAAGCCGGATCTTCTCCTCTTCCGCGCGTTTCTTCTCCTCAGCCAGACGTTTTTCCTCCTCCGCCTGCTTCTGAAGGTGGATCTTCTCCTCGTCCGCCTTCTTTTCCGCGGACGATACCGCCTCCGTGACCGCAGCCTCTGCGGACGGCGTCGTCACATCCGGTACTTTCCGACCGTCTCCGGCGTCCGTGACAGCTTCAGGAGCCGCGGGCCCCGGAGAAAGATCGAGGGGTTTCGTCTTCGCGACGGCTTTTCCCGGTTTTTCCGAAGCGCGGCCCGAATCGGAATTTTCGGACGGCTGAAGGAAAAGGAACGCGGCGGGGACCGCGATGAGCAGCAGGAATACGATGAGCAGAATGACTCTTGCGGTAACGGGTCTTCTGTGACAGAAGGAGAACCAGGAATCGAACAGCGGGATATTCCGCAGAGCCAGTTCGACTCTCAGCAGGACCTGGCGGACCATGCGGATGGACGCCGTGCCGCTGACGGTCGGAGTAACGGAATCCGGAGCGTAGCTTCCCGATCCGGACTGCTCCAGCAGATCGCGAATGCCCGAAGAGGAATCGAAGTCCTTCGGGAAAAGGTTCAACCCGGCGATATCCTTCAGCAGTTCGACGGCGCTCTGCGGACGCTGTTTCGCCTGTTTCGCCAGCATGCGCATGACCAGCCGGGCCGTGGGCGCGGAAATGGTTTCGACCTTCGCCCGGGGGTCGGGCACGGGATCGGAGGCCATCTTCTTCAGGATATCGAAGGTGCTTTTGCCGGGATACGGGATTTCTCCGGTCAGCATTTCATACAGCGTGGCGCCCAGGCTGTAGATATCGGCGCGGACATCCACGCCGTGCGCGTCCTGAGCCTGTTCCGGAGCCAGGTAGGCCGGCGTGCCCATCATGACGTGCGACCTTGTCAGCTGAACGTTTTCATCGGTATTCTTCGCAATGCCCAGATCCGCCAGCTTGACCTCGCCTTTCCGGGTCAGCATGATATTGTCCGGCTTGATGTCCCGGTGCACGATCTTCTGTTCCGCGGCGGCTTTCAGCGCTTCCGCGGCGGCCCGGGTGATGGCCAGGGCGTGAAGTTCGCCCAGATGCGGGATCTTCCTCAATACGTCACGGATCGTTCCGCCATCCACATATTCCATGACGATCCAGCAGAAGGAGCGTTCGGGATCCTCGCCTACATCCAGCACGTTGACGATATTGGGATTGCTGATGGAGCAGGCGATCCGCGCCTCCTGCATGAAGCGCTTGACAAATTCGCCGCCCCGCTGATAAAGAACGCCGGAAAGAACTTTCAGGGCACGGAGCACGCCCAGGGTCTCATGCCGGGCCAGATACACGCTGCCCATGCCTCCCTGCCCCAGCTTTTTCACAATGACATACCGGTCGATCCGGTCGCCGGGCTGCGGCTCATACAGACCGGTCCGCGAGGCGGAGGATACAGGCATCGTCTTCATCGGCACGGTTTTATCCACGGCGGGCCGGCTGCCGGGCGGGGAAGTCATGACCATGGTGGCATCGGGGCCTTCCTCTTTCTTCCCGTTCTGTCCGTCCGGAGTCCCGGAGGAAGACGCATCCGCTCCGGTCATCGAAGCGTCGGCGCCGGTTGTATCGGATGCCACGCTGCTGCCGTCCGCCTCGTCGTCCGGCGAAACCATGGTGAGCGCCGTCACCTCCGGACGAAAATCCTGCTGATCTTTGTCCTTGTCATTTTCGTTCATGATCTGTCATCTCCCATGACGCCCCAGGAAATTCCGGTGAGCGAGGGCTCTTCCCGCCAATACTGCACCAGAAGCCGTTCCCGGCCGTTGCTCCACAATTCCAGTGTTTTCCAGTGAATCCGGTCAAATTCGACCGTCTGATATTTTGTCCATCCCAACTTTCTCAAATGCAAATCGAAATTCCGCTTCGCCGCGGCATAGGTCAGCCCGACCGTGCCGCAATGCCGCCAGGTGGTCCCGTCTCCGGCTCCTTCCGCACGGGCGGAAAACCCTTCCGGCGGAGGCACGGGATCCGCGCCCCGGACCGCGCCGGTCAGGAGAACGGAGAAAAGCAGGAAAAGCAGAACATTCTTTTTCATAGCGCTACCGGCTCCATGCGTCGAATATGGGACTGCGGGTGTATTCCATACCGCTGCAGACATAGTGGGAGCCGGGCCGGTCGACCGGATTCCCGCTTTTGTCGATGTACGCGGTCTGATACTCGATGAACCAGAGAGGGGCGCCCTGCGCGAGCTCGCGTCCGGATTTGTCCCGGACTTCGTACTCCGTGCGCATGAGGACCGAGTGCGTGTCCGATTCTTCCACGTCTCTGGCCCGAAAGGATACGTTGTCCCACGTAGACTCGTCCGGTTTCGTTCCGATATCGGCCATCAGCCGGAGAGCCCCCTTCCGGCACTGGACGGCCCAGACGGGCAGGACGATCTTCAGCGAGGCGGCGCCCTGGATCAGCGCATACCAGTTCACCTCGGTCTTGCCGGATCGGAAGGAGTCGATCTTCGTGCCCTCGGCAAAGTCTCCTCTCGGGAAAAAGGCATTCGTCGCTTTCTTTTTCACGGCCTCGTCGTCCTTCTGTTCGTGACGGCAGCCCGCCGTCCAGACGGAAAACCGGTCCGCCGCAGTGAGCCGCGCACGGCCGATCCCCAGGTCGCCCAGCAGGTAAATGCCGCTGAAGAACGCGATGTAAAGAGGAATGACGAGGAGCGTTTCCATCAGGATCGATCCCCGCTGCGAGGCTGCCTTCGCGGCGATGTTCCGTCTTTGCTTCATTCCTGGTTCACCTTTTCCCCATGCATGTAGTCCGAGTAGGTCTCCCCGACGACCGCATCGTTTTCCTGTTCGTTCCGGAAATTTTCATCGGCCTCCGCGATCTGTTCGGCGGAGTATCCGGACATGGCGTAGGAGACGAGTGCGAAACGCCGGGCGACGGCCCGCGAGAAGGAAATGATCATCATGACGGACGCCGTGGCCAGCATGAGGCAGAGAAGAACGTACTCCATGGTGACCGCACCGCTGGAGTCGCTCCAGAATCTCTGCAGTTTTGCCGGAAGCCGCTGCATACCGTATAAAATCCTTTCCCTGTGAATGTGCCGTTATCTGCGGAACTGATTCTGCCACTGACGGGAGGTGGATCCGCCGATGCTCATCATGAGGGCGCCGAATTTTTCAATGCTGGCGCCGGCTTTCATGGCCTTCTGCTTTTCCGCGCCCGACATGCGGGTGATGGCATCATAGGTGTTCTTGCCCAGCTCGCGAAGGATGGTCGTGCAGTCGGCTTCGGTGGGAATCTTCGCCCCGAACGTATTCAGGAGCAGCGGATTCAGAGCATCCGCGCCCAGCTTGTACTCTTCCGGAATGTATTTCCGGAGCCGGATCGCAAACTCGTTGGCGAACTTCCCGCGGTTCGTCTGAAGCCCCAGCTTGATCAGGTCCCAGCAGATGGAGGCCGCCAGTTCCGAATTCGAAATCACTCCGGCCATCTTCTTGTAGAGCTTCGTGGCTCCGGGATTGATCTTCTGCAGGTCGCTCTCGACCCGTTCCTGCGCCGCCGTCTTGACCTGCTGCTTCAGCAAGGTCTTCAGGTAATTCGCCGCCTGACGCTTGTCCATTTCTTCGTCCGCCCGGGTCATGGCCGGAACCAGCAGGGCCGCCGTGAAAAGAAGAGAAAACAGTATTTTTTTCATGATGGAATAAGATCCTTTCTTTCTGTTATTCGGCTTTTGTTTCCGCGTTCATCAGTGCGAACTTTTCCGTAAGCGGGAGGAAGATGAAAAGGGGCTTTCCTTCGGGCTCGGCGGAGGTGCGGACCAGGATCAGCACTTCCGGCATCAGATGGGAAGCGAAGCCGAAGAGGGCCTCCTTTTTCCCTTTCTCCTTGAAGTAGAGCACGGGAACAACGCTTTTGCGGACCCGTTCCGGAAGCGCGGCAAAAGCTCCGGCGGAGACAGCATCGCCTTCCGCGAAGGTGAAGGAGCTTCCGATTTTTCCCGCATCGCCCTTCCAGAGGATCAATGCGATCTCCGCAGCCTGAAGCAGATCCGGGTCAGCCTCGTCGAGGTTAAGCCGTTCCAGCAGAGCCAGACGCAG
>JAFZZR010000201.1 GCA_017615635.1 Lentisphaeria bacterium
CACGTATCCCCTTAACGAAAACTGGCTGGGACACACCGGAACCGGAGACGATGTCGCCCGTGCCATTGTGTTTCTGGCCTCGGATGATTCCGGTTACATGACCGGCGTGGATCTGCCGGTCGACGGCGGGCGGATCCTCGGGCCGAAATCGACCGAATGGAAACCGGCAGATACAATTTGAACCGAACTCCGCAATGGCTTCGAACCGAAAATCGGGCGTTGCTTTCGTGATTCCCATTGACGGATAAAACAGACTGAGAATAAGCAAATAATGAAGAAGGTGAACAGAATGGAACGTCGTTCTTTTATGAAGCAGGCATCCCGCCCGCTCATTTCCGCTCTGTTAGACCGGACCACCGCGGACGAGTATATTGCATCCTGCGTGCAGGCTTCGCTGGACGGAGCGGACGGCATGGCCATCGGTCTCGGTTCGCTGAAACCGGAGTTCCGCACCCGCGAGCATCTGGAAAGAATATTCGCCTGCGTGCCTCGCCCGTTTTACGTGTTTTTCTACCGCAGTGACAGATGGATACCGGAGAACAATCAGGATGAAGACGCCCGGCAGAAAATTCTGCTGACCGCGGCGGATGCAGGTGCCGCCATGATCGACGTCATGGGCGATCTTTACGATCCTTCACCTATGGAGATCACGCGCAAACCCGCGGCTGTCCGCCGGCAGAAAGCGCTCATCAAAAAGATTCATGACAAAGGCGCGGAAGTTGTCATCTCCTCCCACATGCCGCTTTTCCGCACATACGAGGAGACGCTGGATCATCTTCAGTCTCTCGCTGCCCGCGGGGCCGATCTCGTGAAGATCGTGACCTCGGTCGACACGCCGGAAGAACTCGCGGATGCGCTCCGTACCACGATCCTGCTCAAAAAAACGATGAAAACACCGTTCATTCATCTCTGTAACGGAAAGTACGCGAAATTCCACCGGCTCATGTGCCCCTCCCTCGGGACCGCCATGAGTTTTGCCACGGTCGGATACCCGCTGTCGCCTGTCCCCAATCAGCCGAGAATCCAAGACCTGAAAACGGTCATCGATACGATCAACCGGGGCGCGGGCCCTCTTGAATTCTGAAAAGGAAAACAACAGGTATGAGGTATGAGGTATGAGGTATGAGATAAAAAAGTTGAAAGTGCCTGGTATTCCCGGCATTCGGAACCAATCCCTGAGGAGAAAAACTATGAGTAGAAAATGCTTCACGTTAATTGAACTGCTGGTCGTGATCGCCATCATCGCCATACTGGCGGGAATGCTTCTGCCCTCGCTGAGCAAGACGAAGCAGACTGCCCGCAACACGATCTGTGTGAGCAATTCGAGGCAGATCGGGACACTTATGCAGATGTATTTCGATGCCAACGACTCCTGGACGCCCCGGGCAAATCATTCGGTCGGATCTGTGTATCAGAGCTGGGCGTACGACCTGATGGAAACCATGGGAGAATCGCCGGAACTTGCCAGCACCTCCTACCTGCTGGAAATGCCCGTCTCCGAGGTCTTCCGCTGTCCCGAAGACAAGTGTCTGAAGAAGAAGGTCACGAGCCATCTCGGATACGGGATCTATTCTCGCCTGACCAAGGGCGGAACGTACAATCAGCCGGCGGTCGCCACCAAAAAGCTCTCGAAACTCACGCGCCGTCTGCTGGTGAGCTGTCACTCCGAGGCGATCAGCGGGACGGATCCCGAGGATCACTTCACGGTCAAGGAAAATTCTCTTGCGGATGTCGTTGCGGGGGCGGGCAGCGGCACGCCCGGGACCAGAAAACACGGAGGCAAGGCGCCCGTCCTCTTCTTCGCCGGCAATGTGAACTGCCTGACCAGTCTTCAGCTCTCGGAACGGAGCGATGGAGTCTCCATCTACCTGCCCTGGGGCGTTGCGAGCAAAGACAGCAAGTATTATCCCTACGACAAACCTTATGATCCGGGTGATTTCTGATCCGATCCGAGGTGTTGAGGTAACATCATGAAACTGCATTTTTTCAGGATTTCTATGCTGGCTTTGACGGCTCTTTTCTCTGTTCTGCTGTGCGTCTCCTGCACGAGCGATTTTCTTCTGGTCCGAGACGGCCGTCCGGAAGCGGTGATCGTCCGTCCCCGGGAGGCAGACGAAAAGCTGGACAAACACATTCAGTTCTTCAATGCGGAACTGGAGCGCTGCACCCGGACGTCGCTGCCGGTGATGAACGAGGCGGCGAACGATCAGAACCGGATCGTGTTCCGTTTGGAAGAGCGGCCGTTCGCGGAGCAGGACCGTTTCGAAATCGACTTCCCCGATGCACGGACAATGCGCATTACAGGCACGACCGACTCGGTCCGCTGGGCGCTGAATCATCTGCTGGAGCAGGAAATGGGGATCCGCTGGCTGCTGCCGCCGGTGAAGGGGATGTACGGTCCGGAGATCAATCATTATCCGCAACTGAAATCGGCCTCGATAAAGGCGAAATCCGTTTCCGGGCATCCGGCGGTATGGGTCTCCCGGGAGGGTGCCTGGCGGATCGGGGGCTTTGCGGGGAACTGGAACGCAATCAAGAGGATCCAGTACATCCACGGCGTGACGGTCGACATTTTTCCCGTCTGGAAATACGCGGCGGACGGCAGCTGGCCCGAGGCGGTCCTTCCGGTCATCAGCGGCAAAAAACTTGTCATGAAGAAAGCGCAGGCGCCGCTTTCCGCCAATCCCTGGACGGCGTCCAGGCCTTATAAGGATGGATGGCAGCCGTGCTGGAGCAATCCGGAAACCGCGCGGATCGCCATCGAAAACGTTCTGGAGGACCTGGCGAAGAATCCAGGTAAAAAGATCGTCAATATGGACGTCAACGACAACGGCGGATACTGCGAATGCGAAGCCTGCCGGAAGGCGGTGGCGGGGAAGACGAATCTGAGCGGGCTGCGGAACTATTCGGAACTTTACTGGACCTGGGTAAACAAGGTGGCGTCCGCGGTGGCCGAAAAGCATCCGGACGTGATCTTCAGTGCGCTGGCCTATCGGGAAGTGCTGACGCCGCCCTCCTTCAAGCTCCATCCCCATGTGCTGCCGCGTCTCTGCGTGGAGCTGGCCTCCATGACCGATCCCGTCTGGTACGAAAAACGGATCGGACTGATCCGTGACTGGTCGGAGAAGGCCTCCATGCTGGACCTGTACGACTATATGCACGGAATCGACTTCTTCCATCTGCCCAGAATCTGCTTCGGCAGCCACTCGAAGATCCTCGCGGAACTGATCCGGGAATACAATCTGCGCAGCGCCTATTTCGAGAGCGAGGGACGGACCGCCTTCCAGGGGCCGATCCAGCAGCTGATGCTCAAGCTGCTCTGGGATCCGGATCTGGACGTGGAAGCGTTCCTTTCCGACTGGTGCGAGCACACGGTCGGGGAGAAGGCCGCGCCCTATTTGCGGGAGTACTACCGGATGTGGGAGGAATACTGGACCGGCGAAGATATCAAAAAGACGGCCTGGTACCGGTCGGTGAAAAACGTCTACATGCAGCTGGGTGAATGCAACAGCCACACATACGCCCTGAAAAAAGGGGATATGGCGAGATTCCGCGCCTGTATGGAAAAGGTGGTTTCCCTGGCGGAAACGCCGGAACAGAAAAATCGGGCGCAGGTCCTGATGCAAGCCTTCGAATACAGCGAACTGGCCGCGCAGATCGCCTTCTCCGAAATCTTTTCTCCGGAGGGACGCCTGAACTCGGTGGAAGAGGCGCGGGAACTGGCGAAGGCCATCCCCGCCTCCCTGACGGCAAGAGAAAAATTCCTCGCTCATCCGCTTCTGCCGTTCAGCCGGGGCGCTGCCGGGCTCTTCAGTGCGGCGGACACCTCCCTGGGGAAACTGCTTCCGTATGCGAAGGATCCCGCTGTGCGTGAAACCATCGAAAAACTTTCCGCCGATCCATCCGTGCCAGGCACCCTGCGTGCCCAGTTCAAAATCTGGCTCGGGGCGAACGCGGTCAATCTCATTGCGAACGGATCCTTCGAACAGGAGGAGCCGCAGACGATGGCGCCGCTCTGGTCCGACAAACTGCACGGGTCGCGCGAAACCCGGTACGCTTCCGATGGGAAATATTCGTTCCGGACCCGGAACGGCTACTACCTGATCCATCCGAAGATCGAGAAGGAGAAGACCTATCTTTTTCTGTGCGATATCTATATCGAGAACGGCAGCGGCGAAGGCCGCTTCTCCACCCGGATCGGTCCGGCCGCCGACGGCAAGCCAAGGAACTGGTTCCGAACGGAAATGATTCCCACCGGAGGGAACTGGAACACCTGCAGCAGCGTGATCTCCGGCGAGGGCAAGGGCGTGAATTCGCTTCTGATCCAGCTGTATTTCGAAAAATTCGAAAACGACGAACCGGTCTGGATCGACAATCTCCGCCTGTACTGTCTGGATGATCTGGTACCCGCCGCAGAAAGGCCGTAAGCCGGACCGGGATCCCGCCTCGCATACGGCCTCCGGGCCCGGAAAAGAAAAGGAACCTGCGAAAATGTTCGTTTCTGTCATGTATTATTTGTATTTCACTATTGCATGGCATGATTTTCTAAAGTATAATATAGTCAGTTGATCTTCTTGCAAAACGGAAAAAACGGAAAGGAGACGAATCATGCGGAAATCCGGCAACAAATTTTTTACGCTCATCGAGCTTTTGGTCGTGATCGCAATCATCGCCGTACTGGCCGGCATGCTTCTGCCCGCCCTGGGCAAGGTGAAGGAAACCTCGAAAAAGACATGCTGCCTGAACAACAACAAGCAGGTCGGTCTGGGCATACAGTTGTATTGCCAGGACAACGACGACTACTTCCCCGCGGTCCACAGGAACGTGCCGACCCCTAACGACCAGCTTTTCACGCTTCTCAAGGACGAACTGAAACTTTCATGGGATGCGCCGGCCTATGTGGCGGTTTGCCCGACGCTGAATCCCACGTACAAGAACAGCCTCCTTGTCAACAAGCAGGTCGTGCTTGATGACGACGGCGTCGACCGCCGGTACAATGGGCAGATATTCTATCGTCCGAACCGTGAAAACGGCTTCGTCCATCCCACGACTCCCGCGAACAGCCGGAAGCTGCGGTCCGCAACATTGAAAAAACCGTCCCTGTACGTCACGGTGGCGGAACCCAATTCGCCGGCAAGAGGCGGGACAAACGGGTTTGAATTCCGCTGGTCTGCGGAATCTTCGGAGAAAAAGGTCTGTCTGACGGCGCATGGCCGGGACTCCATTTATCTCCACGGCGACGGACATGCCGACGCCATGGAGCTGCAGGAGATCGACCGTGCAAAGGCTGCGTGGAACGCCTATTTCATTCCATAACGCATCTGCTTCCGTTTCGGACACTTATTAAAAAAAAGAAAAACATGCTGACCATGAACAGGCTCCTGATCTTTTTGCTGTTGATCGGCGCACTCGTTTCCCCGGCTGCGGATATC
>JAFZZR010000202.1 GCA_017615635.1 Lentisphaeria bacterium
AACGCAGGCACACGTCCAGAATCGAACTCGCCCAGCTGGTGGACGTAGCAATCAACGAGCTGGAAAATGAGTTCCTGATTCTGGAGACTGTCTGCGAAGACCTGAAAGTCCAGTACCTCAAGAACGACGACGAGGCGCGATGCAAGATCGTGAAGGCCGCAGAAATCGGAACTATCAACTCCAGCGACATCCTGCCGGTCTTTCAGGAATTCAAGAGCCCTCGGCATGAGGCCTTTCTGGAGCCCACTCGATGGAGCCTTCTGAACGCCTTTACGGAGACAATCAAGAAATACACGCCACAGCGTGTGGACTGTTCCTACTCGGCTCTGAATCGTGCGTTCGGTCTGGATGGCAGCAGACCCGAACTCTGGAAATGACAGCCTCGAGGGTACCACCACCCTCACGCATGGCTGAGGGCTCCGGCTGCAGCGATGCCATGCCGAAGACCGCAGCCGGAGAGCGCCCGATATGGAAGTGATGCAGCCATATCGTACCCGAGCCATCCCGGAGGTCGAAGGAGTGCAAGCCTTCCCTCCGGCTTCTCAAAAAAAACAACCCAATGAACAGAAAGGATTAAAACTATGGGACTGGACATTTACCTGAGCAAGAAAACATTCATCGGAGCCATGTTCGACTCCTGCGGGATCAGCGGGATCATCAGCCTCAAGAAACGAGGAAGAGAAATTCCGATCAAACTCCGCAGAGTCGCGTATGTCATCGAGGACATCTACCACGGAAGAAAGGCACACTGGCTGCACGAGTGGCTGAGCCGTGAGCTGACAGACGCGATGGAAAATTCAAAAGAATACGAGCTTGGAGAGGACGTGATCAATCGTCTTCATCGGGCCTGTATCGAAGTCCTGGAGCATCGAAACAAGCCCGATTTCAGGGAGGTCTGCAAGGAAAAACTTCTCTGTGATCTGAACCCGGAAATCAGCAAGGAAGCACTGGACCTTTTCCTGGATGAAGTCAGAGAGCTGGCCGAAGCAACCGGACCGAACGAAAAAACAGACGATGCGGTGTTCCTGATCTCCGCTTCATGGTGAGGTGAGCTTGTGAACTGCCCTCATTGCGGAGAAAAGGCATATCCGGTCAATACGGTCCGAGGTGCGGCAACTCTGATCGGAACCGGTGCTGGCGGTTATGTTGCAGCAACCACCGGAGCTCAAACCGGAGCCATGATCGGAAGCCTGCTGTTTCCCGGTATTGGCACTATCCTCGGCATCCTCGTGGGTGCCGCTGGAGGAGCCGTTGCCGGGAATACAGTAGGCAAGCTCGTGGATGAAAACGTGATCCGCAACTGGAAATGTCCGGCCTGCGGATATACCTGGAGAATGTGAAATGAAGAGATGCCCTTTTTGCGGATCCGATGACGTAATCGAATGGGAAGACGGATTCCTCTGCCGGGATTGCGGAAGAGAGTTCTGACTCTCATAACACCTTCCTTGTTTTCAGGGAAGGTTTTTTTTAGTTCATGCCTTTTTGTTTGAGGCTGGGATGCGTGATGAAAAAATCTCGTGCTGCCATTTTCCTGTTGAGTCCTTTTGACTGTCTTTGGCCAGATAGCTTGCCTGTCTGAAGCAATCCTTTTCACTTTTTGCAGCCGTACAGCTTCCTCTTTCGATCATAATTCCATTCCTCTGACTTTTTCCCTTCCTGTCTTTTGTGCAATCGTTTATGAGACCGCTCAAAGTCCCTTCCGGCAATCCCAGTGTGGAATTCAGCGCATCATTTGCATTTTTGATGTGACTGTAAATTCGCTCGGTCTTTTTGCCGTCAAGAAAAAGGACTTCATGATAATGGACTCCGCTATTGCTGCTTTCCTCTCGAACTGCAAAATATTCTGGATCATACCCGGCTCGTTTCTCCTTTTTGATGAAGTGGGCCTGAAACCTGCTGAAAACTTTGTTATCCTGTTCGGCGATACCCTGCGGCATGTGGACATCAAAACGCATCACAAAGGTTCGTGGACAATGTGCAATCTTGTAATCAAAATGTTCATGAAGTTTCTGAAGTATATCCGCATCAAGACCAATGTTCTGTCTAGTAAACTGAAGTACAGGGTTATCCTGGAATACTTTATCAAATATCAAATTTCTTTTTTTCATAATGACACCTTTCTCTCTTCTTTGTTTTCCTCTGAGATTACTTTTATTTCTCTTTTCTCTCTTTGATAGTCTCTCTTTGATAGTACTACATATTATCCCCCTTTCTCAGAACATGTATTTGATGGCGAATCGGCCATATATCAGCCATCGGGCATGGTTAAATAAGGAAAAATATCCTGTCCGAAAAATTCTCATATTATGGACGGTGAAGAACTCGAAAAAAAGGGCCGCTCCGAAGAACCCGGAGCAGCCCGTGGAATAGCGTATAAATAAATATCAGACGTTCTTCAGACGAAGTCCGTAGTAGCCACGATTATTACGACCGTTTCGTTTGATGTCGGTGCGCTTGGAAAGTCCGAACGCGCGGTAGATGTACTCAGGAAGATTGTTTTCGATGTAGCGCTGCGGCAGGAGGAGCCAGTTGCGTTTAGTGCAGAAGGCCCTGAAGCCTTCCAGAAGTTCTGCCGTCGTGACGGTACCTTTATCGTCGGGTTCGATACAGGTATTGATAAATTCGCTGAGAGGCTCGGATTCATGCAGGAGAGCATCAACCAGAGCCTTCTGAATGTCGGACTTGGGAATCTGGCCGTTGTTTTCCAGAAGAAGGACGGCTCCCTCCACGAGCCAGCAGAGGATCCCAGGGCCTTCTTTTTTCAGGAGGACATCGTCGTAGTTGGCGATCTTCTCTCTGGGGGGCTGTTTTTCGAACGGCAGAACGATGATGCGCCGCCTCCACGCGTCTGCATCGCCATCGACGGCGACTCGGAGAGTATTGTTTGCCGTGATGATTACGTTGAACGTACCGCAGATGTCGGCCGTTTCGTTGCTGCCCTTGTGTTCGATGGTGATGGTGTCCTTGCCAGTCAAAGCCTTGAGCCTGTGCGCTCCAGCCGAATTGAGGAAGGAGGACGCGACATCTTTTGCCGTGAGCAGCGTTTTGCCCACCAGACGCTGCGTCTCGAAGCGTGTGTTCATATGTTCCAGCCTCAATTCGGTGCAGTTTTTTCGATTGACGACCTTCTCGATGATATTGACAATCGTGCTCTTTCCGCCATTTGCGGTTCCGGTCATGAGCAGGATTGTCTGGCTGTTGTTTTCACCGAGAAGACACTGCGCACCGTAGAGCTGGAGGTGATTGATGCTGTCCTCGGACAAGGCGGGCTTGAGAAGCCGCTCAATGAAATCCGGATATTTCGCATTCGGGTCGTAATTGAACTCCGTGCGATTCCGGCTTCTGTACTTCGGGTCGAACGGCATAAGAACCGGCTTGACTCGACCATCTTCCTGATCTCGGAATTCGATGACTCCGTTCCCACAGTGGATGAAGGGCGTCTTGCCACGGCGAAACGCATCTTCTTCGGAGCAGTTTGCCTTGAGAAATTCAAGGACATGCTTGATGGTCGCAGCATCGCGCTTGCTGTCGACAAACGAGTCGCCGCAGGCATTGGCGTACTGCATCATGAGTTCGCTGATCAGCGTCAGCATTTCCTGTATGGTTTGACTTTCCCACAGTCCGTTATCGGGATTGTAGATGTAAAATGAGCCTGATGCTTTGTCGTAGATCGGTTCACACACTTCTTTGCAGAGTGCGGCAACCCACTGCTGATTCAGCACCGGCTGGCGATTTTTGCCCCCTGGAAATGAAGGCGGGCCAACAATCGGCTTCAGTTTTTGCCTGATAGCCTCGAAATCAGGTTTTTTGTTCATCATACCTGACCCCTTTCTTGTTGATTGTTCTTGCTCGGGAGGCCGAATGCCCCCTGATTCTGGAACGTAATATAACGCAGAACTTGTGTTTGTCAATGTAATTGTTTTGGCATAAGTAATTTGCGAGTAAAATAGAAGTTGCATTGTGTGGCAGATTGGAGCAAGTCCATGGGGTATGTTGGTGCAGGAGTGAGCAGCATGGTTATTTTTGGAGAAAATTCCATTCGGATGGTTTTGAACGGCGAAAATGGGTGAAGGCACCGCATTTTTCCTTATTAAAGGTGCGGATGGGGACCGTATGAAGCGTATGTGCGATGATCCGCTATGTGACGGAGTGTCGCCCCAGGAACGGATCGGTCTGATGGAATCTGAAAATCGGAAGGGTTCAGAACTGAGGCTCTGAGCTCGGCGATTTTCCGTAAATTTTCCGTAATTCCTGCTTAAAAGTGCGGTTTTTTTCGCTTTTTGGCAGGTTGTTGCAGGGGGTGCGGACAAAAAGAAAAACCGTCGTTAACCAATTCGTTAACAGCGGTTTAACTTGTAGCAGGATGGTGGGCGTAGTAGAACTCGAATCTACGACCTCCACGATGTCAACGTGGCGCTCTAACCAACTGAGCTATACGCCCGAATCAAAAGATAAAATAATCTAGCATGGAAAACGGATTTGTCAAGGCGTCGGAGAATGAAAATAGTGAAAAAAAGTAAAAATCTCGGAAAAAACGAAGGGCCGCTCCCGGATCGGGAGAGGCCCTTTGCAAGATACGGCTGTGCGCCGGTCTCAGAGAATATTCTTCAGAGAAGCCTCAATGAGAATGTCCGCCGCCTCGGGGGCAACGGTATCGATACCGGGCTGCACCTCGTATCCGCCGCGTTCGAAGCACTCGCGCATGGGGACATAGGCGGAGAAGGACTGGGCCATCTCGGCCACAAAGGTGTAGCGGCAGGGATTGCCCGCGCGAATAGCCGCACCGATGCCGTTGAAGGGCTCGCCGGGGAGGGAGGCGAAGACCACCTGGTTCCCGATCCGGAAGGAGGTGAGGCGGCATTTGTGGCTGGGGACGCTCTTGTCGTGGCAGTCCACGGTACGCTGTGCGAAGTGACGCAGGGCGGCGGGGACTTTTTTGGCCAGGTCCTGGCTTTCGAAGTCGCCTTCCTTCTTGATGTCGGGGACAGTTGCGAGGATATGTTTTGCCTCGGCCAGTTCCTCGGGGGAGATCTTTCTGTGGGGAACCTCGACGACGGTGTTGCGGATGACCACAGGCTCTTCGTTGAGTTTCTCCAGCTTGTCCAGCTGATTCAGGACGATGGCTGCATATCCGCGCCCGATTCTTACGGCTTCGTCGTAGGAGGTCTGATGGATGTCCTGGCGGAAATCGAAATGATTGATGTTGCCGGACGCGTCGTCCAGGACCATGACGGGGAGGCTGGTCTTGAGCTGATGCTGGATCTCCTGCGTGAAACGGCCGTACCAGTCCGCGGAAACCAGATCGCCGCCGATGGTGTCGCCGTGGTTGGCGATATTGCAGATGAGGGCGGCCAGCCGTCCGTTCTGCTTGAGGGCGATGATCCCGATGGTCCGGTCGTAATCGCTTTCGGGACGGTCGATCTCGGGATTGCGCCAGCCCGGATTGGTGACGATGGTGCCGTCCTTCATCCAGTAGCGGCGGACGAATCCGTAGGGGTTGTTGAACACGGAGCCGATCTCGATCTCGCCGGGCTGGATGTTCATGATGGCACGGTCGAGAGCGCGCATGGCGCCGTTCACGACCAGATTGAACGCGTAGACGGTCCGTTCGTCTTTTTCGTCCGGAAGATTGCGGAATTCGGGACCGGTGTGCGTATGGGTGGCGCAGACGATGAGGGATTCGTAGAGTTCACGGCCATAGGCTTCCGTGATGCGCTTTTCCATCTCCGCGACGAGCGCCTTGCTGTATCCGAGAAGATCGAAGGCCATGAATCCGAAGCGTTTGCCGGCGGATTCGATCATGATCACCTTGACATACAGATCATCGTACATGCCCTTGTTTGGGCGCAGGTTGAAATAGCCTGCCAGGCCGACGCCGACGGGCGGGGTGATGATTTCTTGAGCATACCCGAACTGCAACATTTGAAAACCTCCTGTGTTTGGTTTTTTTACTAAGTAAAAAGATATCATTGTTCCCGGATATTTCAAATTTCTGCGGATTGTAAAATTGTACCTTTTTATTGTAAAAAGTACTTTTCCATGCGGTCCGCAGCCTCGTCTTCGGATGCCGATCGGGCCTTATTCCTGTCCGTCCCCGTGCAGCAGACGGTCCGGGATCAGGATGACCCATTTTCCGGA
Organism: Lentisphaeria bacterium; assembly: GCA_017615635.1. Lineage (GTDB taxonomy): Bacteria > Verrucomicrobiota > Lentisphaeria > Victivallales > UBA1829 > RGIG8244. The sequence goes on from JAFZZR010000202.1 coordinate 6,139, forward strand.
GTGTCCGGCCTCCCGGAAGCGGGCGTTTTCAGGCAATTTGGAGATATATTTCTTCTTTGAGAGAAGGATTGCATCCTGATTCTGCAGGAAGGATTCCTCCGCGGAGAGCTTCGGATGATGCCGCAGCGCCAGACCCGGATTGTAGAAATCGGCGGAATAGGGATCTTCCCGAAGGAAGCAGAAGGGGACGTCTTCCGGCAGATTTCCCTCGTGACGCAGTCGGTCCGCCAGACGCATGATCCCGTAGGCGGAGGCGTCTCCGCCGATCCCCAGGGCCGCACCGGTGCCGAGGAGTCCGCCCAGTGTGAGGATGCAGAAGAGCGCGCCCATGGAGAGCGCGATCCTGCGAAACCGGACAGCCCGGTCGCCGAGCGCGGATGTCCGGCAGGCGAGCCAGAGTGATGCGCACGGGATGACGGGGAGCATATAGTAGATCAGAACGCGGCTGGTGAGGGCCCAGAAGGCGGTCATGCCGAGGAAGGCGAAAAGGATCGTGCCTTCCAGCGGATCCCGGACGGATGCGGACTCGAAGAATTCTTTTCTGCTTTCCTTGTGGAAGAGTGCGCAGACCGGTACCAGGCACCATGGGATCGTGACCAGGAAGAGCATCCAGAGCGAGGCACCGAAATGCATCTCGCGCCCGGCTCCGTATTTATCGCCGTATTCCTTGGAGACGAAGCGCTTGAAATTTTCGTTGTAGAAGAAATACTTGACCGCTTCCGGATCGTCCATCCATTTTGCGATGAACCAGGGCGCGGCGATCAGGAGGAACAGTGCGAACCCGGTAAACCAGGGGAACGCGGAAAGCTTGCGCCACTGGCGGAAGAAGCAGAGATAGAAAAAGGGGCCGACCCCGAAAAGGACAATGGCCACGGGCCCTTTTGTGATGAATCCGACGCCCAGGAAGGCGAAAACGGCCAGTCCCCAGAGCATGCGTTCGCTCTTCTTTGCCGACGGATCCAGCGCAAGGAAGGCGGCGAAACAGAGAATGGCGCCGGAAATGCACAGGGCCAGCACCATGTCCGTCAGGACGATGCCGCTGAAGACGTAGAACATGACACCCGTACCGCAGAAGAGGAGTCCCCAGGCGGTTTCTGCCGGCGAGCGGAACCGGCGGAGCACCAGAAAACAGACGGCCAGCATGCCCAGCGAGGCCAGGAAAGAGGGGAGGCGGACGGCGAAATCGTTTTGTCCGAAGATCCGGATCGCTCCGGCCGCCAGCCAGAAGAAGAACGGCGTTTTGCCGTCGAAGCTCTGAAAAACGCCTTCATGCCACAGGTGAGGTGTAAGAAAATCGCCTGATGCGGCCATGTTTGCCGCGATGGAGGCATAGCGTCCCTCGGAAGGATCGAAGACCGGCAGAAACGCTCCGGCCAGAAGCCGGAGCACGTAGAAGACTGCCAGGATCCACAGGACCCGGCGCAGAAATCGATCGGAGTCCATTCTCCGCCTTATTTCGCCTTCGCGGGTTTAGCGGAGGCGGGAGCCGGAGTGGTGTCCTGGACCTTGCCCAGATAGGAGGGCAGATCGATCCCGGCCATGGCTGCCACGTCATGCAGCGGGGGCAGGGCGCTGGCCATTCCGCCGAGGAATTTTGCCGTGGAGGTTTTGCCGTCGGAGCTGCCGGCGCCGGCGCCGTCCCAGACGGTGACCTTGTCGATCTTGATGTTGCGGATGGCTTCGGTCTGCAGTTTGACGACCTCTTCGAGTTTTTCGATGAGGAGCATTTTACCGGCGGCATCGGCACTGCCGGCACAGGCTTCGACGATCTGACGGTATCCATCGCCCTTGGCCTTCAGGATCTCGAAGTTTCCTTTTGCTTCGGCTTCGAGTTTCTGGAAGATGGCGGACGCCTGTCCGCGGGCTTCGGCGGCGAGTTTTTCGGCTTCCGCCTCGGCTGCGATGACGATCTGTTCCTTTTCGATTTTCGCCCGGACGATGGTATCGGCGCGCTGACGTTCCTCTTCCATGAGGGCACGGGCTTTCTGCGCTTCCATGTCGGCCTCGTATCCGGCCTTTTCGACCATGGCGGCGGCCACGCGTCTGGCGGACTCGGCCACCCGCGAGGCTTCGGCTTCCTGTTCGGATCTGTGGGCGTTGGAGCGGGCGATCTCGATGGCGGAGACGTTTTCACCGTCGATGGCCTGGGCTTCGGCCTGTTTCACGGCGATACGGCGATCCTTGTCGGCGTTGGCTTCTCCGGACTGCGCCTGCGCTTCGGCTTCGGAAACGGCGATACGCTGGACTTTTCTGGCTTCGGCTTCGCCGATACCGCCCTTCCGTTCCTCTTCGGCCACATCTACGCGGGCCTTGTTGATGGCTTCGGCGGCGGCGCGTTTTCCGATGGCGTCGATATATCCGCTTTCATCGGTGATGTCGGTGATATTCACGTTCAGCAGCTGAAGACCGATCTTGTTCAGTTCTTCCGCCACGTTGTCTTCGATGTTCCGCAGGAAGGTTTCCCGGTCGGCATTGATCTGCTCGATGGTCATGGAGGCGATCACCAGACGGAGCTGTCCCAGAATGATGTCTTTGGCCAGATCCGCGATGGCATCCTGCCGGAGTCCCAGAAGACGGTTCGCCGCGTTGCCCATGAGAGCTTCGTCCGTGCTGATGCCCACGGTGAAGACGGAGGGAACGTTGATGCGGATGTTCTGTTTGCACAGTGCGTTCTGCAGATTCACATCCAGCTGGATGGGACGGAGAGAGAGGAATCCGTAGTCCTGAATCACGGGGACGATGAACTTCGCGCCGCCGTGGATGCAGAAACTGGAACGTTTCCCGAAGGTGTTACCGTAGACCACGAGGACCTGGTCCGAGGGACATTTCTTAATCCGGGAGGTGAAGGTGAGAATCAGGGCGACGATAATGAAGATCGCCACCATGACAGCCACCGTGTAGGTTCCGGAGGCGGCTCCGAGGAGAATTGTGCTTGTCATTGTCTTTGGTTCCTTTTCTTGTTGTTATGTTTTTTTTGTGTTTCTGTGTTTTCGTTACTTCTTTTCGGCGGGGACGGTCAGATCTTCCGTCACCAGAAAATCGCCGTTCCCGAGGTGGGCGGCGATCCGCACCTTCCGGCCCGTGGCAATGGCGGCATCGGAGAAGGCCCGTACTTCATGGGTGGCCGTCCCCAGATTCACGCTGACCTTGCCCGCGCCGGATCTGTCGCCCGGGATCGTAAGATACACGGTCCCGAATTTGCCGACCATGGCGGCGTTGGACGCCGTCCCGTTCTGCTGAAGCTTGAGGAGACCGGCGATGACAAAGGCGGCGATGACCATCATGATAAGTCCGCAGAAGAACGCGGCGGCGAATCCGATCCATCCGTGTTCGCCGAAAACGACGCCGCCCCATCCGAACATGGTGAGGAAGGCGAGGATTGTACGGAAGGAGAGGAATTTCAGGTCAAGGAATCCGGTGTCGGGATGGGGCAGATCGATCTCGCCGTCCATATTCATATCCGTATCGGAAAAATCCGAGGATGCTCCGAACATGGAGAGAACGACGGATATGATGAAAAGAATCGTCCCGGATATGGCGAATGCCCAGTAGACGGACTGCGCCGTCCCGCCCGCGAGAAATTCTCCGACTTTCTCCAGAAATGCCATCATGGTAACACCTCCTAGGTTTCAGGATTGAAGAACGGAATCGGCCGTTCGCAAAAATATACCCCGCTCTTCTCCGTTTTCAATAGTCGGACACGCGCATTTTCCGTTTTTTTCGGATTTTTATCCGACTGCCGGGCCGGATTTGCCTCGAGGGAGGGGCGGATCGTATCACTCAGCGCTGATCCAGATGGGCGAACTCCAGCAGAAACGGCCTTTTTCGGTGACGGCCCGGACGTAGTAGCAGTCGCACTCCGTCTCCGGGCGATAATCGAAGATCATCTGCCGTCCACGGCCGTACAGAATTACGTGGTCCCGGTTGTTCTTGACCAGGGTGACACGTTCGATCGCCTCCGGCGCTTTGAAGTCGATCCAGATGTTTCTGACTTCGTTCATGGCGGCGGTGAAGCATTCGCCCATGCAGCGGCCGTTGATCCGGAAGTCCAGATACATGCGGTCGTGGCCCATGAAGGCGAAGCAGCGCCGTTTTTTCAGGGCGTCGAAGATTGCCTCCCGCGTGTTTTCCTTTGCCCAGACTCCGGTCAGACCTCGGTAGCAGAACGGATACTTTTCATCCGGATGATCCAGTCCCGGTGTGCCTACATGGTCGTCGGAACCGCCGATCACCCCCATTTTTGCGCCGCGGGCGAGGGCGTCCTGCCAGGCGCCGCCGCGGACCCAGGAATCCTTATGAAGCGGATGATCGAAGTATTCCGCGCAGTCGGCGCAGCTGTAGATCTCCAGCAGGGATGGCATCAGCTCCGGCGGCAGGGTGGTGAAATCGCATCCGGCGGAGAGACAGTAGGAGTCATGGGGAATCACCAGAACGTCGTCCCGCTTCAGCAGGGCGGTCAGTTCCTCCTTCGTGATTTCGCCGTCCCGGACGCCCCGGACCATTTTTCCTTGTCCATCCCGGTAGTAGATGATCAGGTTGTTGAAATAGGGGTAGGAGTCCCGTTCATAGGCCAGAATGGTGGTGAACTTCCCCGGCGCGTAATATTCGCGGACTTTCTCCTGAATCCGTTCCCACTTGCCGTCGTCCCACAGCTCGGCCCGTCCGACGCCTCCGTGATCGTGGTCGGAGAGGACGCCGAAATCGAGCTGAGCCTTGTCGCGTATTGACCGGAAATAGGTGTCGATGTCCGTATGTCCGTCGGAAATATCGGTGTGTCCGTGCATTTCCCCGCAGAACAGAGTGTACTCCATGGGCGGCGGATTGAATTCATCCTGCACCTCGTTGATTTCCCGCCAGTATGCATCGGGATCGGGATTTTTCCCCCCGTACACCATGTCGGTGAATTTCCGGCACCGGCCCGGCATGTCGATAGACTTCGCAATTTTTTTTTCAGGATGTTTCATTGCTCTTGTTCCTCCGTGTATACTGTCGGGGCGCATCGCCGACAGATTCTATTTCTTCACCAGTTTACTTTCGATTTCCCGTATTCTACCCTCGGGATCGATGGCGAAACGGTCGAAGATTTTGCCCGATTCATCAAAACTGGAAACGGTGATGGCGTCGTCGGAAAAATCCAGCTTCATCCCGCTGAAATCGGGACCTCCGCAGCCGGGCCCGTCGTTGACCACCGTGACAAAAGGAAGGCCCGGAACAAGATCCAGCTTTTCGGCATCCGGAAACACCATCTGTCCGCCGTCCGCCGCCGGACGGCTGTAATGGTGCGTATGCCCGGCAAGGTAGAGATGGATCCGGGGCGGTGTGTCCATCCCGTAAAGGATTCCCTTGGCAATGGAATCGATGCTTTGGGTCATGAAGGAGCCTTTTTCCAGGGGAGCGTGAGCCAGCACCACGCGGAATTTCGCCTTTTTGAAAGCCTCGCTTCCGACGGTCTCCTGCAGAAACTTCCGCTGATCGGCAAGCATCTGATCGCCGTAATTCCGGCAGAACTGCCTCAGATGGGGGATTCTGTCATTGGTTTCGCCGGTGTCCAGCACAATGAAAAACACTTGCCCATAGGTAAAGGCATAGTAACTCTTATTTCCGCCCCCGGCAAGATATTTGAAAAAGTCCGCGCTGTGATCACCCCGGTACTCATGATTTCCGCGCACCGCCACGAAGAAGGGACTCTGCGGACCGCCGTTCAGCACCCGCAGGAAGGAGTCCAGAAAGATATGTTCCGCAGGAGCATCGAAGAGACTGTCGATATCGCCGCCGTGCACGATCAGGTCCGCCTTGTCCGCCTGAAAACAGCGGATGAAATTCCGGAGCACCCGCTTTCTGTTTTCATCGTTCGTCTGGGTGTCCGAAGTGTAAAACATGGAAAAACCGACCGGCTCCTCCGGGATACTGACAAAGGTCCTGACCGGTGAGTAAAACTCCGCCTGCGTTTCCGGAACCGGCTTCATGACGATCCGGTACTCATAACGGGTCCCCGGGCGGAGACCGTCAAGCCGGACCGCCTGCGCCTGCTGATCGATCCGCGCCTGGCCGCCCAGCAGATTGAACTTCCGGAGCCACTTCTTCTCCCCGGCCATGCGGTAATCCACCGCGGCGACGACAGGGGAGACGGTGACGAAATTCACGGTGACGCAGCCCACATCGCCATGCGTAAGATAGGGCTCGCACCGCAATTCCGGCGTCCGGATCCGCCTGACCTCTTCGATCATGATATCATCATACCAGATCTGACCTTCCCGTCCGGTACGCAGCAGCAGTCTCAGCTGGACGACATCATCGCTTTCTCCCGGCAGAGAGAATTCGCTGGAAAAAGTTCCCCATTCTTTCCGGCTGCCCGGTTCTCTGCGCATCGAAAATACCCCGGAGTCCGTTTTGCCGTCCCTGAAAAAACGCAAAGAAAAAATCTCCTGCACCGGATACTTCGGAGTCGGCTTCATCTCGGTCCGGTAATGGATCGTCAGACGGTATATGACATTGTGTTCCAGCCGGATGTCTTTCACGGCGAAAAGAGGCTCCTTCCCGGATTCCCGGGAGGCGGTCAGCACGCCGGAATCACCGATTCCGCCCGATGGCTCCCATCGGAAATGGCAGGACCGGTTCCATCCTTCGGGTTCCCGGTTGAAGTTCTCCTCAAAAACCGGTTGGGCAGACAGCGATCCGCACAAGACGGGCAACAGCAGAAGCATTTTTTTCATCGCGTCACCTTACTCCCCGAACAGCACGTCCGAATCCACATCCTTTCCCGTGAAAAGATAAACACCTTCCTTCTGACGGATCGTTCTGCCGTATCGGGATTTCAGCTCCGGCGCGCCGGCGACGGTGATCTTCGCGTTTGCCTCGCCCGGGCCGACGGCCGTGATGACCAGCATGACCTTGCCCTTGCTCCGGAAGGCCCTCGCTTCCACGGCCGGACCGGAAATCTGCTCGAGCGTCACCTCCGGCGCCTTCTCTTCGGAGAGGATAAAGGGGGACAGTTCGTTGAGCAGCCGGATGGTCGGGACCACGTTGGCCCACTGCATTCCGGTTTTGCCCGGATCCGCCTTTTCCGAATACCTGAAAATCGCGTGATACGCATAGAAAACATAGCCCCGGACGCCACGGACTGTCCCTTGCAGCGTCATGGACCGGATTTCCGTTTCGGTCGGATAACGGTGTTTTTGCCGGTGTGTCTGGAACGAGGACCAGGCAAAAATCTGCGGGACCAGCCAGACCGGAGTGCCTCCTGTCGCAGCGGCATCAAGCCCTTTCCGCACGGATTCCATATCCTGCGGCTGATCTTCCTTCCCGACGACCCGGCCGATGGGGTAGGGATCGATCAGAAGCGCATCCCCGGTGGCGGCAAAGGAGAACATGTCCCGGGGCTTGTCGGTCAGCGTCAGCGTGGGATGCCACGGGTCGACGGCGCTGATCTGGCGGCGCAGTTTCGAGATCTCCGGGACCTGATCCACCGGATTTTCGTCGCTGACATACCAGGCCAGAAACGCCGGATGATCCTTCACGGACTCCACAATATAGCGGTTGACGTTTTCCAGTCCCTTCACCTGATCCATCTCCCGTATGGGATGCTGGCCGGGCAGCTGGTACTTGATTGCGAAAATGAGTTTGAATCCGTACTTCTGAAGCACGTCCAGAGCCGCGGACATGGACTCCCGCCGGGTGGCTTTTGCCCCCCCGTAGAAAGCAAACGGATGTGTGCCCAGCGCCAGTACCGTATTGAATCCGGCGTCCTTGAT
>JAFZZR010000203.1 GCA_017615635.1 Lentisphaeria bacterium
CTGCGTCTGCAAGGGCGGACTCAAGGGCATCCTCGGTTACACCGCAGACGCGGTCGTCTCCACCGACTTCCGCAACGACGCCCGTACCTCCATCTTCGACGTCAAGGCCGGTATCCAGCTCGATCCGACCTTCGTCAAGGTCTGCGCCTGGTATGACAACGAGTGGGGTTACTCCAACAAGGTTCTGGAAATGGCCCGCGTCATCGCGGCGAAGTAAGTTTTCCACGATCTTTGTGAAAGACCATTACGGCCCGGAACGCGCTTTTTCCAAAGCTCATTCCGGGCTTTTTTCATTTCAGACTGAAAGGATTTCCGCATCATGAACAAAAAAACTCTCCGCGACGTCGATCTCAAAGGCAAGAAAGTCATCATGCGCGTTGACTTCAACGTGCCCGTCAAGGAAGGCGTCATCAAGGACGATACCCGTATCCGCGGCGCTTTGCCCTCCATCAAGTACGTTCTCGAGCAGGGCGGCAAGCTCATCCTCATGAGCCACATGGGCCGGCCCGATGAAAAAGGCATCACCCCCGACACCACCATGAAGATCGTGGCCGATTATCTGGGCAAGCTCCTGGGCCGCGACATCGTCTTCGTGCCCGACTGCGCCGAGGCGGATTCCGCCGTCGCCGCCATGAAGGACGGCGATATCGTCATGCTGGAGAACACCCGGTATCACAAGGAAGAGCAGGCCAAGTGCAAGCAGAAAGACGGCGAAAGCGATGAGGACTTCAAGGCCCGCAAGGCCGCGCTCAAGGAACAGCAGAAAGTCCTGGCCAAGAAGCTGGCGTCCTACGGCGACATCTTCTGCAACGATGCATTCGGAACGGCGCACCGCGCCCATGCTTCCACGGCCGTCATCACCAAGTACATCCCCGTTTCCGTCTCCGGTTTCCTGCTGGAAAAGGAAATCGAGTATCTCGGCAACGCGGTGGAAAATCCGGTCCGTCCCTTCGTGGCCATTCTCGGCGGCGCCAAAGTCTCCGACAAGCTGGCCGTGGTCAGCAACCTGCTGACCAAAGTCAATACGCTGATCATCGGCGGCGGCATGGCCTACACCTTCCTGAAGGCTCAGGGGCACACCGTGGGAAGCTCCCTCTGCGAAGACGATCAGGTTCAGTATGCCCGCGACATGATCGCCAAGGCCAAGGAGCTGGGCGTCAATTTCCTTCTGCCGGTGGACAACGTGGCGGCCGACAAGTTCGCGCCCGATGCCAATACGCAGATCGTCGGTCAGGACATCCCGGACGGCTGGATGGGGCTCGATATCGGACCCAAGACCATCGCCCTTTACGCGGATGCCGTGAAGTCCGCCAAGACGGTTGTCTGGAACGGCCCCATGGGCTGCTTTGAAATGGAGAAGTTCAACAAGGGAACCTTCGGCGTCTGCGAAGCCGTTGCCCAGGTCAAAGCCGCGGGCGGCGTCTCCATCATCGGCGGCGGCGACTCCGTCTCCGCGGTCAACAAGAGCGGTCTTGCCGACAAGATGAGCCACATCTCCACGGGCGGCGGCGCCTCCCTGGAATATCTGGAAGGCAAGCAGCTTCCCGGCGTTGTCGCACTCAACGACAAGTAATCCGCGTTCGGCTTCGGCGGAACGTCATATCGGGGAAACGGCTCCTTTGCGGGGGCCGTTTCCTCCGTTCGTTTCAGAAAGGAAGGACAGATGGATATTGCGATCAATACGGATTTTCTGACGTCGACCCGTTCTCCGGAACCCTGGCTGAAGGCCATTGCCGAGGCCGGATTCACCCATCTTCACTGGTGCCATCAGTGGAATACGGATTTTCTTTACAGCGCCGATGAAATAAAGCAGATCGCGCTGTGGCTGAAAACCTATGGCCTGAAACTCCTGGATATCCACGGATCGACCGGAGTCGAAAAAATGTGGCACTCGCCCGTGGAGTATCAGCGGCGCGCCGGCGTGGAACTGGTGAAAAACCGGGCCATCATGCTCCGGGAACTCGGCGGCACCGGCTCGCTCATGATGCATGCACCCTGTCTGCGGGAGAGTTATACCGCGGAACAAAAACAGCGGATGCTCCGGGAACATGACGCCGTCCGCCGCTCTCTGGACGATCTGATGCCCGCTCTGGAAAAATACGGAGTCCTCATCGCCATCGAAAACATGCATAGCGAGAATTTCGAGCTGATCCGGAACCTGCTGGTGGGCTATCCGGAGGAGCGGCTGGGGATCACCTATGATTCCGGACACGGAAATATCGGACCCGCGCAAGGTTTGGATTATCTGACGCCCGTGAGAAGCCGTCTGCAGGCGCTGCATCTGAATGACAACGACACGTCGGGCGATCTTCATCAGCCGCCCTTCTACGGGACGGTGGACTGGGATCGGCTGACGGACATTCTGGCGGACTCCGGATACCGGAACAAGCCTTTGAGTTTCGAACTTTCCATGAGGAACACGCCGTTCTTCGACAGGACAAAGGAACCCCCGGTCGATCAGGATCCGGAGAAGATCCGGGCATTTCTCGCGGATGCATATGAACGCTGCATGAAAGTCGTTTCCCTGTACGAAGCGAAACGGGCGGGACACTGACGCATAAAAAACGGAGGGTCCATGATTTCCAAAAAGATATTGATGATCGGCAATAGCTTTTCCATCAGCGTGGGCTGGAATCTGCCGGATATTGTCCGGGAAGCCGGACACTCGCTCAAGCTGGTCAGCGCGTATATCGGCGGCTGTCCCCTGTCCCGGCACGTGGAAAATCTGGAACGGGCCGGACAGGATCCCGATTTCCGGCCTTACGACTATCGGATCTGGACCATCCGGAACGGTCGGACAGTCATGTCCGAGCCGGAAAAGGCGGGCCTGGACGCGTTCCTGAAAGACGACCTGTATGATATCGTGACCATCCAGCAGGCCAGTCATTTCAGCTGGGACTGGAACACCTATCAGCCCTTTGCCGGTCAGCTGATCGACGGGATCCGCGCCGCCCAGCCGCAGGCGGAAATCGTCGTGCAGCAGACCTGGGCGTACCGGATCCAGGATCCCCGTCTTGAGGGCGAATGGGGCTTCGGGCAGGAAGGCATGTTCCGCCGGCTCGACGAGGCCTACCGCAAGCTGGCCGATGCGTATGGATTCCGCCGTATCCCCACGGGGACCGCCGTGCAGATCTCCCGGGAGCGTACGCCGGAACAGGAGCGGTTCCGCCGGATCTCCCCCGAGGAGAAGGCGTCTTTCCGCTGGCCGGATCTGCCTCCGCAGGCGGGCGACGTGGTGGGCGCCATGAGCTGGCATCGGACGGCGGAGGGCCGACTGGCGATCGGAGAAGACAACATCCATCTGAACAAGCGCGGGGAATATCTTCAGGCCTGCGTCTGGTTCGGCGCTTTGTTCGGGGAGGATCCGCGCCTCATCCGGTGGACGCCGGGGTTCCTTTCCGATGCCGACGCCGCATTTCTCCGGGAGTGCGCATACGAGGCCCTGGTCCGAGAGGGGCTTTTCCATCCGGAAACGGGGGGCAATCATTCTTGCAATTCATAAAAAGCGTGCTATAGTACTTACTATTATGAAGATTTTAGTGATAAACGGGCCGAATCTGCAGCTCCTGGGGCGCAGGAAGGCCGAGTTTTACGGGACGATGACGCTGCCGGAAATCGAGTCCCGGCTTCGCGCGACCGCCTGTGAACTGGGCGTGGAACTGGATTTCATGCAGAGCAATCACGAAGGCGTCCTTGTGGATCGTATCGCCGCGGCCATCGGCAACGTCGATGGCATTGTCATCAATCCCGCTGCTTACACTCATACCAGCATCGCGATCCGCGATGCATTGGAAGCCGCCCGGATCCCCGCCATCGAGGTACACCTCAGCAACGTGGCCGCCCGCGACGACTTCCGGCATGTGTCTATGACGGCTGCTTCCTGTGTCGGACAGATCACCGGCCTGGGGGCGGACGGATACGAGTGGGCTCTCCGGGCTTTGGTTCGTCGTCTTTCCACGGCTCCGGAACAGTCAAACCTATAATCAAAATGGAGACGCTTCGATGAAAATCGATGAAATCAAGACCATCGTGAAGCTCATGTCGGAGAACGACCTGACCGAGTTCAAGATCGAATCCGAAGATATGACTCTCTGCCTCCGCCGCGGCTCTCACACGGCTTCCACACAGATCATCGCTCCTGCCGTTGTTCCCGCTTCCTCCGTTCCCTCCGTGATCCCGGCCCCCGCTCCGGTCGCCCCCGCCGCTCCGGCACCTGCCGCCGCTCCGGCTGCCCCGGCTCCGGAAAGCAAGCCCGCGCCTGCCGCGGCTCCGGATCAGTCCCGCGTCATTGAGTCTCCGATCGTGGGTACGTTCTACCGGACCAGCGCCCCGGGCGCGGATCCTCTGGTGAAGATCGGTTCGAAGGTGACGGAAGACACCACCGTCTGCATCGTGGAAGCGATGAAGGTCATGAATGAGATCAAGGCGGAAAAGAGCGGAGTCATCAGGGAAATTCTGGTGGAGAACGGACAGCCTGTGGAATTCGGGCAGCCGCTTTTCGTCCTGGATTGAGAAAACCGCCTATCCTGTGAGGTTTCCGCATGTTCAATAAAATCCTCATTGCCAACCGCGGCGAGATCGCACTCCGTATCATCCGTGCCTGCAAGGAGATGGGTATCAAGACCGTCGTCGTCTATTCCAAAGCCGACGAAGACAGTCTGCCCGTCCGCCTGGCCGATCAGGCCGTCTGCATCGGTCCCGCTCCGGCCACGCAAAGCTACCTCCTCATCGAACGGATCATCAGCGTTGCCGAGATCTGCGATGTGGATGCCATTCATCCCGGATACGGCTTCCTGGCCGAGAATCCTCATTTCGCCGAGATCTGCGAGAGCTGCGGCGTCACCTTCATCGGGCCCACCGCGCAGCAGATGCGGGCCATGGGCGACAAGGCCGTTGCCCGTGAGACCATGAAGAAGGCGGGCGTTCCCGTCACTCCGGGCAGCAACGGCGTTGTCGATACCGAAGACAAGGCGCTGGAAGTGGCCTACAAGCTCAAGTATCCGGTGATCGTCAAGGCCTCCGCCGGCGGCGGCGGACGCGGCATGCGGGAGGCACACAACGATCCCAGCCTCATTCAGGCGTTCCATGCGGCCAAAACCGAGGCGGAACGCGCCTTCGGAAACGGCGAAGTCTATCTGGAAAAGTTCATCGTCAATCCCAAACATATCGAAGTCCAGATCCTCGGTGACAACTACGGAAACGTGGTTCACCTGGGCGAGCGCGACTGCAGTATGCAGCGCCGCCATCAGAAACTTCTGGAAGAGTCTCCTTCTCCCTCCCTTTCCCCGCTCCTGCGGAAAAAAATGGGGGATGCCGCCGTCAAAGCGGCCAAGGCGGTCGGATACCGCGGCGCGGGCACCGTTGAATTTCTGCTCGGTCCGGGCGGCGAATTCTACTTCATGGAAATGAATACCCGTGTCCAGGTGGAGCATACCGTCTCCGAAATGGTCAGCGGGATCGATATCATCAAGGCGCAGATCCGCATTGCCGCCGGGGAAAAACTGCCCTGGACTCAGAAGCAGATCTCTCTTTCCGGGCATGCCATCGAGTGCCGGATCAATGCCGAGAATCCCCACATGAACTTCGCGCCCTGTCCCGGCCGGATTTCCTTCTACGCCCCGCCGGGCGGCTTCGGGGTCCGCGTGGATTCCCACGTCTATTGCGGCTATCAGATCCCGCCGCACTACGACAGCATGATCTCCAAGCTCATTGTGCATGCGCCGACGAGACAGGAGGCCATTGCGGCCTGCAAGCGCGCTTTGGACGAATATCTGATCGAGGGCATTCCCACGACGATCCCGTTTGAACAGTATTTGCTGGAAACGAAGGAATTCAAAGAGGGAAACTACGATACCGGCCTCATCGAGCGCCTCATGAAGGGCGGCGCTTTCGAGCGGCAGAAACCGAAAGGAAAGTGAGCCGATGAAGAACACCGTACCTCCTGCGAAAAAGACCGTCGCCGAGTCCTTCGCCCTTATGAAGGGGCCCGATGCGGAAAATGCCGTCCCCGGCGACCTGGTCATCCACGAAAGTGCGGTCTGCTCCATTATCCGCCGCGTTGTGACGGGTATCGAGGGCATTTCCCGTCTTACCGGAAGCAGTTTTGTGGACAACATCGCCGAGATCGTCCGGAGCCGGAAGATTCAGGACCGCGCCATTGTCCTTCATTTTTCCGAAAATACCGTTTCCGTTGAGATCTCCGTTTATATTTACTTCGGATTCAGCATTCCGGAAGTCGCCTCCTCCCTGCAGAAGGCCGTTACCGATGCCGTGAGCTCGCTGACCGGGCTCGGCGTTTCCGGCGTGAACGTCAATGTCCGGGGCATCGATGAAGTGCCCGCCGAGGAAACCGAAGGATCCGAACAGGCGTAAAGGAGCGTGTCATGAGTACTGAAAACGAAAGCAAGCCGGCCGTTTCCGGTTCGGTCAAGGTACATGAAAGCGTATTGGCCGCCATCGTCCGCAAGGCCGTGGCATCCATTCCCGATGTGATCCGTCTTTCCGGCAGCAGTTTTGTGGACAATATCGCCGAGATTGTCAGCGCCAGAAAGGCGTTTGACCGTTCCATGCTTATCGAGGTGGATGGCGATACCGTGATGATCGAAGTCCGGATCGTTGTCAAATACGGCGTCTCCATTCCCGCCGTCGCCGCCATGGTGCGCGGGATCGTGACCGCTGATGTGGTCCGCATGACCGGGATGAAGGTCGGCAAAGTCAACGTCGTGGTGATGGACGTGGACGAAGAGACGTCCGCGGGGGAAGAAGAGGACGCGGCGGAGTGATCTCTTCGTCCGTCCGAAAACGCTGAAGCAAGGAGAATGCGGTTATGTGGAAGAATCTGTGGGACTCCGTGATGTCCATGTACTCGGCCTGTCCTTTCCTGACAGGCATTGCCCTCGGCGCCGTTGTCTGTGCGCTGGCGTCGCTTCTCTTCCTGCTTCTTGTCCGGCTGTTCCGCGGGACGTCCAAGGTTTCCGCTTTTTCCTATCCCGTGCCCAATGGTCTGATCACCGTTCGGGCGTCCGCCGTCACCAGCCTGATTTTTTCCCTGGAGAAGGATTTTTCCGAGTTGGCCGTGATCAGTGCCGGGCTGTATCGGAAAAAAGACCTCGTTTCTTTGAAGGTCGTGGTCGATTACCGTCAGGGCGCCCGGCCGTTTCCCGATGTCGTCTCTCTCTTTCAGCAGTCTGTTCTGGAAAAGCTGAAGGATTCTTTCGGGATCGAGACTGTCAAGGAGATCGAAGTCTGCATGCGGGACTCCATTGCCGGGCAGAACCGGTCCGAACAGTGACGCATTCCGCTTCGGACGGGATTTTGGAACAGTCAACGACAAACATTGCATAAACGTTTTTTATGGGAAGGTAGCCAAAATGGCCAGCAGAAACTACAAGATCGCGGTGGTGCCCGGCGATGGAACGGGCCCCGAAGTCGTCGCCGAAGGAATCAAAGTTCTTAAAGCGGCAGCCTCCAAATTCGGTTTTTCCATGGAGTTCACGCAATTTCCCTGGGGCGGCGAGCACTATCTTGCCACGGGCGAGATCCTGCCGGAGGACGCCTGTGACACGCTCCGCCGTTTCGATGCCATGTTTCTGGGCGCCATCGGGTCTCCGAAGGTCAAGCCCGGGATCCTGGAAAAAGGCATTCTCCTCAAGCTCCGTTTCGAACTGGATCAGTATATCAATCTGCGCCCCGTCAAGCTCTTTCCCGGCGTCGAGACCCCGCTCGCCGGCAAGACGCCCGCCGATATCGATTACGTTGTCGTCCGGGAGAATACCGGGGACGTCTATACCGGCATGGGCGGCAGCGCCGCCGCCGGAACGCCCGATGAAGTCGCGGTCCAGGAGATGGTCTATACCAGAAAGCAGGCGGACCGCTGTCTGAAATATGCGTTCGAACTTGCCGCCTCCCGGCATACCGCGGAATCGCCCTGGCGCGGTCTTTCGGAGGAGGACAGGAAAGCCGGTTACACCTCGCAGCTGACCCTGTGCGGCAAGACCAATGTCCTTACCTATGTCTGCGGCATGTGGGAAAAAGCCTTCCATGAAATGGCCAAACAGTATCCCACCGTCAAATGCGCCTACTGTCACGTGGACGCCACCTGCATGTGGATGGTGAAGAATCCCGAATGGTTCGATGTGATCGTCACGACCAACATGTTCGGCGATATCATCACCGATCTGGGCGCCATGACCGCGGGCGGCATGGGCATCTCCGCCGGCGGCAATCTCAATCCCGACGGCGTCAGCATGTTCGAGCCCATCGGCGGATCCGCGCCCAAGTATACGGGGCTCGGCGTCATCAATCCCTGCGCCGCCATCCTCGCCGCCGCCATGATGCTGGATTATCTCGGCGAAAAGGAAGCCGCCGCCGCGGTGGAAAAGAGCGTGGCCTTCTGTACTGCGGAGAAACTCAAATCCCTTTCCGCCGGAAAGATGGGATACAGCACTTCGCAGGTCGGAGATCTCGTGGCCGGCAACCTCTGATCCGGAGCTTCCCTCATGTCCGATCTGGCCAAACTGCAGAGAGAACAGAACCTTTTCTTCCGGGATCCGGCTCTCTGCGAAGAGGCTCTTACGCACAAGTCCTTTGCCGCCGAGCATCGGCTGAAGTACGATAATCAGCGCCTGGAGCTCCTGGGCGATGCCGTGGTCCAGATCGTTCTCACCCGTTATCTCTACGATCGCTATCCCGCCCTTCAGGAGGGCGATCTGACCAAGATCCGGTCCGCCCTGGCCAATCAGGATACTCTCGCCGCTCTGGCTCGCAAGATCTCCCTGGGCTCCTATCTTCTCCTGGGACGCGGAGAGAGCGAACTGAACGGGCAGGACCGCGACTCCACGCTGTGTGATGCGTTCGAGGCGTTTCTGGGGGCGGTATATCTTGACTTCGGGCTGGAAAGAGCGACGGAATTCTTTCTCGGGATCCTTCAGAAGGAACATCCCGATCCCAGCGCCCTTCTGCATGATCTGAATCCCAAGGGCGCTTTGCAGGAATATACGCAGCGGCTCGGTTCGGGCGTCCCCCAGTACCGGATCGTTTCCGTCTCCGGTCCCGATCACGATCCCCTTTATACCGTGGAGCTTTCCGTCAAGGGGCGGATCATTTCAGTTGCCGCCGCCTCCAGTCGGAAGCTGGCCGAACGGGAAGCGGCCCGGTCGGCCCTTGAAATCCTTCACCGCGAAGAAAATAAAAAAAATGAAGAGGAGCCCGGCCATGTATGATCTCGTACTTCCCCGGAAAATCTGTTTCGGCGTCCGTTCGTCCCGGCGTCTTCCCGAGATCCTGCCCGCATCCGCGCGGCGGGTCATGCTGGTTGCCGGATCCCATACCGTCCGTTCCGGACTGGCGGAAATGCTGTCGGACCTTTTGAAAAAATCCGGACGCGAAGTCCTGCTGGTGAACGGCGCCAGCTCCGAACCGCCTCCGGATGAGATCGATTCCCTGGCGGATTCCGCTCGCGCCTTCCGGGCCGACTCCGTTGCCGCCGTCGGCGGCGGAAGCGTTATCGACGCCGCAAAAGCCGCCGCTGCTCTGGTCCCCATGGAAGGGCGCTGCATGGATTATTTCTCCGGATCGGCCGTCATCGACCGGCCCGGTCTTTTCTTTGTCGCCATCCCCACTACGGCCGGGACCGGCGCCGAAATGACCTCCAATTCCGTCCTGACGGATCCCGTGTCGAAGATCAAGAAATCCCTGCGGTCACCTTTCATGACGCCTTCGGCCACCCTGAACGATCCCGAACTCCTGACCGATGCGCCTTCCCGCGTTATCGCCTTCTGCGGTCTCGACGCCTTTGTCCAGGCCGCCGAATGTTTTACCAGTACGCGGGGCAATCCCTTCAGCCGTTCCCTGGCTCTTTCCGCTTTGAGCTCTCTGGCCGTGAACCTGCCGGCCTTCTATGACGATCCCCGGAACGAAGAGGCACGGGATAAAACGGCCGAAGCCTCCATGATGACGGGAGTCGCTTTTGCCCAAACCGGACTGGGCGCCGTCCACGGTCTCGCTCATCCGATCGGCGCGCTTCTGCATGTGCCGCACGGGGAAGCCTGCGCCATCCTGATGCCTTACGTGTTCGGTTTCAATGCGGAAACAGTTCCCGAACCCTATGCGGAGATGGCCCGGGCTGTGAACGCCGGATCCTCCGCTTCGGATTTCGTCCGTTTCACAAAATCCCTGGTCCGTCATTTCGACATTCCCGAAAACCTGAGCTCCTTCGGACTGACGGATGAGCATTTCCCGTTCATCATCAAAAACTGCCGCAGCGGCAGCATGAAGACCAATCCCCGGTCCATGAGCGACGAACAGGCGGAGAATATCCTGACGGAGCTGGCCGGGGCAGGGAAATAAGCGGAACCCAGTTTCCTGATATTTCTCTTGATTTTTACTTGTCATTTTGCAAGGGTTGTGCTATCTTACTGCATGTAGTGATGCGGGAGATTTTTGAGTTCAACACGAGGAGCGTGAAATATCATGATGATCAAATGCGCGAAATGCGGTTTTGAGAACCAGATGGGTGCCATTTTCTGCCGTCAGTGCGGCGAAAAGATCAATATGGATGAGATAAGTCCCGAGTCGATCGAACAGGGGAAGAAGAAGGATAAGGCCAAACAGGCTGCGGCGAAGGCGATCCGCTGGACCGTAAGGATCCTGGTCCTGCTCGTCATTCTCGGTGTTGCGGCGGCCGCTTTTGCCCCCTGGGATCTTCCCGTGTATGTTGCGCCCAATGAAAACTCCGCCGATTTCAAGGCGAAAGAGGAAAGCGCCATGCTCAAGCTCAAGTTCTTTTCCGAGGAACGGCTGTACCGTCTTCCGGAAAAGGAATCGATTTCCATCGACGAGCTGAATATACTGTTCTGCAAGTATTTTCTGAAGCCGGGCGAAAACAAGAGCTTTGCCTGGACTCTGGATCATATTTATTTCGTTCCGGAAAAAGACAGTATCAAAACGCAGGTCTTTGCCCGTCTGTTCGATACGATCCCCGTTGTCTTCCAGTTCAAAGGCATGGCGGGGATCAAGTCCGGAGATTCGAATGACATCTCGCTCCGGATCGATTCGGCGGTCATCGGTCATCTGCCTTTGATCTTCTGCGAAAAACCGGTGGCGGGCAAGCTGGAGGAATTCCTCAACAACGACGAACTGAAACGCGTTTTCAAGCGGACGGAATCCATCACGCTGGACAAAGATCAGCTGGTTTTCCGTTTCCGTCCGCAGGAGAAGGTGACGGAAGCCGCCGCAGCGCCTGCCGTGGAGAAGCCGGCTGAAGTTCAGAAAAAATCGATGCCGTCCTCGAAGAAGAGCAAAAAGTCATCCGGCAAAAAGAAATCCTCCAAAAACTGACTTATCCCCGGCGGAGCCCGTTTATGTCCGATCACGAATCATCTCCGGTGATCCCCCCTGCGGTCCGGGAGCTTTTTCCGTTTACCTCCCGTTTTTTCTCCGTGGGGAAGCACAGGCTTCACTATGTGGATGAAGGGCAGGGGCCGGTCCTTCTGCTGATGCACGCCTGCCCTCTCTGGGCATTTTCCTTCCGTGAGGTGATCCGCACGTTTTCCTCGGCTTACCGGGTGATTGCGCTGGATCAAATGGGCTTCGGTCTTTCGGACAAGCCGGCGGATTTCGACTACCGGCTGGAAATGCATGCCGATCTTCTGGAAATGTTCGTTCACAGTCTGGGATTGACGGACATCACGCTTATCATGCATGGCCGGGGCAGTACCATCGGCATGGCTTATGCAGTCCGGAATCCCGATAATATCCGTGCGTTCGTGACGCTGAATGCCATGGGGTTCACCGGATTTTTCCTGCCCTGGCGTCTGCAGGTATGCCGGATCCCCTGGCTTGGTGCGAAGATCGTGCTGGGACTGGATCTTCTGACCCGGGAGTTCCGGCGTTATCCCGAGGCGGTCCGTGCCGCCTATTCGCTGCCGTTTCCCGATCGGGAGAGCAAAATCTCGCTGGTCCGCTTCATTGAGGACATCCCCTGCGTTCCGGAAGATGACTCCGCCCAGAGCATGCTGGAAGTGGAGACATCGCTCTGGATGCTCCGGGAAAAGCCTGCGTCCATCATCTGGGCGGAAAAGGACTGGCTCTATACGAAGCGGTCGTTCCGCGCCTGGACGAAGTATTTCCCGGAGGCGGAAGTCCACATGGTCGAAAATGCCGGACGGTATATCCAGGAGGATGCCCCCGACGAGCTGATTTCCCTCCTCCGTGACTTTCTGGAGAAGACCCGATGCTGAAGCGAGATTCCGTCCAGATGGAACTTAATTTCAACGGCAGCCGGAGAAACCGGTTCCGCGCCCGCTTGAACGACGGCGTCTTCCAGATCCTTGCCGAAGTGCCCGTGCCGGGCGCGGATTCCAAAATCGAGGATGCCGTTGCCCGTTTTTCCGATTTCCAGTATCTGACGGAGTCGGTGACCGACGCCGGCGCCACGTCCGCGGGGCTTGCGTTTACCGATGCCGCTGAAAATGCCATGGATCCGGTCCTCTTCGCGTCCGCTCTGGCCGGAGACAATCCCGATCTCCACCTTCTGTATCTCAGCGGCCGGGGCCGTTCCTCGGATCAGGTTCTGGCGGAAGCAAAGCATGCGGCCCATCTCGGGCTCCGCAATCTCTGTGTCGTATCCGGCGCGGCGCCCGCCAACGCCACGGCGGCATCCCTTTCCCGCACGTACTTTCTGGAAAGCGTGAACGCCCTCCGGATCCTGCGGGATGCCGACGACTCCGCCATGTTTCTCGGGGCGGGGATCAATCCGTTCAAGTATACGCCGGGCGATGCCATGGTCCAGTATGCCAAGGCGGTCCGGAAAATCGGGTGCGGAGCCTCTTTTTTCGTGGTCCAGTACGGATGGGATATGATGAAGCTTCAGGAGCTTCGCTGGCATCTGTGGCGCCGGAATTTCAATGTCCCGCTTTTCGCCCGGATGCTGTTCCTGACGCAGGACCGGGCCTCCGCGCTCTGTTCCGGAAGGATCCCCGGAGTCCGTGTATCTCCGGATCTGGAGGCGGCGCTGAAAATGGAGATGCGGTATTCGCCCGCGCAGTTCCGGGCGGCGCAGATCCGCCGTCTGCAGCTTCATGCGGCGGGAGCGCATCTTCTCGGGTACAGTGGCGTGCAGCTTTCGGGCATTGACCAGCCGGAGCTTTTTCAGACGCTGCTCCAGCGGATCCGGGAGGCTGTCCGCGAGTTTGCCAGTTTCGAAGACTGGCTTGCCGCCTACCGGGAGTATTACGCCCGGATGGAACTGGCGCCCTATCCGTACCGGTATTACATGTTTGAAAAACTTTTCTCCCAGGCGCAGCCGCCGGATGAATTCGAACTCCGGAATGCGCCGATTGCCGACTGTACCCGCGGGGAACGGCTCCGCTATTTTCTTTCGGAGATTCTGTTCCGTCATGCCGCGGAACTTCCCGCCGGGGAGCGCCGACTTTCCAAGCGGCTTCTGGCCGGATGCCGTTCCTGCGACAAATGCCGTCTGCCCATGACGTTTTACGTTTGTCCCGAACATTGTCCCAAAGGCATGGCCAACGGACCCTGCGGCTGTTCCCGTCCCGACGGATCCTGCGAGTACACCGGCAAGGAGTGCATTTTCATTCGGATGCTGCGTCTTTCCAGCCTGCTGCGGGACTTCGTCTCCATGGAAAACGGATGGATCGAGCAGCCGTCCTTCCGCCCGGACTGATCTCTTTTATGCGTTCCGGACCGCGGCAACAAAGTCTTTGCAGCGGATGGGATCCACCGCCCCGGTTTCCTTGTTTTTCAGCCCGGAGTTGGCATCCAGTCCATACGGACGGACCGTGCGGATCGCTTCCGCCGCGTTTTCCGGCGTGAGGCCGCCCGCCAGGATAACGGGCAGGGGGGATTCTCCGACGAATTTTGCCGCCAGGCTCCAGTCATTGGTTTTGCCGGTGCCGCCCACCCGTCCGGTGGTTCTGTCGAAACTGTCGATGAGAAACGCGTCCGCCAGAGAATAGTAATCCTTGAATATGACGAAATCCGTTTCCGAGTCCGGATGGATCGTCACGATGACTTTTCCGGCCGGCGGAAGGCCGTCGCGGACCCGCTGGACTTCACTGGGGGACGAGCCTCCGTGCAGCTGAAGGGTCGTGATCCCCGTCCGGTCCGAAAGCTCCAGGATCTCGTCCGGTTCCGTCAGATGGGTGACGATGACCGGTGTGATCCACGGGGGAAGCGCCCGGACAAGCCGTGCAGCCGTGCCCGGCAGGATGAAATCTTTGGAAGGATGGACCTGGCCCAGGAGGAAACCGACGGCATCGGCGCCGGATTCCACCGCCGCCTTCAGGTCTTCTTCCGTCCGAATGCCGCAGATCTTCGCTCTCATGATATCTAGCCCCTTTCTTCTCTTTGACAGCTTTCATATACGCGGAGGATCCCGTTCAGCGTAAAGTCCGCGGGAGCCTCTTCCAATTCCGGAATATGCGAATGGAAAAACGGTCCGTCTCCTCCGGCCGCCACCAGACGGACCTTTTTCCCCGGAAACATTTCCCGTGCCCGGGTCAACAGCGCCCGGACGCCGTCCAGAAGCAGCCCGTCCGTCCCGAGCCGGATCGAGTTCTCCGTGTTTGCCGCGGGAAAGTCCGGGATCCGTGAGGAAAAGGAAATCTCCGGAAGCTGACCGGTCCCGGCGTGAAGCGATTTCCGCATCAGTCCCCGGCCCGGCAGGATGGCGCCGCCCAGAAAGCGTTTCCGCTCATCCACGATTTCCAGCGTCACCGCCGTACCCGCATCCAGACAGATGGCCGGCAGACGGGATCCGTCCGCGAGGAGCGCTGCCGCATTGGCGATCCTGTCGGCACCCAGCGTGGACGCATCCACCTGCGAAAAGTCCAGCAGTCCTGCCGCCGTATCCGGGCCGACCAGAAAGCAGCCCGCCGCCCGGAGATCGGGCAGGAAACGGGGAACAACGCAGGCTGCCGCCACAGGTTGACCGGACGGACGGGGCGGGAGTTTGTCCAGAGAGAAATCCGCAGTGGAGAAAAGCATCGGAGTCTGACCGGGTAATCCGGCTTCCACGTGCGTGTTTCCGATGTTGAGGAGCAGCGGCGTCACGGGGCCCTCCGGCTCACAGGAACGACTGAAGGTCGGGTCTGTCCGCAATAAGGCGGACCAGTTCCCGTACTTTCTGTGCCGATTTGCCGTTGCAGACCAGCGTGGCGTCCTCGGTATGCACGATGATCATATCGTCCACATCCGCCGTGGCGATCAGGTGCCTGGCGCCGCCCACGATGATGCTGTTTTTCGTATTCAGGCCCACATGAAGTCCGTGAATGACGTTATTGCCTTCGCCGGGCTGTATCTGCGTGCGCATGGATGTCCAGGTTCCGATGTCATCCCAGTCGAACAGTCCTTCCGCCACCGTGATGTTCCTGACCTTTTCCATGATGCTGTAATCAATGGAGATGGTCTTGAGTCCGGCGTAGGCATCGCTTTCCGACTCCGCGGAACGTCCGGCAAAGATATCGTCCAGCCGGACCGAGAAACGGTATATGTCCGGGGCGAAGGTCTGGAATGCCTTCATGACGACGGACATGCGGAAGATGAAGATTCCGCTGTTCCACAAATGATCGCCGCCATCCACATATTCCTGCGCCTGTTCGGGATCGGGCTTCTCCTTGAAATCGAGACATTGACGGAACACGGTCTTCCCCGCGTCCGGAAGCTGTCTGCCGATGTGAAGATAGCCGAAGCCCGTGCTGGGCGAGCCCGGACGTATCCCGATGGTCAGGATCTCGTCATGATTTGCCGCCCGGGTTATGCAGTCCGTCACTTCCGCAGCGAAAGTCTTTCTGTCGTTGATCGCGTGATCGGAAGGAAACACGCACAGGACCGGGTCCGTCGTATCCGCCGCCCGGATCTTTGCCGCCGCATAGGCTACGCAGGGGGCGGTGTCCTTTCCTTCGGGTTCGCTCAGGATATTTTCCGGGGGAACGTTTGTCAGGACCGTCCGCATGGGCGCCACGTAGTCGGGCGTCGTGATGATCATGATCCGTTCATAGGGAAAGATCCCATGGACACGCTCGACCGTCTGTTCGATCAGTGTCAGATTGCCCAGGAGCCGGAGAAGCTGCTTCGGATGGGACAGACGGCTCTGGGGCCAGAACCGCTCACCCCGTC
This sequence comes from Lentisphaeria bacterium, assembly GCA_017615635.1. Classification (GTDB taxonomy): domain Bacteria; phylum Verrucomicrobiota; class Lentisphaeria; order Victivallales; family UBA1829; genus RGIG8244. The sequence goes on from JAFZZR010000203.1 coordinate 16,138, forward strand.
CGCCCGCCATGATGACGGCATAAGGCCCGCATGCGTTGTCGACCATGGCAGACTCAGTTCATCTTTTCAATGATCTTGATCATGGGCGAGAACAGGGCGATAACGATACCGCCGACGACCACGGCCAGGAACACCATCATCAGAGGTTCGATCATGGAGGTAAGCGAGCTTACGGCGTTATCCACTTCTTCGTCGTAGGTATCGGCGATCTTGTTCAGCATCTCGGAGAGCTTACCGGTTTCCTCGCCGACCTCGATCATACTGATCACCATTTCGGGGAAGATCTTGGTGGCAGCCAGCGGCGCCGCCACGGTCTCACCTTCCTTCACGGCATCATGAACTTTCTGGATGGCGTTCGAAACCAGCTCGTTGCCTGCCGTGTCACGGACGATCTGCAAAGCGTTCAGCACCGGCACGCCGGATCCCATCAGGGTTCCCAGCGTACGGGCGAATTTGGAGATGGCGTTTTTGGAGATGATGGGGCCGAACAGCGGCATATTGTATTTCAGATAGTCCACCACGTAATGGCCCTGAGGCGTCTTCACAATGATCTTGAACACGACCACGATACCTGCGATGATGGCCAGGAGCAGAAGTCCGTGCTCCTGCATCCAGCGGCTGATCCCGATAACCAGCTGCGTCAGGGCGGGCATTTCCGCATCCGGGCCCAGCAGGTCGACGAAGATCTTTTCGAATTTCGGGACGATGAAGACCATCAGACCGGCGGTGATGAGCAAAGCCACGCCCATGATGACCGTCGGGTATGTCATGGCTGATTTCACCTTGGCGGCGATCTTGGCGGCTTTTTCGCGGAAGGTCGCCAGTCGGTCCAGAATCACTTCCATCTTACCGGCCGCTTCTCCCGCACGGACCATGTTCAGATACAGTTTGTCGAAGGATTTCGGATGCTGCGCCAGCGATTCCGAGAACGTGGCGCCGCCTTCCACCGAGTCCGCCGCCTTGCCCAGAACCGTTTTTACGCTGGGATCGCGGGCCTGCTTTTCCAGCGTGCGGAGCGAACGGATCAGAGGCAGACCGGCGTCGAGAAGGATCGCCAGCTGACGGGTCACGACAGTGAGCTGTTTGCCCTTGATGACCACCGGGCCCAGGTTGATGTTCATCGAGAAGCCGCCCTCTTTCTTGGCGCCGCCTTTCTTGGCGTCGCCGCCGGTCTTCACCATCAGCTTGATCGTTGTCGGAAAGAGCCCCTGTTCTTTCAGAAAACTGGATACGGCTTCCTCGTTCTCCGCCTCTTTCTTTCCTTTTCTCTCTTTTCCGTTTCCATCCAGTGCTGTGTACTGATACAGTGGCATGTTTCTTCTCCGTTATTTGTTTCGTCTTGACATTAGCATTTTTGTTCAGATTCTGCGTCAGCCGCCCAGTTTCTGGACAACTCCTTCGGGATCCTGCGCCTTGGTGATCAGTTCTCCATAGGATATGATCTTTCTCTGGTACAGTTCGATCAGATTCGAATCCAGCGTATTCATCCCGTACTTCGCTCCGGTCTGGATATCCGAGGTGATCCGGTAGGTCTTCCCGTCGCGGATCAGCGCCTGGATCGAGGGCGTTGCGATCATGATTTCGAAGGCGGCGATCCGGCCCGGCTTGTCGATCCGGGGACAGAGCACCTGCGAGATGACCGCCACAAGACCCGCCGCCAGCTGCGTGCGGATCTGCATCTGCTGATTGGTGGGAAACGCGTCCACGATCCGGTCCACCGTTCTGGCCGAACCCGTGGTATGAAGCGTACCGAAAACCAGATGTCCGGTTTCCGCCGCAGTGACGGCCGCCTCGATGGTCTCCAGGTCGCGCATTTCGCCCACCAGAATGATATCCGGGTCCTGACGCAGAGCACGGCGCAGAGCTTCCGCGAATGTGGGAACGTCCGAGCCGATTTCCCGCTGGATCACAACGCTCTTGTTGTGCTTGTGATAAAATTCGATGGGGTCCTCGACCGTAATGATGTGGCAGGCCCGTTCCTGATTGATGATATTGATCAGGCTGGCCAGCGTGGTGGACTTACCGGACCCCGTCGGGCCGGTCACCAGGATCAGGCCTCTGGGACGATAGAGCAGGTCCTTGACGGCGGGCGGGAGTCCGATCTGTTCGAAGGTGAGGAATTTGTTGGGGATCTGGCGGAGGACCGCGCCCAGAACTCCTTTCTGGCGGAATGCGCTGACACGGAAACGGGCCTGATCTTCGAACGCGATACCGAAGTCCGTTCCCCCGTCATCCTCGATCTGCTGAAGCTGTTTCGGAGAGGCGATCGATTTGATCAGCCGTTTCGTATCTTCCGGGGTCAGATCCGGAAGATCCAGAGGCGTCATTTCTCCGTGCAGACGTATGACCGGCGGCGCACCGACTTCCAGGTGAAGGTCGCTGACGCCTTCGTCCACCACGAGCTGCAGAAGTTCATTCATCTCAACCATAGCGAATCACCTTGTTCTTTATCCGGTTGCGGATTGCCCGTCCTTACGTGTACTTCAGGACTTCCTCCATGGTCGTTTCCCCGTTCAGGATCGCGCGGATCCCGTCTTCACGCATGGTCTCCATGCCCAGCTGACGGGCTTTTTCGCGGATCACGATGGTCGGTGAACTCTGAAGCACCAGATCGTTCAGTTTCGGGCTCATCATCAGCATTTCCGTGATGGCTTTCCGGCCCTTGTAACCCGTGTTGTTGCAGAGCTGACATCCTTTCCCGTAATAGAACTTGTTGTCGCCGATGTTCGCCCGTTCCAGATTCAGAAGACGGAGGTCTTCGTCCGTGGGTGTGAAGGCCGTCTTGCAGCCGGGACAGATACGGCGGATAAGCCGCTGGCCCAGCACCGCGATCAGGGAGGATGTGATAAGGAAGGGCTCCACGCCCATATCGATCAGTCGGGTGACCGCGCCTGCCGCGTCGTTGGTGTGAAGCGTGGTGAAGACCAGGTGTCCGGTGAGCGAGGCCTGCACCGCCATTTCCGCGGATGCCAGGTCTCGCGTTTCCCCCAGCATGATGACGTCCGGGTCCTGTCGCAGGAACGCTCGCAGCGCTTTTTCGAAAGTCATGCCCACCGCATCGTTGATGGGCAGCTGCACGATCCCTTCCAGGTCGTATTCCACCGGGTCCTCCGCCGTCAGGATCTTGTCTTCCACCTTGTTAATCTCTTTCAGCGCGGAGTACAGCGTGGTGGTCTTTCCCGAACCGGTCGGGCCCGTGATGATGAAAATGCCGTTCGGCATATTGATGACTTCGCGGATACGGGAAAGCACGTTTTCGTTGATTCCCAGCGCATCCAGGTCCAGGTTGACCACCGACCGGTCAAGCACACGGAGCACCACCGATTCCCCGTAGTAGGTGGGAAGACACGATACACGGAGGTCGATGGGCTTGCCGGCGATCTTCAGCTGGATTCGTCCGTCCTGCGGTTTCCGCCGTTCGGAAATATTCAGCCCGGAAAGAATTTTCACGCGGCTGATAACCGGGACCGCCAGACTTTTCGGCGGCGGCGCCAGTTCGTACAGCGCGCCGTCCACCCGGCAGCGGATCTTGAATTCCTTTTCGAACGGCTCGAAATGGATGTCCGATGCTTTGTCCTTGATCGCCTGGTACATGACCGCGTTCACGAATTTGACGATAGGTGCTTCGTTTGCCGCCGATTCCACATCCGCCGCATCCAGCGAGGCCGCGTCGTCTCCCACATCCATTTCCGCCAGCATGTCGTGCACCGACTCCATGTCCACCGGATAGAACTTTTCGATGAACCGGTCGATCTGGGAGTCCGAGGCCACCACCACCATGATGTCCTTGCCCAGCAGGAAACGGAGTTCATCCGACACCTGGTAGTTCAGCGGATTTCTCGCCGCCACCGTCAGCGTGGTGCCGTCGAAAGAGATCGGACAGACTCCCAGCATACGGGCCGTGTCGCCGTCCACCATTTCGATGACCTGCCGTTCCGGGTCGGACTCGTTCAGGTTTACCACGTCCGTTCCCAGGGAGTTGGCAATGACTTCCAGGATCTGATCTTCCGAGAGGATCTGGAAGTCGATCAGAATTTCCTTCAGGGGTTTTCCTGTGCGTTCGTGCTCTTCTTCTGCGTCCTTCATCTGCTCGGGTGAGCATACTCCGGCATTCAGAATGATATCTTTCAGCGTTTGATTATCCGGATCCAGCATCTTTCTTCCTACTCCTTCCCGTTCCCGTCACTCTTCGTCGCCGATCGTGGTCTCCAGCACTTCCTGGAGCGTCGTTGTCCCGGCCGCGGCCTTCCGCAATCCGTCTTCCCGCAGCGTTCTCATGCCGCTCTTCCGGGCAGCTTCCCGGATCTTGTGGGAAGATTCCTTCCCGTAGATCAGGTGCTGGATCTCCTCGCCTACGAGGAAGATTTCGTAGATGCCCAGACGGCCTTTGTAGCCCGTTCCGCCGCAAACGGAGCAGCCCGTGCCCTTTTTGAACGTGGAGTTCTTGATGAAGTCTTCGTCCAGATGGAGCATGCGGATCTCCGTGGGGCTGGGCGTATACGGCGCGGCGCAGTTTTTGCAGACGCGGCGCACGAGACGCTGGGCCATGATGGCCCGGACCGAGGAAGCCACCAGGAAGGGCTTCACGCCCATATCGATCAGTCGGGTGACCGCGGAGGGGGCATCGTTGGTATGGAGCGTACTGAACACCAGGTGTCCTGTCTGGGCTGCCTGGATGGCGATTTCCGCCGTTTCCAGGTCTCGAATTTCACCGACCATGATGATGTTCGGCGCCTGACGGAGCATGGCCCTCAGAGCGTTGGCGAAGGTCATCTGGACCAGCGGATTCACCTGCACCTGATTGATCCCGCTCAGCTGGTATTCCACCGGGTCTTCCACCGTGATGATCTTCCGGTTCGGCTGATTGATCGAATTCAGAAACGCGTACAGACTCGTGGTTTTGCCGGATCCCGTGGGGCCCGTCACCAGGAACACGCCGTCCGGCATGGCGATGATCCGGTCGATCTTCTCCTGGTCGTCCGTATAGAAGCCCAGTTTCGGAATATCGAGCTGGATACTCGTTTTATCCAGAATACGCATGACGATACTTTCGCCGTGGGTCGTCGGAATGCTCGATACACGAAGGTCGATCTCCGCGCCCGGCATACGCATGGGGATTCGTCCGTCCAGCGGGATCCGCTTCTCGGAAATATCCATGTGTCCCATGATCTTCAGTCGGCTGATCACGTTTGCCTGCAGATATTTCGGCGGACTTTCCATCTCCCGGAGAACGCCGTCGATCCGGTAGCGGATCCGGAATTTCTTCTCCATGGGCTCCAGATGGATATCCGACGCCTTCAGCTTGTGCGCTTCGATGATCAGCAGATGCACCAGCTTGATGATCATCATGTCGTCTTTTCCGTCGTCGCCGCCTTCTTCGCCGTCTCCGATCGTCTGGATCTCATCGCTGCCGTCCGTCTGCATGTCGCCGATAATGGACGCCACGCTGGATTCCATGCTGGAGAAATACCGGTCAATGACCTGCTGGATCTGTTCCTTGGGGGAGACCACGGCGTCCACATCCATCTTCAGGACGTAGCGGAGGGAGTCCAGCGTAGCCATATCCGAGGGATCCGACATGGCAACGGTAAGGACGCCGTCGTGCAGCATGACGGGAACCACGTGATACTTCTGGGGAATGTCCTTGGGGACAGCCTGAATGACTTCCTCCGGGATCTTGTAGGTGGCCAGATCCAGGGTTTCCAGCCCGTACTGCTGAGCCAGCATGTTCATGACTTCGTGGTCGTCCACGTATTTCAGCTCCTTCAGGGCATCCAGAATGTCCATCCGGCCGTCGGATTCGCTGACTTTCTGCCAGCCTTCGTCCACTTGCTCCCGGGTAAGCATCCCGTATTCCTGGAGGAGCTCCAAAATGTAGTCGCTGTTTTCTGCCACAGGGGACCTCGTACGATTGCGGTATCTTCTGTTGAATCTTATCTTTTATCCTGTAATAATAGGCCCTTTTTTTGTTTTTTCAAGCCGAAAATACGCTTTTCTTCTATTTTTTCACGCTTATTTTCCATTTTTTTTCATTCTTTTTTTTGCTTTTTCCGGAAGTGACGGTATATTTCAAACGTTTCTTGTTCTTTTGAAATCTCGAATCTCTACGGAAAGACGGACGCCCGCCGGTGAGCGGGAGGGTACAGGACATTCAGAATGAAATACGCGGTTTTGAGTGACATTCATGCCAATCTGGAGGCATTGGAGACGGTTCTGCAGAAGTGTGCGGAACTTCAAATCACCGAATTCATTTCACTGGGCGACATCGTGGGATACAACGCCAACCCGAAAGAGTGTCTCGATCGGATTCGTTCCCTTCACATGGTCGCCTCCGTCAAGGGCAACCACGACGAATACGTCTCCAACAACGACGAGGTCATGGAAGGATTCAATCCCCATGCGCGGGCCTCCGTGCTCTGGACCAAGACGCAGCTCAGCGCCGAAGACCGTGCCTGGCTCGCCGCTCTCCCCATGCGGCAGACCGTGCGCGGGACCAACATCACCGTGGTTCACGCCACGCTGGACAGCCCCGATACCTGGGGATACATCTTCGACGCGCATCATGCCGCCGACAACTTTGCCTATCAGTTCACGCAGCTCTGTTTCTGCGGTCATTCCCATACCCCGCTGGTCTTCTGCAAGAAGCCCGTCTCCCTCCATGCCGAGAATCCCATCGAGGAAATTCCCGACTGGGCCGGCGAGCCCGGTTCCGCGGTGCCCGGGGAACCTTCGGAGATCCGGCTCGAGATCCAGCCCGGTTTCCGGTATCTCATCAATGTAGGCAGCGTGGGACAGCCCCGCAACCGCGATCCCAGAGCCTCCTTTGCCGTATACGATACCGACGAAAAGTGCGTCACGAGATACTGTCTGCCCTATGATATCGCGCAGACTCAGAGCAAGATCCGGACCGTGAAATTGCCCGAACGGAACGCCGCCCGCCTGGCGATCGGCAGCTGACACTCTCCGGTCCGGGGCCGTTCCCATGAGTCAGTTCCTGATCCTCAAACCGAGCAGTCTGGGTGATGTCCTTCATGCTTTTCCCGCCGTGGCCGCCCTCCTTCGGGCGTGTCCCGATTCCGTGGCCGACTGGTTCATCGCTCCCCAGTTCGCCGAGCTGACCGCATTCCTCCCCGGCGTCCGCAGAAATGTCCTTTTCGAACGGCGAAAACTGGGAAACCTTTCCTCCTTCCCCGCCGCATTCCGCGATCTGCTCCGCTCGATCCGCAGCGCCGGACCGTACGATGCGGTCATCGATCTCCAGGGGCTTACGCGCAGTGCGTTTATCGGACGGTGCGTCTCCGGAGTCCATGTGGGACCGCGGCATCCGCGGGAATTTCTTGCACGTCTGGCCTATTCGAAGACCGTTCCGCTGCCCGAAGGCGTTCATGCCGTCCAGCGGAACAATGCCCTGATTGCCGGATTCCTCGGACGGAACGATCTCGATTTTTCGTTCCATCCCCCGGTGGTCGAACGGTTCGCCCGGCCCGTCCGGACGCTTCTCGCCGAAACGGTGCCCGCCGGCGCCTCGCTGCCGGTTATGCCGC
>JAFZZR010000204.1 GCA_017615635.1 Lentisphaeria bacterium
GACAAGACGGCTCCGACCAAGCCCACGGTTTCGGTCTCCACCACGGCCATGACGAACAAGAGCGTGACGCTGACGGCGACGTTCAGTTCGGACAGTTCGAAGAAGCAATACTCCACGGACAACGCGACGTGGAAGACCTATTCCAAGGCGCTCACGGTCAAGGCCAACGCCACGTACTACTTCCGGGGCATCGACGCGGCCGGAAATATCTCGAAGGTCGTTTCGCAGAAGGTCAGCAACATCTGTCCGAAGGGCGATTTCACCAACGACACGCTGGCGGCGGCCGGTGAAAAGAAAGCACTCAAGCTCTCTTCGGCGCAGAAGATCACAGGCTGGGTGGGACTGGGCGATCCAAAGGACTTCATCAAGCTGGAAGTGCAGAAGAAGGGAAAGGTCTCCCTCGACATGAACGCGAAGACGGCGTCGGCGCAGAAGGGCGGCGAAGTCAAGCTCTCGCTGCTGAACAGCGCGGGCAAGGCGGTGGCCCTCAGCGCGCTGGACAGCGACACGCTGGCGACGAAGGCCAAAGTGACGGCCGGGATCTACTATCTGGGCGTCGCCTGTGCGAACGTGAAGAAGTACAGCACCAGCTACACGGTGACAGCGGGCATGCTGGCAAGCTGAAGAGAATCGTTCCCCCCTCCCGCCCGGCGGCGAGGGGGGAATTTTCGTGATTTGCTCTCTCAAAGGCTCCGAAATACTTACGGGGTGTCTGTATCTTTTTTTCTTATGCTCCGCGGAGCCTGGCCGTGCAGAGCCGTTCGCAGCTCCGGGGATCCGGAAGAGCGTAAAGGGAAAGTGCGGAGAGGCGGAAAGGCTCTTTCGGGGCATCCAGGAAGAGCAGTTCCAGCAGTTCCGGATCCGAGGGGGCGCTGCGGAGCTTCAGGGTGCAGTGCGGATGGAACGGATAGGGATTCGGAAGGAAGCGGATGGACGACTCCGCAAGAGCCTTCTGGATCGCTTCGAAGGGTCGGGGATCCAGAAGCTCCAGAAAGTAGATATCGGTATCGGGGAAGCGTTCCACCTTGCCGAATTCCGCCAGAAAGGGCGGAAACAACCCTGCGATACGGTCGATCTCCGCGGCGACCTGTTCCAGGGACTGGCCCGGAACGAGCTGACCGGTTCCGGATGAGCCCGTCACGGTGATTTCCGCGGGCATGCTGCTGCGATCGGGATCGAACTTTGCGCGGATCGAGCGGATCCGCCCGGCCATGGGGTCCGGGATGTCCAGAACGATGTATGTCGCGCAGTCCGGGATCGTGGATTTCGGCATGATAAAAAAGTCCGTGAGATCAGGAGTTCAGAAGGGAAAGCGCTTTGCGGATGATGTTCTCGCTGCTCCGTCGCTCCGGCTCCAGCGCCGCGGTGACATCGGCCACGGTCTTCTGGATCTTGACCCGCTGGAATCCGAGTTTTTCCAGAGCGAGGATGGCGTCTTCCTGTGCGGGGGTGATCACTGCCGCGGCGCCGCCCGCGCCCAGCGCATCTTCCGGAGCGATTTTGTCGATCTTGTCGCGCAGCTCCACGATCATCCGTTCGGCGGATTTGGGACCGACGCCGTTGATCCGTTTCAGGGATTTGACATCGCCCTGAGCCAGCGCGGCGCAGAAAGAGGGGATATTCATGCTGCTCAGGATGTTGAGAGCCGTTTTTGCGCCGATCCCGTTCACCGTTATCAGAAGGGAAAAAATATCCTGTTCCTTCTGGGTGGCGAATCCGAAAAGCGAGACCGCGTCCTCCCGTACCTGCATGGTGGTGCGGAGCGAGACCTCTTCGCCGATCCGTGGCAGGGCGTCGTAGGTGCTCATGGGAATGGAGACCAGATATCCGACGCCGTGCACGTCCACAACAGCTTCGGTGAAGTTTGCTTCCAGCAGTTTTCCGGTCAGTCTTGCGATCATGGTTTCATCTCCTCTTTCTGTTCATTTTGACTCACGACACCGTCCCGCAGTTCCACCACGTGTCCCGCCAGCGAGGCGACACCCCGGTCATGCGTGACCATGATGATCGTGGTATTCGATTCCTGTCGGACGCGGAGAAACAGTTTCAGTATTCCGCGGCCCGTTTCGGAGTCCAGATTTCCCGTGGGTTCGTCGGCCAGAAGAAGGGCAGGGCGGTTCATGAGAGCCCGGGCCACCGCCGCCCGCTGCTGCTCGCCGCCGGAAAGCTCGCCGGGACGGTGATCCATCCGTCCGGCCAGTCCCACCGATTCCAGCAGTTCCGCGGCTCTGGCGCGAGCCGCTTTGAAGGGCATGCCGTCCAGCCGGCTGGGGAGCATGACGTTTTCCAGGATGTTCAGTTCCGGAAGGATATGGTAGGACTGGAAAACGAAGCCGATATTTTTGCGTCGGAAGGCGACCAGAGCCCGGGCGGAGAGCGAGGCGGGATCCGTGCCGTCGATGAGGACGCGTCCCGAGTCCGGTCTGGAAAGAGTCCCCAGGATGTCGAGGAGGGTGGTTTTTCCGCTGCCGGAGGCTCCGTAAAGCGCTACCCAGTCTCCGCGCGTCACGGAAAAGGAGACGCCCTTCAGCACGGGGATCCGCCGGGAGCCGATTCGGAAGGACTTGCAGAGGTCTTCCGCTTGGAGAAACATGTTTTCGTCATTCATAGCGCAGTGCCTTTGCCGGGTCGAGACAGGCGGCGCGCAGGGCCGGTACCAGTGCGCCGCAGGTACAAAGAAGAATGGATATCACACAGATGACCGCCACATCGCTCCAGACGATATGGGCGGGCAGTTCGCGGAAGAGATAGACTTCCTTGGGGAAGATCTCCTGTCCCGTGAGGAACCGCATGGCGTAGAGGATCTTCATCCGGAAATGGATGACAAGCCATCCCAGCACCACGCCGCCCGCGGATCCCATGAGCCCCACGAAGAAGCCCTGAAGAAGAAAAATCCGCATGATCCCGCCGGAGGAGGCTCCCATGGATTTGAGGAGTCCGATCTCTTTCGTTTTCTGTATGACGGTGGTAATGAGCGTGTTGGCAATACTGAAGGCCGCCACCAGCACAATGAAGATCAGCAGGAAAAACTGCATGTTCTTCTCCACGGCCAGAACGCCCAGAATGCGGCTGTGCATATCCTTCCAGGTCCGGAGGTCGGCCGGACAGCCCTGCAGCTGCAGATCGCGGCGGACTCCGTCGACGAACCGCTCCATGTCGAAGGGGTCGTCCGTCCAGAGGTAGATGTGCGTGGCGGCCCCGTAGTCAAGCCCGAACAGTTCGTCCGCCTCGTCCAGCCCCATGAACATGATGTCCTTGTCGAAATCGTACTTGTCGAAGGAAAAGGTCCCGCTGACCGTGTACTCCTTCGGCAGATAGAGTTCGGCGTCCTCCGTGATTTTGTACTTCCCCGTCTCCCTGTCACGTTCGATCAGGCGGGCCAGATGGGACGGCGCATGCAGCAGCAGTTTGCTCTGCGGAAACAGACCGAACTCCCGGGCAATGATCTCGCTGACCACGATCCGCGCTTTGCCAAGATCCATGACGCCGGACCGCATGGCGCCGGAAAGGGGGATCCGTTCGTGCTCGCCTTCGGCTCCGCCCCGGTTCGGATGCCGGTCCGATTCCGGATCGTAGGCGATAAGTCCCTTGGGCGCGAAGTTGTCGTTCACCTGGAGCAGGACAGGGGAGACCAGGACCGGCAGGGCATCGCCGCCGTGCTTCCGGACGATCTTCACGATGTCCTCGGCCTCTTCGGGGGAAAAGACGCCGGCTGCGCCGCCGGGATGCCGGTCGGAGTAGGCGACAGGTTTCCGGATCTGGGCATGGGCTCCGGTTTCCAGCAGTTTGCCCTTCAGATGGTCGGTGAAGCCGGTCATGACGGCCAGCACGACGATGAGCACGGCCACGCCGAGCACTACGCCGACGATGCTGATCAGCGTGATGACCGACACCGCGCTGCGCTTCGGCTGAAAATATCTCCAGGCCAGGAAAAGTTCGGGTCCAGGTTTCATTTTTTCTTCTTTACCTCATTCTGTTTTTTTCGTTTCCAGGTTTTCCGCTTCCGTCTGATCCCGGCGGGCCTCGGCAGGCGTGGAACTCGGCCCGGCCCCTGCGGCTTCGCCGAACAGCTTCTGATCCTCCGCCGTGCCCATCACGGCCAGGATGTCTCCCGGATTCATGACGCAGCCCGGTCCCGGATTGGAGGTGAACCGTCCTTCGTGGAGGATTCCGACGATGGAGACTCCGTACTGTGAGCGGACGGCCGTTTCCTTCAGAGTTTTTCCCGCGAAGACGGAATCGGCGGGGATCCGGATCCAGTTCAGCGCCGTCAGCCCGGCGAAGGACCGCATCCTCTCGATGGCCGAGAAGCCTTCCGATCCTTCCATCAGGGGCTTGTATCGATCGAACCGGATTGAATCCAGAAAATTCTGTATTTCGATGGGCGGCACGTTCATGGAAAGCAGCGCCTGTCTCGTCAATTCCAGCCCGGCCTCGAAGCGCGGCTGCACGATTTCATGAATGTTCTGCCGATGCAGTTCCTCCACCTCACGTTCCGATTCCGCACGCGCCACGATCTTGATGTCCGGATTCAGCGCCCGGGCACGCCGGATGATGGCAAGATTGTTCTCCAGTCCGGGCGAGGCCAGCAGCAGGATACCCGCCTCGGAAATGCCCGCGGTGGAGAGGATCACATCCTGTCTCGGGTCTCCGTAGATACAGAGAAGCGAGGCTTTCTTCGCCTCCTGGAAGGCCGGATGTTCCGTCTCGATGATGAGATACGGAAATTTTAGATTCGTAAAGAGTTTTGCCATAAAACGGGCAATCGCCCCGCCTCCGGCTATGATCACATGTCCCATCAGCGCCGGCGGCGGCATGACGATGTCGCTGCTGGGAGCCTTCTTCCAGATGGTCTTCCGGAACAGGGAGTAGACCGGCGAGGTGAGGGAATCCAGCATTGGGCCCGTGATCATGGAGCAGACCACCACGCAGAGGATCAGGCTGTACAGCGCGGCGGGAAAGAGCCCGGTGTTCTTTCCGGTCTGGATGACGACGAAGGCCATTTCCGAGGTGGGGAACATGCCGAAGAACATGGCGATGGGGATCACGTTGCGGTATCCCGCTTTCGCCGTGACCGCGGAAAGAAAGATCGTACGGGTCATGCCGGTGGCCGCCGTCAGAATGAGGACCAGCGCCGCATTCCGGATCAGGAAGGAGACGTCCAGCATCATTCCGATAGAGACGAAGAAGAGCATGGCGAAGATGTCCCGCACGGGCATGAGCTCGTAGAGAGCCTTTTTTCCGTAATCGGAATCGCTGAGCACGATTCCCGCGATGAACGCTCCGAAGGAAAAGGAGGTGCCCGCCATGTCGGCCACCAGACCGATCCCCAGAGCCAGCACGGTCACCGCCAGAAGAAAAAGCTCCTTGGATTCGAACCGAGCAATGTGCCGGAGCCACATGGGGATGTATTTCGAGCCCGCCGTCAGCATGAGGACCATGAACACCGTACCCGTGCAGATCGGGAAAAACGCCTTGAGAAAACCCGAGGAGAGATCGTCCAGACGGCAGATCAGGAGCATCAGCGGGATCACCGTCAGATCCTGTACGATGGAGATCCCGATCATGACCCGGTAGGAAAGTGTGCCCGTCCGTCTTCTGCTTTTCAGCGTTTTCAGCACCACCGCCGTACTGGTGGAGACAAACGCGCATCCGAAGAGAAGCCAGGAGGCCGGGCCCGTGAACAGTTCCGGACGATACCGCGAAATGCCCCAGGCCAGCGCCGCGCCGGAGATCAGCGTGAAAAACACCTGCGCCAGAGAGCCCCAGACCGAGACCTTGTAGACGGGTTTCAGATCCGCTTTGGAAAATTCGAGACCCATGGAGAAAAGAAGCAGCGCCACGCCCATGTCCGCCAGCGAATCCAGCGCCATGGCTCCCGCGGAGCCCACCGCCGACTTGATGAGCGTCCCCGCAAGAACGCCCGCCAGGATGTATCCCAGGATCAGCGGCTGCTTCAGCTTTTTCGCCGCCAGTCCCCCGGCCAGTCCCGTCAGAAGGATCAGGATCATGGCCAGCACGAAAAGTTTCACGGAGCTGCCGAGAATGGCGGCATGGACCTTATACAGCGCACCCCAGACAAAGTAGAAGAGGGAATTCCAGACCTCATGCATCAGGGAAATCATTTCAGGCATGGCCGGACTCATCCATGGGGTAAAGATCGCACAGCTGCTTCATCGCCAGAGAGAACGCGGAGAGCGTCAGTTCCGCGTCGAAGGCGGCCCGGTGCGGATCGCCTTCCGGCACGGGCAGATGCAGCGTCGTCCGCAGCGACTGAAGACGATACGAGGGAAGATTCGGAAACGCCTTCCGGATCAGTGTGATGCTGTCATACGCTCCGTTTTTCAGCGTCTGCATTCCCGCGCGGGCCAGACTCTCCTGCAGAAACGCCAGGTCGAACCGTGCATTGTGGGTCACCAGACGTGATTTTCCGATGAATTCCAGAAAGCGGAAGGCGGTCTCCTTGAAGAACGGGGCGTCCGCCACCATGGCATCCGTGATCCCGTTGACCGCCGTGGCTTTGGCCGGAATGGGACCCGCCGGATTGATCAGCGTGGAAAAACGGGAGATCGTGCCGTCCGTATCGACCCGGACCGCACCGATCTCGATGATCCGGTCACGCGACGGAAGCAACCCGGTCGTCTCCAGATCGAAGACGGTGAACGGACCCAGTCTGTGCCAGGATTCGGCCATAAGAAAACCTTTCTGAACTGATTTCTGCCGTCCCGGAAAAGACATCTCCTCCGGCGACCCGGCTTTTCGGCGGCATATCCCATTAAGATAGCCCGAAAATGCCGTTTTTCAAGGTTTTCGCGCGTCCCCATGTTAAAAACACTAAAAAAAGAACAGACGGTGCTGCCCTTTATTCTCCGTATCTGATGACTTTCAGTTTTGTATCGTCCGCACCGTATGCGACTCCATCCGTGAGGACCAGACAATACGGAGCCGCCTTTTCAGCCGGGAAATCGTTGTTGAAGACGACAAGGCCGAAACGGCTTGCCTTCCCCCCGATCTCTTTCCACGGGATGGCGACTTCGTAGAATGTCATATCCCCCGACCGAGTCACATTGGCCGGATACTCTTTGAGCCCGTGATCCTTCCCATGGTACTTCACCAGCTGGACTCCCCGGGTCGTCAGCGCCAGACCGTAACTGTATTCCGACCTGGGTTGGCGTCCCGGACTCGCCAGCATGCCGCCTCCCGTTTCATGCGAGAGAACGAACTGAAGACTGTCATCCTGCCATATATCGGACCCCGTGCAGCGCTGCTGATGCACGGGATCATCCACCTTCACGGCCAGATAGAAAGATTCGTCGTCATACGCGGTCCAGTACTGCGCAGAGAGATTGTGTCCATCCGGATTGAAGTTGGAGCGGAAGTACCTCCGTTCCGGCTGGAGCGCTTCGGAGGGCCGGACGTTTTCCGGATATTTCAGTTCTCCGGATGGAAGTCCTTCCAGCCATTTTCCGGAACCGTCGAATACGGGTTTTTCCCTGATCCGGGGGACGGTGATGGTACCGGCTTTTGTCAGCGGGACCGCATAGGTTCGGCCGTCCGGCGCGGTCAGCGTGCCCGGTCCGGCAACATTCGCCTCAATCGTATTTACTCTGCCGGGAAGAAGCTTCACCTCGGTTTCCGCCTGACCGGGAAGCTGCAGTCTGCCGACCTTCGTCTCCGTTGCGTAACTCAGGATATGGACATGGTTTTCATCGGCCGTACACTTGAATTCCGGGGTGTTGACTTGCACTGCTTTCTTCATCAGGGAAACGGCATCTTCCGGAGCCATGTTCAGCGTGATGTACACGGGAGCCGGTCCGATGGTCAGATTCTTCGGCGAAATAGAGCGTCCGTACATGTTGACCGCCGTCGTGCCGTCCGGAAAATCGCAGACGAACGGCTGTTCCTCCGCCGTGTTCCAGAGCGTAATCAGGACAGTTCCGTCCGGCTTCCGGAAGAGGTAACTGTAAATGTTTCCATGTTTCACTTCCGCCAGAGACTGCACATAGGAGAGCTGTGATGCCGCGGTCGCGTACATGGCCCCGCCCGGAAGCGGGAGCTGATAACAGGCCTTTCCCAGACGGAGCGGTTTCCAGCACGTGGTCATGTATTGCGAATCGTCCCGGATGGAATCGGACACATCGGCTCGGCCGGGCATGTGCAGCTCAAACCGGCTGACCGGAGCATATCTCGTGATAATGGTGGTCCGCGCGGTGAGGCAGGCCTGTTCCACGGCCAGCCCCCGGTCGAACCGGGCGCCGTAATTGATCGCGTATCCCGTTTCATCGTTCCGGATGATCTTTCCCTTGCCCAGAGAGTCCGAGAGTCCGGAGGCCGCCTTGTAGAAGTCCATCAGTTTGAGTTCGGGGATGGCTTGCGTGCCCAGACGCATATCCCAATTGCCCGTATAGCCGTCGATGGCATAGATATCGAAATCGTTGATCAGATCGCGCATCACGATCCGTTCGACCGTATCCGTGAACTCCTGAATGTTGTTTCCCCCTGCGATGATCGTGATTCCAGGATCGGTCTCTTTCAATGCCCGGCTGACTGTCCGCACGCGGATCATCATGTTGAACATCGCCTCTGTCCAGGTCCCGGCCAGCCTCTTGTTCCTGCCTCCGTTCGCATTGCTGGGAATCTCGCAGCTGATGACCCACTCCCGCACCCGGCCGCGCGTCCGCTCATGGACCAGTTTTACGTAATCCAGCTGGAGCTTCAGCACGGGATCGGAGACAAGAGGCCAGCCCGCCTTGAGTTCCTCCTTGGTGCGAAGACCGGCATCGGGAGAACACGATACATAGTTCGTCAGCACGAAATCCGGGTCGTCCAGAAACGGTTTCTGACTCTTCATGAACCGGTCCGTAAGTTCCTCCGCGCTTTTCTTTAGCGTCCCCAATACGGAAACATTGGGTTCCCGCAGGACAACGGATCCGACTCCGATCCGTTTGAACCCGGGAATCAGTTCCGGGGAAGCGCCGAAGCCCATCTGGAAGAAGGGATCCGCCCTTTTCACTGGAACATTCACCACGAACGCGCTCTGTACCGAGTACGCCTTTTCCCCGTCCGCAAAAATCTCCGCGTCAAGAATGTAATATCCGCACTCCTGTCCCGGGATCCGGATCGTTTCCTCCAGTTTTCCGCGGGGAATCCGATAGACCTCACGCCCGGATTCATTCTTCACTGCCGCTGCGAATTCCATTTCCTCCGCCGAGCTTTCCGTCAGCACCCGGAACGTAATTTCCTGCCCCGGATCGAAGAAGCCGGACACCCCTTCCGGAATCACTCCGGCCCGTTTGACCGCCGGACTGTACTGTTTCCGGAAGTATTTCTCTTCCGGATTCACGGACTGCGTTTTCTCGATTTTCAGTTCATCGAACCAGACTGTACCTGTCCCGATCAGATGCAGTTCCAGCCGGATTTTGCTGTCCGGAAAAAGGGAAGTGTCGATGACTGCGCGGACGTGCTTCCAGTCGAATGTCCCGGTCTCGGGACGGTTATCCGGAAACGAGGAGAATCGTCTCCAATGCTTTCCGGAGTTCAAGACAGCCCGGGCGCCCTGGCTCGGACCGGACTGAATATCTTTTCCCTTGATGGAGAAAGACAGTTCGTATTGTGTATCCGGGTCCAGATGGATGTCCATGGAAACGTTCCCGCTGCCGGTCAGCTTCAGGGAGCCGGCACCGGAGATGGTGTTTGACGGATCGAAGACGGCGATGTTTCCCGGATTCCGCCAGCCGGGCAGGCCGGCTTTGAATGAAAGATCGTTTTCTCCGGCGAAGGTGCCGGTCGCCGCCGTGCATAACAGGATCGTGCAGATCACGATGAATGCGGCACTGCGGAATTCATGTGCAACGATCTTCATTTTTCTTCTTCTCCACCTGTTTCGTCACTTGCGGATGCCGCGCTGGAAAAAGCTGTTTGTGTCATTGTCTCCGTGACCCAGCGTGCTCACCTCGGAATGCGTCATGCTTCCGCAATGTCCATCGGCGAATACAAGGTTGATGGAGCCGTTCGAATACGAAGAGTAGCGTTTTGTATAATCGTATGACAACCCCGGCGCTCCTCCTCCTTTATGCCGGTAGCCGAGCGTGGTCGTCCGGCAGGAGATCGTGCTTGATCCGTCTCCGCTGTCCGAAAAAAGAAAGGCGGCGGAGGGAGAGGTGATCTGAATCATTCGACGCAGTACCGCATAATCAGGAGCGGAGGTCTTCCAGTTCGAACAGCCGCCGAGGAATACGTTCATTACATAATGGGTATGAGCGTATGGATACGGCGTTTCGGTACAGTTCCAGTCAAAGGGCAGGATTTCGGAAGGACATGCGAACGTGCCTTGAGCGGGCTTGAGTTTGCCCGATTCCCGGTAGCTTTCCTTCCAGTCGCATCCGTACTCGGCGAGCGACCTGTAAAAACGATATGTGCCGATCCAGCCGGGCACGACATAGTCCTGATTGTTGTCTGCATACATGCTGTTGCTGAGTCCCATGGTCTTGAGATTGTTCAGACAAGAGACCACTTTTCCCTGTTCCTTCACCTTGCCCAGCGCCGGCAGAAGCATCCCCGCCAGAATGGCGATGATGGCGATGACGACCAGCAGCTCAATCAGCGTGAAACTCTTTCTATTCATTCTTTTTCTCCTGATGATGTGTTTTTATCGTTGAACTTTTCTTAGTATTCCCAGTCCCCCCAGTTTCTCCGGTTTCTTTTTTCGGCGTGAGGCAATGTCCGCCTGGAAAGCCCGGGCGGACGCCGAGGGGCTCGCAGAAATGCCAGGAGCCCGGTTCGATCCGGTTTGACCGGAAGCGGTCCTCCAGCCGTTCCAGCGCATACTGAAAATGACCGCGCAAATTGTTGTCCAGAAAGGACACGTTCCGGGGACAGCGGTCCTCGCATCCGATGACGGTGACGGCGAGATCCTCCGGCACGGAGATCTTCTCCTTCCGGCAGGCGGCAAGGAAAAAGGCGGGAAAACCGGGCAGGATGATGCCCTCGGCATCCTTCAGGGGACCGTGAAGCCATTCGCGGAAAAGAGCGGAGAGCCGTTTTTCGGAGTCGGACTGGTATTTCAGGTCCAGTGAGAACAGATGATCCATGGTCCATTGCCCGGAAAGTCCGGCGGCGTGCGTCAGACTGCGCCAGGCGGCGATACGCAGAGATTCAAGCTCGCTTCGGGGATCGGAAGAGACAAGCGCGATCTTTTTTTTCCCTAGAGAGGCAAAGTGTTCCATGCACTGTCGGATGGATTCGTATTCATCGCAGATAATACTGGTGATCTCCGGGTTTCCCGAAAGGCGTCCCAGCACCAGAGTCCGGTGCACCATGTGTCCGAAGGTGGCGGAGAAACGCTCCCAGTTCACATTGAAGGCCGTAATGATGGAATAGGCATCCGGGGCGTTCAGCTGTTCCGTGAATTCGTAGAGATCGGCGCCCAGGAGAAGGTTCACTTCCCAGCCGTGATCTTCGAAAAGTTTCTGCGCATCGCGGAAAACCGGACGGTGCTTCCCATAGTACGAAGGCGAGGTAAGCAGATTCACTTTCCGGCAGGCCGCCGCATCGGGTCTCGTGTAGCAGACAAAGTAGCCGATCCCCGGCCGGCACCGCAGATATCCTTCGTCCGCCAAAAGCTTCACGGCCTTGTTGACCGTGACGTAGCTGGCATCGTATTCACGGATCAGATCGTTCAGACCTGGGAAGCGCGAACCGAAGGGATATTCCCCGCTTCGGATGCGTTTCGCGAGCGCGGATTTCAGCTTGCTGCGCTTGACGTTTACGGATACGCGGTCCACGTTCAGACTCCATGGTAAATACTATTTTATATTTATCCTACCGGCGCAATATACTCCGACTCTTCTGCCCTGTCAAGCCCCTTTCCTGAAAAAAATAATCGAAAAGAACGGAAAGAACATCCCCGGCGGTGCCTGCGGGATTTGACATTTTCACGCTTCGGGGGTACATTACCGGAACGGGACGGCCGTCCGCCTTCCCGTGCAATCATCAGGACCTTTATGCACAAGATCGATATCATTCTGCCGCTCTACCGCCCGAAGCCGGGCTGGGACGAGCACGTCCGGGAGAACATCCGGGAGCTTCGCGCCTCGTTCGAGGGAAAAGCGGCTCTCCGGTTTCTGATCGTGGACGACGGTTCGGGTCCCGGCGCGTTCGATACGGCCGCGCTGGATCGGGTGAAGGCGGATGCGGGGGATTTCGAATTTCTCGCCTACGAACCGAACCGGGGGAAGGGCTATGCCGTCCGGTATGCCGCCGCCCGGGCTCAAGCGGATTTCGTAGTGTACACCGACGGCGATTTTCCCTTCGGCTGGCGCGGCGTCGCCGATGCCTGGAGCCGGCTGGAAAACGGAGCGGATGTCGTTATGGGCGTCCGGGATTCCGGATACTCTTCCGCGCTTTCGCCGGGCCGCAAGCTGCTTTCCTCCTGCGTCCGACTGCTGAACCGGGCGCTGCTGGGAATGCCGGGCCGCTATCTGGACACGCAGGCCGGACTGAAGGGATTCAACCGGCGCGGTCTTCAGGCGTTTCTTGCCACGAAGACGGAGACGTTTCTTTTCGACACGGAGTTCATCCTGATCGCCTGGACCCACGGGCTGAAGATCGAAACCGTGCCGCTCACTCTGCGTCCGGGATTGCATTTTTCCCGGATGGGCGTTGCCGTCATGTGCCGGGAACTGGGCCATTTCTTCCGGATCCTCTGGAAGTTCCGTGTCCTGCGGAAACGGGTCGTCACCTTCGACACCCCTTCGGACGGCGGAAAATGAGCGCCCGACCTCAGATCCTCATTTCCTTCGACGTGGAGGAGTTCGATCTTCCCGAAGAGTTCGGCGTACCCGTTCCCCCGGATGACCGAGCCTGCGTATCGGCGGAGGGGATGGATCGGGTCCTCTCCGTCCTGGACCGTTTTCCGGCTGTGCGGGCCACGTTTTTCACGACGGTGAATTTTGCGCGGATGAATCCGGATATTTTCCGGCGCATGGTCTCCGATGAACGATATGAGATCGCATCGCACGGCGTGAGTCACAGCACCTTTGTCCCGGAGGACCTGGCGACATCCAGACGCGCTCTGGAGGAGCTGTCCGGACGGTCCGTTTCCAGCTTCCGTCCCGCCCGCCTGGCGCCCGTCTCCAAGGAGCTCATTCTGGACGCCGGATACCGCTGCGAGTCGGCGTTGAATCCGGTATGGCTGCCGGGCCGGTACAATCACTTCACCGCCAGTCTCCGTCCGTTTTTCGAGCCGTGCGGACTCCTTCAGATCCCGGTTTCCGCGGTGCCCGTCATCCGGTTCCCGCTGTTCTGGCTTTCCTTCAAGAATCTTCCCGCCTTCTTCTATCGGACCGGTGCGGCCATGGCGATTTGGTCGGTGCACTTCTTCAATCTCTACACGCATCCCTGGGAGTACACGGAGCGTTCGCGGGAGGCGCATTGGCACATCCCCGGCTACATCACACGGCATGCGGGGCAGGCCATGGCGGACCGGCTGGAGAATCTTCTCCGGTATCTGGAAGGGAAGGGGGACTTCGTCACCTTTTCCGAATTCACGGAGTCGTTCCTCGCCTCTGCGAAGAAGGGCTGAGCACGGCCGTCCCGGCTCTTATTTGCCGTCGTATTCCTGCTGGGAAAGGCAGTGCAGCGCTCCGCCTTCGATCAGGATGTACCGGCAGGAAAGGGGGACGATGGTCCGGTCCGGATAGGCCGAACCGATGATTTCCAGCGCCCGCTCGTCGGCGCGGTCCTGTCCGAAGACGGGGACGAAGACAGCCTCGTTCACCGGCAGATAATTGGCGTAGGTGGCCGGGAGAAGGTCGCCTCGGGGAGAATAGACGGGCTCGGGACAGGGCAGGGGGATCACTTCGAGTTTTTCACCGTTATCCAGACGCATGGCGGCGAGATCGCGGAAATTCCGGTCGAGCGCATCGTGCTGGATTCCGCCCTTCCGGTCCACGGCCGCCAGGACTGCATCTTCCCGGATGAACCTGGCCAGCGTATCGGCGTGTCCGTCGGTATCATCGCCGCGGAGGCCGGATTCCAGCCAGAGGATGCGATCCACGCCCAGAGCCTCTCGGAGAAGCCGTTCCGACTCCGTCTGGGACAGTCCGGGATTCCGGTTCGGATTCAGCACCACATTCCGTGTCGTCAGCAGGACGCCCGCACCGTTGGTCTCCAGTGCTCCGCCTTCGCAGGTCAGATCCGAAAAGAAAAGAGGGAATCCGAACACTTCCGCCAGACGGGCGGATACGGCATCGTCCAGGTCCCAGGGGGAGAACTTGGCGCCCCAGGCATTGTACCGGAAATGGACGGCGCCGGGCGATCCGTCTGGCGCCAGGAGGAAGGTTGGCCCGTGGTCGCGGCACCAGGCGTCGTTGGTGGGGATATCGAGCAGGCGGACGCGGGAAAGATCGGCATCCGCCCGGGACAGAAGTTCGAGCACCTGTTCCGCAGCCTCTTTCACACAGGAGATCCGCAGGGAAATGTGCCGGGAGAGAGCGGCGGCGAAGGCGGCGTACTCCTTTTCCATTTCCGGTCGGACGCCCGTCCACGTCTCGGGATTGAGCGGCCAGGAAAGGTAGACGGCTTTCTGCTTTTCCCATTCCGCCGGCATACGGTATCCGAGCTTGCGGGGCGTGATATCCTTACTGCTGCCCATGCCAGCGCTCCAGAATGGGCCCGTAGGCGTCGATCCGGCGGTCCCGGAAGAACGGCCACATGCGCCGGTGTTCCTCCATGGCCCGGAGATCGCAGTCGACATAAAGCACGGCGGTTTCGGACTGCGGCCCGGAGACGATCTCGTTGCCGTAGTAGTCCAGCACAAAGGAGGATCCCCAGAATTTCGTTCCGTATTCCGTGCCCACGCGGTTGACCGCCGCATAATAGCAGCCGTTGGCGACGGCATGAGATTTCTGCACGTTGCGCCAGGCATCCCTCTGGAGTTTTGCCAGGGACTCCGATTCCGATGCGATCCCGCCGATGGCCGTGGGGCAGAAAATGATCTCCGCTCCGTCCAGCGCGGTGATGCGGGCGGATTCCGGATACCACTGATCCCAGCAGATAATGACGCCGATGCGTCCGAATTTCGTATCCCAGGCACGGAATCCGGTATCGCCCGGAGCGAAATAGAATTTTTCTTCGAAACCGGGATCCTGCGGAATATGCATTTTCCGGTATGTCCCGGCGACCGTTCCGTCCGCATTCAGGATCACGGCCGTGTTGTGCGCCAGACCCGGCGCCCGCTTTTCGAACAGGGAGAGGATGAGGACGACTCCATATTTCTTTGCCGCTTCCGCGAAACGCTCCGTCACCGGACCCGGGACGGGCTGCGCCAAATCGAAGAAGTCCGGATCCTGTATCCGGCAGAAGTATTCGGTGAGGAACAGTTCCTGGGTGCAGATGATCTTTGCGCCCAGTTCGGCGGCCTCGCGGATTTTCTCCAGCGTGACGCGGATTGCTTCTTCCTGCGAGCCGCGGGCCGTATCCTGAAGAAGGGCGATCCGTACCTGTCTTTCGTTCATTCTTCGTCTCCGTTCGTGATCCTGGTCCGTCCGCTCAGGGCGGCGGCCATGGTTGCCGGATCCGCGTACAGCATATCCGCTCCGGCGGGAAGTCCCTGGGCCGGACGGGTGATACGCAGTCCGGAATCCTGGAAAAGACGGGAAAGATAGATGGCGGTGGCCTGGCCTTCCACGTCGGGACTCAGGGCCAGGATCAGTTCCCGGATCCCGCCGGACGCCAGGCGCTGCTTCAACGCGGGGATCGTCAGCGATTCGGGCGTTTTACCGGAAAGGGGTGCGATCCGTCCGCCCAGAACATGATAAATGCCGCGGAAAACGCCTGCGGACTCGATGACGCGGATCTGGGAAGCCTCCTCCACCACGCAGAGCGTTGTCCTGTCCCGGGCCGGAGAGGCGCAGATGGGACAGAGAAACGATCCGTCCGGGCCGCTGTCGGCCAGGTTTCCGCATTCCCGGCAGAGCCCGACGCGTTCGTGCAGAGTGCGGAGCGTTTCCGCCAGATCCGTCAGGCGCGGATCGTCCCATCCGTACATGGTCAGGGCCATGCGTTCCGCGGTGCGGCGTCCGACGCCGGGCAGATTTTTCAGGTGATCCATAAGGATCTGAAGCGGGAGCGGATATTTGATTTCCACGAAAAACGCTCCTTCAGGAAGGGAATCCGGGGATGTTCATGCCGCCGGCCGCCTCGGAAAGACGGCCCGCCGCATCGCATTTCGCCTGCGTTATGGCCGCGTTGACCGCCTCCACAACGGCATCGCGGAGAAGAATGACATCGCCCGCTCTGGCGAAGTCCGGGGAGATCAGAAGCTGTTTCAGCACCAGATCGCCGGAGACGACCGCCGTGACCTGCGCGTTGCTGCTGGATGCGGCATATTCGCGCCCGGCCATGTCGGCCTTCATTTTCTCCATGTTTTCCTTGAGTCCCTGAAGATTTTTCATCAGGGCCGCCATTTTTCCCAGTTCGCCGAACATGATGTCACTTCTGCTCCGCGGCTTCCCGCTTGGCCTGAAGCTGCTGCTTCAGCTGCGCTTCGAGTTCGGGCAGCCGTTTCGCGCCCAGACGGAGCGCCTTTTCATAGGTTTTGATCCCCTGTTCCGGATTGTTCCGGGCAATGTGGATTCGGGTGATTTCCAGATACGGTTCCGGATTGTTCACGGCGGCGTCGGCGGCCGCCCAGAACTGCCAGAGCGCATCTTCATGCTTGCCTTCCTGCACGGCTTTGCGCGCGGCGGCCATGCAGGTCTCATACTTGTCCGGATTCGCGTTCTGGACCTGTGCGCGGGCATCGTTTTCAGTCGGTGTCAGGGTCTTGATCTCCTCCGGAACGGACGTGACGGTCTGGGGCACTTCCGGACGCGGATTCGGGTCGCGTCTGCGGTACATCAGGAGTTCCGCACGGAGTTTGCGGGATTCTTCCATGGATTTCTCCGTAACGTCTCTTGCCAGCTGGAGGGTCTTGCGGTACCGGGCAAGCTGCACATTCATTTCGGCGATGGTTTTCCGGTCGGCGGTCTGTTCTTCCAGCAGCGTCTTGTGTTCCTTGAGCAGACTTTCAAGCGCGGCGTTTTTCTTTTCCAATTCTTCCTTGGAGACGGTATTGGCTCCCTGTTCCCAGCCTGCCAGTTTCGTTTCGGCACGGGCCGCCCGCTTTTCCAGCGTGTCGCACTTCGTTTCAAGTTCCCGCATCTGCTTCTGAATGAGAGCCGCATTCTTTTCCCGGTCGGTGATGGCGAGACGCTGCTCCTCCACCTTTTTGGCGGCATCGTCGTACTTGGTCTTCCAGGCGTCCCGCTCGTTTTCTGCGGCGCGGATCCTGGAGGTGTCCTGGGCTTCCAGCTTGGCCTTTTCCAGCAGGGCCAGCGTATTCAGCAGGTCTTTGGAAAGTTTGCGGTTGTCCTCATCCACTTTCGCCTTTTCGGACTGGACCGACTGCAGGTCTGCCTTCATGGTTTCGGAGGCAGCCGTAAGCTCGCGGATCTTTTCCTGCAGTTCCAGCCGATCCTTCCGGGTCTGTTCCGCGGCGGCTTCCTGTTCGGCGCCGTCCGCTTTTTCCTGAGAATCCTGTTCGGCATCCCCGGTTTTTTCCGCGGCGGCGAGAGACTTCTGAAGCGATTCGATTTTCGCTTCCTGCTCATGAATGGTCTTTTCCCGGTCCTTCAGACCGGCGCTGAGCAGTTCCTTCTCTTCCGCCAGTTTCCTGATCTCCTGATCTTTCTTCAGCAGAGCCGTATCGGAATCGGTTCCGGCCGAGGGCGATTTGTTGACCCGCTCGGCCATGACGGCGATCTCATCCGAGAGTTTTTTGTTGGTCTTCTCCAGCGATCCGATCTTTTCCGTTGCCTCCCGAAGCGACTTCTCCTGTTCCGCGTTTTTCCTGCGCAGGGATTCCACGGCGGCCGTCAGTTCTCCGTTTTTTGCATTGAGAGAGGCGATCATATTGCCGGATGCCGTGCCCCGGTTGTCGGAGGCGGCCAGCTTGTCGTTGAGCGCGCGATAATCTTTTTCGAAGGTCTCGCATTTTTCGATCAGCTCCTTTTTCTCGCGCTGGAGCTCATCGATTTCCGCCTGCAGTTTCCCGACGGTCTCCGCCGGGGCGGATTTTGCGCGGAGTTCCTTGATCTCGTTATCCTTCTGATTGCATTCCTCGATCTTCTGCTTCAGCGCGGCGGAGAGCTCGTTATGACGGGCTTCGGTTTTTTCACGCTGCTGAAGGACCGCCTGCTGCAGATCGGCATAATCGCGGCGGACATCGGCCAGAAGTTTTTCGGAGCGGGCGGCGCCGGCCATGGCGGCATCGGCCTTGGCGATCTTCTCCTTCTGAGCGGCAAGATCCTTTTCGGCGGTCCGGGTCTGCTCCCTGCTTTTTTCCAGATCGTTCCGAAGATCGGACACCAGTTTTTTCAGGGCTTCGGAGCGGAACTGCTCCTCCTTGTATGCTTTTTCCAGCTCGGCGTTGCCGCCGGACGCGGAATCCGCCTGTTTTTTCAGCACTTCATACTGAAGAAGAAGCGTGTTGTACTTCGCTTCCGTCTCTTTCTTGTCCGCAATAAGTCCTTCCACCTGACGGCTGGCCAGACGTCCCTGTTCCGCCTCCTTCTGGAGCGGCGCGTTCCGTTCTTCCGCGATCTTCAGAGCCGTGCGCAGCGCGGTGATTTCGGACTGCGGATCGGAGGGGGTATGAGGAATATCCGTGCCGCCCGCATTGCCGGTGGAGACGGCGGAGGTTCCCTCATGGGATCCGGTTCTCTGGAATTCGACGCGGCGGAGAGCCGTATTCATGCGTTTTTCCGCCAGAGAGATACGGTAATTGATGACGTTCTTGTTCCAGTTCGGGTTGTTCTTTTTGACTGTTTTGAAGGCGTTGAGGGCGCGTTTGTAGTATTCGGCCGCCTCTTCGTTACGGCCTGCGATCAGCGCGGCTTCCCCGGCTTCCGACGCTTCGAAACCTTCCCGCCAGGTCTCCCAGGATTTCGCGGACAGCCGGCTTTCCACCGCCGTTTTCTGTTTATGGTCGGACTGTGCCTGGACCAGAGCGGGCGTGCCCAGCGAGAGCAGCAGCGTCAGGGAACAGACGGCATTGAGAGATCTGTGTGTCGTCGTAGTCATGAGAGGGGACTCCTTTCCGCAACGGGAGCGGAGATCGCCGCGCCCGAAGGCTGGTTGTATATAAATCTGTTTTGATTTTCGAGGAGAAACGGCTCCAGTTTCCGCCGCTGGCTCTTTTCCACGCGGACGGATGCCTCGAACGTGCCGTCGGAATGATAACGGCTTTCCAGTATCCGACCGCACGAATGAAGCTGTGCCACCAGATCGCTCCGGTCGGGCGGTATGGCGAGATCCACGATATCCAGTCCGGCGGAGAGTCGGGTCATGAGTTTCTGCCGGAGCGCATCCAGTCCGGCGCCCGTCCGGCAGGAAACGAAGAGCGCATCGGGCACGGCGGATTGCAGTTTCAGCCGGAGGAACGGATCCTCGCCCGCCGCATCCATTTTGTTGAAGATCACGATCATGTCCTTCCGGTCGGCGCCCAGTTCGGAGAGAACGGAAAGGGTCGTTTCCCAATGGGACGACACGGCAGGGCTGGACGCATCCAGCACCAGCAGGATGAAGTCGGCCAGGACGGCTTCTTCCAACGTGGATTTGAAGGCTTCGATGAGCGAGTGCGGAAGTTTCCGGACAAAGCCCACGGTATCGGTCAGGAGCAGTTCGCTCCGGTCGGGCAGAACCAGTTTTCTCGTCGTCGGGTCCAGCGTGGCGAAAAGTTTGTCCGCCGCATAGGCATCGGCTCCGGTCAGCGTATTGAGCAATGTGCTCTTCCCCGCGTTGGTGTAGCCCACGATGGCGGCATTCGGGATCCGGCCGCGCAGCCGGTTTTTCCTCTGGATCCCGCGCTGCTTCCGGACCTCCGCCAGTTCCACTTCCAGTTCGCCGATCCGCTGTTTCAGCTGACGGCGGTCGTATTCGATCTGTTTTTCTCCGTCGCCCCGGGCGCCCGTATTGCCTCCCCGCTGACGGGAAAGATGTCCCCAGGCTCCGGCCAGTCTCGGCAGATAATAACGGCTCCGGGCCAGTTCCACCTGAAGGACCGCTTCCTTTGTCCGGGCACGCTGGGCGAAAATGTCGAGAATGACCTCCTGCCGATCCATGACGCCGGATCCGAAAAGGCGTTCCAGATTCCGCTGTTGGGAGGGCCCCAGGGGAGAATCGAATACCACCATATCGGCGTCGCACCGTTCCGCTTCGGCCTTGATCTCCTCCGCCTTCCCGGAGCCCACCAGAAATCGCGGATTCCGTTCCCGGATGGAAACCAGAAGATCGCCGCAAACGGAAACGCCGAGGGAGGACATCAGTTCCGCGAGTTCGGCAAGATGCTCCCTCCCTTCCGCGGGCGTCTCCGGAAATTCGCAGATTCCCACAAGAAATGCCTTTTTGACGGCTTCTTTTGTTTCAACAGGATCCGGCATACCGTTCCTTCTTTCAGATCGATTCCAGATACAGTTTCTTGTTCCGGATGAAATATCCCAGTCCGGACGCCACCGTGATCAGCGCAACGCCGCTCATGATGGTCCACCATATTACCCGGCCGGGTCCTTCGGAGATGGAATACAGTCCCAGCCAGGAGAGTCCGCCGATGGCCAGCATGAACATCTGGGAGGCCGTTTTCAGTTTGCCCCAGCGATCGGCCGCAATGACGATCCCTTTTCCCGCCGCCAGCGTGCGGAGTCCGGTGACCATGAATTCACGGGCGAAAATGATGATGAAGAACCATCCGGGGATCAGGGAGTAGGCGACCATCATGGTGAAAGTGGCCAGCATGAAAATTTTGTCGGCCAGCGGGTCGATCAGCCGTCCGAAATCGCTTTCCACCTTCATTTTCCGGGCCAGATATCCGTCCAGCAGATCGGTCAGGGCGGCAATGACGGCTATGACGATGGCCAGAATGTGGCAGATGGTCGCCGTCTTTTCGCTGACGCGGATGCAGTTCGGATTGACCGCATCCACCCCGGAAAAGATGACGAAGACAAAAATCAGCAGGACCCGGCTGACAGTAATTTGATTGGGTATGTTTTTCATGCTTTCTCCGTTGTTTCGGATGTTTGTTGCTTTCCTTCAGTCCAGCTCCCTGTTATCCCGTATATCCCCGCCCGGTCCACCCGGATCCGGATCCTGTCTCCCGGGACGATCCCGCCCCGCCGGATCCGGTTCGCCGGAAGTCCGGTGACGGTGACGCTGTTATCGATTTCCGGGATATCCAGCAGCGTGCGGCCCGCGGCCTCCCGTCTGCCGGGAAAAACTTCATCCACAATGACCTCGCAGATTTTTCCGAGCCACTTCCTGTTGAGCGCGCGGGAGTTTTTCTTCTGGATGGCCATGAGGATGCCGCGCCTGCGTTCGCGCTCCTCTTCGGGAACCTTCTTTTTCATGGCGGCGGCAGCCGTTCCGGGCTCTTCCGACCAGGAAAAGACGCCGAAGCGTTCGAAGCGCACTTCTTCGGCAAATGCCGCCAGCTTCCGGAAATCCTCTTCCGTTTCACCGGGGAACCCGGTCATGAACGTGGTCCGGACTGCGAATCCGCGCTCCTTCAAGTTCGAAACGACCCGGCGGAGCCCCGCCTCATCGATATGGCGGTTCATCCGTTTCAGGACGGGACCGGAAACATGCTGAATGGGCATTTCCACGCAGCGGACCAGATGGCGCATTTCCTCCATGACGTCCAGAAGTTCGTCGGTGACGCTGGCCGGATGGAGATACAGAAGCCGGATCAGGTAGTCGTCTCCCTGCGGAAGTTTATCCAGTTTGCGCAGAAGTTTTGCCAGACGGGGCGTCCCGTCTTTGCTGAGATCCCGGCCGTACGCCGACGTGTCCTGTGCAATGACCAGCAGTTCGCGGACTCCCGAGCCCACCAGATTCCCCGCTTCCTCCAGGATCGCTTTCTCCGGACGGCTGCGGAGTCCGCCCCGGATGCTCGGGATCAGGCAGTAGGTGCAGCGGTTGTCGCAGCCGTCGGCGATCCGCAGCCAGGCGTAATGGGAGGGTGTCAGGGGCAGTCTTGCGGGATCGGGGCTTGCCGCATGTCCGATGCACCGGACCGATTCCGGAGAAAGCAGCCTCTGGATCACCGAGCCCAGCATGCTCGTTTCATGAGTCGGGAGCCAGGCGTCCACTTCGGGAAGGCCGTCCCGGAACGCGCCGGACTTGTCCCAGTTGACCAGACAGCCGGAGACGACGACCAGACGTCCCTTCTTCTCCTGTTTCCAGAGCAGGGCGGAACGGATCTGCGTCTCCGCCTCTTCCCGGGCCGACTGAAGAAAGGCGCAGGTATTGATGAACAGAACATCGGCCTCTTCTTCCGAATCGGTGAGACCGCATCCGTGGATCAGGAGATCGGCGGCAGCCTGTTCCGTATCCACGAAATTCTTCGGGCATCCGAGACTGATGATCCGGACCAGGATCCGATGTTTTTTCAGCTGTTTTTTCCGGGCGGACACGTGACTTATCCTCGTTTTTTCCGACAATGAGAGCATACATTCTGTAATGTAGCACATTTCCCGCGTTTCGCAATCCGGATCACCCAAAAAACAAGGAAAAAAAGGGCGGGGAATCGGGAGCGCTTACAAAACTGACCGCTTGAAAAAGTTACGAAAATTCTGTTTCAGACGGACGTTCATTCCTCCCGTTTTCATATCTGTGGAAGATGTTACCTGACCTGGAATCTTGTGCCTTGGGCGGTACATGCGTACTTGATTTCTTCCAGAGAATTGTTGCGGATCATGCGGACGTCCATCCCCTTCGAATAGGCTTCCGCATGCCCGTCCAGCATAAGCATATTCGCCTTGCCGTTATGAAGGAGAGAAACGGCGGTAGTTCCGCTTTCTTCCTGGCTTGCCACATTATTCTGAAGACCGCTCGTATTATTGCTGTCGATCAGCAGGGCGACCTGAAAATTCTTCAGGTTTGCGATCAATCGGAAATTGATTTCCTTGTACCACGAGTGTGTTGTCATAGCATAACTATAAAAGAAATAATGGTTTATATTTGGTGCGTCAGTGGTTTTCCGTATTTCGGGTTTACCCACAGGACAGCGGTAGGTCGCCGGCTCCAGCGGCAGAAAGCCCAGGGCGTAGCATTTCCCGGACCACGGACGGTTGTATTCCGACGTTTCGATATAACCGTATCCGCCGCCGTTGTACAGACAGTTGTTGTAGGCATCCATGTAGGAGTTCAGGGCGTAGAAATTCTGGCGCAGATTGTTCATGCAGGTGATAGATTTCGCCGTATCCTTGGCCTTGCTCAGCGAGGGGAGAAGCATTCCGGCAAGAATGGCAATGATTGCGATTACTACCAGAAGCTCGATGAGAGTGAATTTTTCCTCCCGTCGATGCGAAGAGAGAGGGTAAAACAAAAGAGAGAAGAATCTGTTCATTTTCGATCCCTTTACCGTTGATTATTCTTCCGGAATCTCAAACCGGAGATTGCGAATGGTGAACCCACCGGCGGTCTTTCCATTGCCGCTGAACTGAATTACGATCGTGTTGATCGGGGATTCACTTTCTTTCCAGTTGATTTTTTTCAGGGGGACACGAACTGTAGCAAAGGAATCTGCAGGAATGACACCATTCTCTGCATATCGCGGAAATTGTACGGCGGCAGTTGGAGCCGTAAGTTTGCCTTCCTCGTTCCGGTATGCGAGAAAAATCTGACATTTCCTGATCTCGCACAGTTTTCCTTCTTTGTCGGGTCCACCCTTCATTTCAAAGACTAGAAAACCTTTGTTCCACGTTGGGAAATCCGTTGAATTTTTCTGGAATGACGGATTACCGATATGGAGGCCGGACCAGGCTCCGGTATTCTCATCGACAGAGACGATCAATTCACCGGTACTGCTCTGAAAATGAGTTTTTGTTCCGAACCCGCCGGAATCCGTAAGATCCCATGAGCAAACTTGTTCGCCTCCGAACAAGGGGGATGAAATTCCAAGTGACGCCAAGACGACTGCAGCGATGATAAAAGATCTTTTCATCGTTGAACGGAGCTCTTCATTTTTCCTTTTCTGCTTCATTTGTTCCTTCTTTCTGTTATTGAATGGGAATTTCAAACCGAACATTGCGGACGCTGAATCCTCCTGCACTCGTTCCATCGCCGCTGAACTGGATCACAATCGTGTTGATTGGAAGTTTGTTTTTTGCTTTCCAGCGGAATCTCTTCAACGGAACACGAATCGTGGTAAAGGAATCGGCGGGGATGATGCCGCCCTCCGCATATCGAGGGAACTGTACGGTATCCGACGGTGCTGTGAGTTTGCCTTCTTCATCCCGATGCGCGAAGAACATCTGACAGGCCTTGATGTCGCGGGAATTTCCGTAGCGATCAGGTCCGCCTTTCATTTCAAAGACGAGAAATCCCTTGTCCCAGGCGGGGAAATCCGCTGAATTCTTTTGAAACGCATGGTTGCCGATATTGAGGCCAGACCAATCGCCGGTATCATCATCTACAGAAACCACGACAGCAGAGTCCCGGACTTCCGTTTCAACTCCGAATCCTCCTGTATCGGAGAGGGGCCAGGGACAAATCTGGATTGAAGGATCGACTTCTTCTGCTGTGATGGCAATCACGATCGGGACAATTTGGTTGTTTGCGGAAATGATGTCTATGGATGCAACTTCCTTTTCCGGATTCGGATTCATCCATCGGTCGACCTGAAATCCTTTGCTGGAGGTATTCTTCCAGGCCAGATTTTTTGTTTTGTGAGAAATCCACCAGTCAAAGATATTCTTCCCTACAACAGTCTTGTGATCCGCATGCGAGTTGTCTGCGAAATTGATCCTGTATGTCATGGCGGGGAGTCCATCCTCGCTCCATGCCGCGCAATGGAAGAAATAAAGAGCCTTTATCCTGCGATTTACGGGAATGCCTTTTACCTCCACTGGCAAGTCCGCTTCAATGGATTTCGATGCCATGACAAGACAGGTTTTGTCGTCATTCTGGTCAAAACGAACGATCTCGCAGGGAACTCCGGCGAACTTGCTGATGCCCCATGGAACACCATCCAGAGAATTATCAGCGCCTTGATCTGTCCAGCCGCCCTTGCCGTCTCCGGCGACGGAATCAAGGAAATGGCGGTTGTAGAATTTGCGCATATTGATCGGCACGGTTCGGGCAAGATCGGGAGAATAACTGAAGCCTTTTTTGGAGGCAAGAGTCTCTTTGATCTTTTCCGTTTCTTCATCACAGAGCCGGGCGAGCGTTTCTTTTATGACCGGAGGATATTGCCCGAAAGAATTTTTCGGACCGATCCCGACGATGGCTCGGGTTCCGGCTGGCAGCAGAAACAATGCTCCGTCCGAAGAAACGGGGAGTTCCTTTTTCTCCAGAAGGTCATAGGCTTTTTTTCCTTTGAGGTCCTCCATATTCAGATAAACAAGTTTTGGATAGTTATCGTAGTTCATGCAGAAAACCACAGTTTGATTTCCACGACGGGAAACATGCGTTTCGACATTAACGGCAAGTTCATGCGAGTCTTCCATCTTGAGTTCGAGAAGAGGCCGGATATCATGTCGTTCCAAAATGGATTCAAGAACAGCGGCCGCGGGGTAATCCTGCATTTCAGGCGCGATGAAGTAAATAAATCCTTTATTGAGTTTTCTGCATGCGACAGCCGCTCTTTTGCCGATAAAGGCGAGCTTTTGCCAACTGGAATTATCTGCGATTTCGAGATTTCCGCGTGCTTTGATCGCTCCTGGAAGCAGCTTCGGCTGAACAAGAGGAGACTGAAGGACAAGAGATTCCTGCTGTGCAACGGGATTTTCCTTCAGAGTAAGACCATCGAAAACACCATTCCAGTCGATCTTGTTCCCGTATTCATCGTTTTGCATAGCAGCTCGTCCGAGAATCAGGATCCCGCCATTGGAAACATAGTCATGCAGAGCTTTTACTGTTGCAGGATAGATGTTGGATGTTCCACAGGCGACAATTGCCTTATATTGGTTTGCTTTACCTCCCGGAAGTTGTTCTTCCACAATCGCATCAATAGGGTAATGTGCGAATTCCAGCGCGGAGGTGTAGACCGTAATATCATTTTTTGCCGTGTTCCCGGTAACTCCCGCATACCGTTCTGTCGGGAAGGAAAGAAGAACAGCGACTTCCCGCTTGACGTTTCGATCACGGGAAGCAAAAAATTCATCGAAGGCTGTGATTTCGTTTTTTGCCTTCCGGTAACGGCACAGGAGTTCCGGCGGATTCGCATAAGGATTCAACAGGGAGTATTGATACATCTCCGCAAGACGTTTCCCTCCTATTTGATTCCATTCCCATCCGCGTTTGCCCCAGGAAAAAAGATAACTCGCACTCGCTCCGCGCAAATAATCCAGCCAGACGGCATTCAGGACATCCTTCAGGGTGTGACCGCAATAAAGTTCGCTGTCGATCTGCACTTTCCCTTCAGAAAAATTGCGATACAGATGACGCATCAGAAGCCCCTCACCCTTGGTGGAAAGAGGCGTTTCGATCGCATGCTTTGACGGGGCGTCCGTACAGAGTCCGGCGACACCTCCGCCTGTGGGAACCGTTACGGCATTGGTGATCTTTGAAACGTCATACATGTTGATGTTGGATTTCGGAAGGCAGCGGTAATAGTCATATCCCATGATCTGCACAGTGACACGACCGTTTGGATCGGCCTCCTGCACGATTTTTTTGCCGAATGCGACATAATCCGTGAAACATTTCTCAAGGAATTTGCTCCAGTCGACGAATACACCAGGGTGATCTGTTTTCCGCTTGAACTGGGATACCTCTTCAAAGGATGTGAATGCCGCTCCGTAATTCTTATTCAGCGCGTCAATCGTTCCGTACTGCCGTTCCAAATACTGTGCAAACAGTTTGCGATTGTAAGGAGATGGGTCATTATAGGCCGGCTCATTGAACAATTCATAGGCAAGAACAGGCGATTTGGATGCAAGTGTGCGCTTGATCCCGTCCTCGATCATTGCTTTGAAAACCGCGCGAGCCATCGGATGATTCGGATTGTAGGCGAAGAAGTGATTGCCGTCGGATAACGCATATTGATTGATCGCATCTTCTGGCAAAAGTTTTTTTCGGGCCGGAGCGCCGTTGCTGTCGGCAAATTCTGAAAAATCAAGATAAAAAGGCAGCTGACTGTTGAGAATCCTGTTATAAAGTTCTATATTTTTTTTCGGGAAAGAGATGTGCCACAGATCCTTGCCGAATTGCTGTATATGAGTCGGGATATTGAATGAAGAAAGCGTGTCGAAACCAAGCCGCTGCGCCGATTCATAATCAAGAGGTTCATCGTAGATCCACGAAAGTTCCTGTGGCGTGTCTTTTACCTTGAACAGATCAGATGACAGATTGTTTCCTATTTGCATGCCGAGAAAATAGTGCGGCTTTCCGTTTTTCAGGAGGTTCCCTTCCTTATCTATCTCAACAACTGCGGATTTCGGCATCCGTTCCGCCTCAGAAATCTCTTGGAATTCTGGAATTCCATATTTATCTTCCGCAAAAACAGCCGCACAGAAGAGGCACGATACTGTAAAAAATCTTTTTTTCATCTTTTGTTTATCCTTCTTTCATTCTGTTTTTGTCATGTTCTTCAACTTCCGCGAATGTAAAAAACTTCGGAAACAAGAGAGGTTTTCAATGGAACCAGTTTTTTCTCCCCGTTCAGCAGTTTCTGCATATATTGTGCTGCAAGCATCCCCATTTTCTGGAAATCATGCTTGTAAACGATTCCTCTGAAATCTTTCTCTTTCCGTATGTGTCCATACGATGTAATGAGAAGGACTCTGTCCGAAAGAGAGTGTTTTTCCATCAGAAAACGAACGGAAGACAGAAAATCAGAATGAACAAAAATCGCCTCAGGAATTTCACCTGATTTGAATAAGCCCTCCAGCTGTTCAAAAGCAGAATATCTTCTTTCAAGAACTGTGATCTCCGGCATCTTCTGCACATGCTTTTTCCAGTATTTCTTTGCACCGTGTAAAACACGATCCGGGTTGGGATCCTCCAAAGTACCCCAGATGATCCTGCTGATCTTTTCCTTCATCAGATGTGCTGCAATATCCTCTCCGATCTTTTCGTGATTGAATTCGATATAGGGTACATGAGGTACCTGATTATAGATTGTAATAACAGGTTTTCCGTTCTGCTGCAATTTCTGAATGACTTTTTTGTGTTCATCCTGCGGGAACAGCCATATCAGTCCGTCTAGGATCGACATGTTGAGTTCCTGATAAACATGATCCGGATCTTTCGAGGACAGAATCACATTTTTAGGATGACCAATATCGGGGAGCAGTTCAAGACCCGTATAGGAAAGAATCGCCCAGTCCGTATAATCACTCTTCAAAAACCAGGTATCCCCCGCCAGCAGACCGATGATTTTTTTCTTAACGACGGTTTGATTGGCAACCGGCTTTTCCGGATTGGAAAACGAACCGATTCCAGGCTTCCCGATAATCCATCCGCTCTCGATCAGCTTCTTCATCTCAGCTGTCACCGTAGATCGGGAAACATGATGTTTTTTTGCGAGCTGAAGCGCCGAAGGAATCCGAACCGAAACGGCAGGAGAATCAAAAATCATTTTTAAGATGTCATGCCGGACAGCGAGTCCGGCGGGAACAAACTCTCCGTTTAGCTGTTTGTGACGTCCCATATCAATTTTCCTTCAGGTTGTATGATATATTGTATGATATCATGCGTAATATACCATGCGTGATATCAATGTCAAGGCGTATTTTTCTTTTTTTTTAATTCGGCTAATTGCTCTCGTTCATATAGCTTTGTTGTTGGAAGGCGCATAAAATGAACGAAAACAGACGTAAAAATGGCCGAAAATGGTCCCTATGAGGAAAGGGCCGCGCTCGCGGCGCGGTTCAAGAGGGTGGTATTATTCCTTCGAAGGACGAATCCGGCTGGAGGTCAGGAGGAAGATGTTCCCGCTGGATGGTGTCGAGAGAGGTGAGGTGTTTCAGGTGTGGAGGACCTGCGTATTTGTCAGCCGCGATACTCTTCCTTGATCCAGTCGGTGATGTTGCCTGTGTGGAAATCGAAGTTGACACCCAGAAGCATGATCTTCTTGCCGGTCTTGCGGTACTTCATGGCGTAGTCTTTATGCTCGATCTGCTTCATCGCTTCGTCGGCGGTCTTGTTGAGTTTGAACTCGATCACATAGATCCAGTCGCCCGCAGCCACCATCATGTCGATCCGGCCGTTGTTCGTGCAGACTTCCGCCTGGACCATCAGCTTCAGAAGATCGCAGATAACATAGCATACCGTCTGGTAATAATGCTCATCCTTGACATGGATATTGTAGGGAATCCCGGCGAAAATAGATTGGAACAGCGTCATGAATCCATCCGCGTCGCCCGTACCCACCGCGGTGATCAGTTTCAGAATCAGTTCTTGCGAATCCTGTTTCCGGACCGTCGTGCAATAGGCCAGCAGGGAATTATTGAAAGATTCCTCCACTTCACGGTTCGGAAATCGCAAATAATACTCCGTAACAGTTTCATTCGTAAACGGGACCTGTCGCTGTGCTACACGGTCAATGGTCAGGTATCCGGTCTGGAACAGCAAGACAAATGGATCCAGGTTGAAAATTTCAAATGCATTGAAAAAAGAACTGGATACCGGACTGTTCAAGGAAACTGAAAAATCAAGTTTTGATTTCATAATCAGTTCCAAAAGGAATGACGGTGTTCCGGTTTCGAACCAGTAATTGCTGAATTTTCCACCTTTTTCAAAGAAATTTGCCAAAGAAACAGGATTGTAAACCGATTCGGAAATTTCTTCGAACCGGAAACCGTCATACCAGTTTTTGATTTTTGCAAGAAAATCCGTATGGGAAAAATTCTGCTTCTTCTCTACGGCTTCGAGCTGTTCTTTGAAATTCGTCTCGAACTCCTGCTGCGTATATCCCAGCATGGTAGCGTAACGGGCATCCATGGTGATATCGGTAAGATTATTCAGATCGGAAAACAGCGACACATGGCAGAACTTGCTGACGCCGGTAATGAAAGCCAGACGGATCATCCCGTTCTTTTCCTTGATGACCGAGTAAAAGACCTTCAGTGCATCCAGAAAGGCCCGGCAGTCCGGCTTGGAAATGTTGTTCAGAATGGGTTTGTCATATTCATCCAGCAGAATGACCACATCGCCGTCTCTGTCATGAAGCGTTTTGATCAGGTTGTGAAACATCGTATTGGAAGCTGTTTCCGGTAAATCCACGCCGTTCACGTCCGCCTGTTCCATAAGAATTTGCCGAAAATTCTGTTCCATTCTTTCGACCGAGCTGAAGTCGCGTCCGTTCATGTCCAGATGAATGATCGGATGCTTCTTCCAGTCATAGGGCTTATCATAGATAGCAAGGCCCTTGAAGAGTTCCTTCTTTCCCTGAAAGACTGCCTTCAGTGTGGAGAGGGTCAGGGACTTTCCGAAGCGACGCGGACGGGAGAGGAAGTACATCTCTTTGGCTGGTCTTATCAGCTGCCAAATGTATTCCGTCTTGTCCACATACAGAAAGTTACCCTGTATCAGGTCTTCGAATGTATATACGCTGCTGGTCAAGTCTTTCATCGCCGTTTCTCCCTGAATCTGTCCGACACTATACTCCGGTTTTCCGGATTTTCAAGTTATCCGGGCAGATTGTTTCGGGTTTGATGGCCGTTTCCCTTGATTTTCGGCCGGGACGGGCGGACTTTCCCTTTGTAAAGATATTATGAGAGACGCAAAGGGCTGACATAACAGTCGGCCGGAAGGAGTTTCTCAAAATGACAACGTCAGTCACCGCCGCAAAAACGGGGCTCTGCCCC
>JAFZZR010000016.1 GCA_017615635.1 Lentisphaeria bacterium
GAAAAATCCCCGCTTCACCCCCAGAAAAGGACCGGTCGTCCTCGTCATCATGGACGGCGTCGGCCTGGGCAAATACAAGGAGGGCGATGCGGTTCTGGATTCCAATACCCCCTTCCTTCATAACATGATGAACACTCTGCCCATGACCTCGCTGAAGGCGCACGGCACCGCCGTGGGACTTCCCAGCGACGCCGATATGGGCAACAGCGAAGTCGGTCACAACGCCATGGGCTGCGGCCGCGTATTCGCCCAGGGCGCGAAGCTGGTCACCGAAGCCATCGAAAGCGGACGCATGTTCGAAGGAAAGACCTGGAAGGAACTGGTGAATCAGGTGCAGTCCCATTCCTCCTGCCTCCACTTTCTGGGTCTCTTTTCCGACGGCAACGTGCACAGCCATCTGAATCATCTCAAGGGCATGATCGTTCGCGCGCTGGCCGACGGCGTGAAGAAGATCCGGATCCACATCCTTCTGGACGGCCGGGACGTGCCCGAGACCTCCGCCCTCACCTACATCGATCCCTTCGAAGAATGGCTTGCCGCACAGGCTGCTTCCGCCTCCGCCGACTGCCGCATCGCCTCCGGCGGCGGACGCATGGTCATCACCATGGACCGCTACGGCGCCAACTGGGATATGGTCCGCAAGGGCTGGGAGACGCATGTAGCCGGACGCGGACGCATGTTCAAGACGGCGCACGAGGCAGTGGAAACCCTCCGGGGCGAGACGGGCGCCATCGATCAGGATCTGCCGCCCTTCGTGATCTCCGACGACGGCAAGAATCCGGTCGGTCCCGTTTGCGACGGCGACGCCGTTGTCTACTTCAACTTCCGGGGCGACCGGGCGCTGGAGATCAGTCAGGCGTTCGACAATCCGTCCTTCGACAAGTTCGTCCGCGATCCGAATCCTTCCGTGTACTATGCGGGCATGATGGAATACGACGGCGACCTGCATATTCCGAATCACTATCTGGTGAATCCGCCGGAGATCGACCGGACGCTGGGCGAATATCTGGCGAAAACCGGAATCCCCCAGCTGGCCGTCAGCGAAACCCAGAAATTCGGCCATGTCACCTACTTCTTCAACGGCAACCGCTCCGGCATGTTCGATCCGGCCACCGAAAAGTACGTGGAGATCCCCTCCGACGTGGTTCCCTTCGAACAGCGCCCCTGGATGCAGTGCGCTCTTATCACCGATGAGATCGTCCGTGCCATCCGCGAGGGCTCCTACCGGTTCATCCGCCTGAACTTCCCCAACGGCGACATGGTGGGCCATACCGGCGTCTATCAGGCCGTGCAGACCTCCATGGCCGCGCTGGACATCTGCCTGGAACGGATCTATAACGCCGTCCGCGACGCGCACGGCGTCATGCTCGTCACCGCCGACCACGGCAATGCCGACGACATGTACGAGCACGACAAGACCGGCGCCGTGAAGATCGACAAGGCCACCGGCGCACCCCGGCGCAAGACCAGCCATTCGCTGAACCCGGTTCCCGCTATCCTTTACGATCCCGACTTCGCCGGCGAATACGAGAAGGATCTGGTCTCCGGACTCGGGATCAGCTCCATCCCGGCCACCGTTATCGGCCTGCTGGGATTCGTCCCGCCCGCGGACTACGATCAGGCCATCATCCGCATGAAGTAAGAAGGGAGACCCCGCCTCCCCTCTGCTTCGGACTGTATAAGGAATCGGAACCATGATGAAGTTTCTGTCCGGAATGTTTCTCTCGCTCTTCGCCGCCTCGGCATTCGGTGCGGAAGTGATGACTTTCGACTTCGAAGGATGGCGGATCTATGCGATCCAGGATGCCCCGACCCGTCCGAAAGCATCTCTTTTTACCAGCGTCAATCCGTCCGAACCGTTCCGGCAAAGCGCCGCCGACTACACGGGATCGGTCAATGTGTTCATTGTCGAAAACACGGCAAGCCGTCGGCGGCTGATGATCGACACGGGCTTCGGCGCCCCGATAGGCAGACTGGTCGAAACGATGAAAAAAGCGGGACTGGAACCGGACTCCGTATCCGATATTCTCATCACCCACATCCATCCGGACCACGTCGGCGGACTGAAGGCTTTTCCGAAGGCGAAGATCCACATTGCCGGACTGGAGTACCGCGAGTGGCTCCGCGACCGCTCCCGCGCAAAACTCGGGCGCTTTCTGCCGGAGGAGAAAGAGATCAGACTCTTCGATTACGGTGAGATCATGCCCGGCGTCACCGCGCTCAAATGCGCCGGCCATACACCCGGACATACGGTTTTCAGGATCGGGGACATCTGGTTCGTCGGCGACATCGTCCATGCGGCGGACCTTCAGATCGCGCATCCCGATTTCTGCGCCGCCTACGACATGAATCCCGCCGAAGCCGCGGCCAGCCGCCGCCGGGCTCTTTCCGATTTTCACGGAACCTGGTTCGGCGCGCACCTCCCCTTCCCCGGACGGCTCCTGCGCCCGGCGCAGAAGTGACGGGTCCGCTCACCGTCCGGAGGATGACCGGGAGAAGGAATCCGCGATGCCGCGGACGCACATGAAGAGGATCCACAGGACCGCCGCACCGGCAAAGATCCATCCGATGAACCCGGTGATATCGGCGATCCGGTTTGCATGATCCAGCAGATTGGTCTTTTCGAAGAGATAAAACCAGTCGTGGATAATCTCTCCGCCGCGGGAGAACGGGGAAGTCAGCGGAAGTTTCAGGACCCGCGCATCCCGCATATAGACCATGGTATCCAGCATGGAGAGTCCGAGCCAGCCGAGAGCGACGGCGACCGCGGGGAATTCCCGGATCCGCAGGAACTGAAGTCCCGCAGCGACGGGCGCCAGCCATTGAAAGAGAGTACCGGCGAGGACGTGCAGAAATTCGGGGAACATGCGGGAGGAAAAGAAGAAATGGCCGACCTCGTGGATCGGACCGTGGATCAGGTAGAACAGAGAGGAATAATCTCCGTTCTCCTCGACGGAGGCGTATTTGTACGCGGCGTACAGGATATATCCGGCGCACACCAGATAGGGAACGATCATCGCGCCCTTCTCCAGAAAGAGCTCTTCCGGCGCATCATTGTCATTTTCGTGAAATCTCATCATGCGGACAATATATCATTTTCGCGCATTTTTTCAAGAAAAGGGTGCATGGGGAAACTGTTTTCAGGCGAAATCATGCAATTCCCGGAGAGTCGCCTCTTGAAAAAGGGGCATTGACGTGCTACAGTACGGCAGTTTTTTTGCTCTAGCAGAAAGTCAATACAAGGAACGCAAAGAAAGGCAGCGTGAAAGAATGGAAAACAAGGCTGACATCGGTCTGATCGGTCTCGCAGTCATGGGAGAGAACCTCGTCCTGAACATGGAGAGCCGCGGATTCACGGCCGCCGTCTACAACCGGACGGTGGAAAAAGTGGACCGGTTCGTGGAAGGACGCGGGAAAGGAAAGAAATTCATCGGATGCCACTCCCTGGAGGAACTCTGCGGAAGCCTGAAGTCGCCCCGCCGGATCATGATGATGGTCAAGGCAGGCAAGGCCGTGGATGAACTCATCGATCAGCTGGTGCCGCTGCTGGACAAGGGCGATATCCTCATCGACGGCGGGAACAGCTTCTTCCAGGATACGATCCGCCGCACGAAATATCTGGCGGAAAAAGGACTTCGCTTCATCGGCACGGGAGTCTCCGGCGGCGAGGAAGGCGCGCTTCTCGGCCCCTCCATGATGCCCGGCGGATCCCCCGAAGCCTGGCCGTTCGTCAAACCCATCTTCCAGTCCATCTGCGCGAAAGTCCAAGGCGGCCGTCCCTGCTGCGAATGGGTGGGCTCGGATGGAGCCGGACACTATGTGAAAATGGTACACAACGGGATCGAGTACGGCGATATGCAGATGATCTGCGAAGCGTACTGGATCCTGAAGAACATTCTGGGTCTCTCCGCCGCCGAACTCCATGAAGTCTTCGCGGAATGGAACAAAGGCGAACTCAACAGCTATCTGATCGAGATCACCAGTTCCATCTTCACCAAGGTCGATCCCGAAACCGGCAAGCCGGTGGTGGACATCATTCTGGATGCGGCAGGACAGAAGGGCACGGGCAAATGGACCAGCCAGAGCGCGCTGGATCTGGGCGCTCCGGCTCCCACCGTGGCGGAAGCGGTGTTCGCCCGCTGCCTCTCGGCCATCAAGGAAGAACGCGTGGCGGCCTCGAAGATCCTGACGGCGGAAAAGCCGGTCTTCAACGGCGACAAAGCGGCCTTCATCGAATCGGTCCGGCAGGCTCTCTATGCTTCGAAGATCTGCTCCTATGCGCAGGGCTTCCAGCTCATGCGTCTGGCGGCCAAAGAATACTCCTGGGATCTGAATTACGGCGAGATCGCCCTCCTCTGGCGCGGCGGCTGCATCATCCGGGCGCAGTTCCTGGAACGGATCAAGGAAGCCTTCGACAAGAATCCCTCCATCGACAACCTTCTGCTGGATGACTTCTTCCACGGCGTCATCGACCGCTGCCAGAAGGCCTGGCGTGAAGTCGTGGCCAAGGCCGTCCTCGCCGGCGTGCCCGTGCCCGCCTTCTCCAGCGCCCTGGCCTACTACGACGGATACCGTTCCGCATGTCTCCCCGCCAACCTGCTTCAGGCGCAGCGGGATTATTTCGGAGCCCACACGTACGAACGGGTGGACAAGCCCCGTCACGTGGCGTTCCACACGGAATGGACCGAGCACAGCGGAAAGACCGTTGCCGGCACCTATACGGCGTAAGACACCGGTCCGAAACAGAGAAACAGTGGTGCAGACATGAGTATTTTTGTGCAGAAAGGCGGAGTCAACGACTCCATTTCGGACGATCAGCTGCGGGAACTTGTCCGCGCGACGGTGGAAAAAAGCGGAAAGACCGGGGGCCGCATGCTCCTGCTTCCGCCGGACCACACGCGCCTGAACTCCCGCGCAGGCCGCATCACGGAGATCCTTGTGGAGATGTACAAGGATTCCTGGCACATCGACATCATGCCGGCGCTGGGAACCCATTCTCCCATGGGAGAGAAGGAACTGAATCTCATGTTCGGGCCGAACGTTCCCCGTTCCATGTTCCGCGTCCATAACTGGCGGGACGATGTGGTGACGCTGGGTTCGGCCTCCTCCGATTTTATCCGGGAACTCTCCGGCGGAAAGCTGGATTACGAAGTCAAGATCCAGGTCAACAAGATCCTGTTCGATTCCTACGACCTGATCCTCTCCATCGGCCAGGTGGTTCCCCATGAAGTCGTCGGCATGGCCAACTACACGAAGAATCTCATGGTGGGCGTCGGAGGCTCGGACATCATCAACAAGTCCCACTTCCTCGGCGCCGTGGCCGGATGCGAAAACCTCATGGGCCGGGCCGACACGCCCGTCCGGAGGCTGTTCAACTACGGGGTGGATACCTATCTCAAGGATCTGCCCCTCGTTTACATGCTGACGGTCATGAGCCGTGACGAGTCGACCGGGGAAATGGCCATGCGCGGCTTTTTCTCGGGCGACGACGTATCCGTCTTCCATGCGGCGGCGGAACTGAGCGTTCTCACGAACCTGGTTCTGCTGGATCGTCCGCCGAAAAAGGTGGTCGTCTTCCTGGATCCCGAAGAGTTCAAGAGCACCTGGCTGGGCAACAAGGCTGTCTACCGCACGAGAATGGCCATTGCCGACGACGGCGATCTGATCATTCTGGCGCCCGGTCTGAAGGAGTTCGGAGAAGACAAGGGCAACGATGCCATGATCCGCAAGTACGGATACAAGGGAACGCCCCATACGCTCAAGGCCGTCGCGGAAAACGACGATCTGAAGAGCAGCCTCGGCGCCGCCGCCCATCTGATCCACGGGTCCAGCGAAGGACGGTTCCGGATCACCTACTGTCCGGGACCGGGCGTCACCCGTGAGGAGATCGAATCGGTCGGTTACCTCTACGGGGATCTGGATGCCATGCTGAAGAAATACGATCCGGCCTCGCTGAAGGAAGGTTTCAACACGGTGAACGGCGAAGAGATCTACTACATCAGCAATCCGGCGCTGGGACTCTGGGCCCTGCGGAAGAATTTCATCAAAGACTGAACCGGTTTTCGTAACATCAACAACAAATAAGATAAGGAGTCAGATCCATGTCCCTCGAACTCAAAAAAGATGCCGCCTACGCGCTGCTCGTCCCCACCAGCATGGGAGTCCGTCTCACCCCGGCCGACGGCCAGCCGTTCCATTGCAGTGAAACCTTCAAGATGCAGGTCACCAGC
Source organism: Lentisphaeria bacterium (assembly GCA_017615635.1). Classification (GTDB taxonomy): domain Bacteria; phylum Verrucomicrobiota; class Lentisphaeria; order Victivallales; family UBA1829; genus RGIG8244. The sequence continues at coordinate 6,231 of JAFZZR010000016.1, forward strand.
GCCGAGTCCAACGTGGCCAGCATCGCCTCCTTCCTGGGCCTCAAGGTCAAAGTCCTCACGGCCTTCGTCAAGGGAAGCCCCGTTGCCCGCATGATCAAGGACAACCTGGCCGGACGCCACATGGACTATGAAGGGCCCGAATTCGAACAGGGCGGCCCCTGGGGATACCGTCACCAGTTCAATCTGGCCGACAGCGGATACGGAAGCCGCGGTCCCCGGGTCCAGAACGACCGTGCGGGCGAAGTCGGCCGCGAACTCAGCGTGGAGTATTTTGATCTTGAGCGCATCTTCGGGAAGGAAGGCGTCCAGATCGTCCATCTCTCCGGGCTGATCGCCGCCATGTCGCCCAAGACCAGCAAATTCTGTCTGGAGCTGGCCCGCGCCGCCAAGAAGTACGGCACGAAGATCTCCTTCGACCTGAACTACCGCGCCTCCTTCTGGAAGGGCCGTGAAGCCGAACTCTCCGCCACCTTCGCGGAGATCGCCTCCCTCTCCGATATCCTCATCGGCAACGAGGAAGACTTCCAGCTCTGCCTGGGCATCAAGGGCCCGGAAGCCGGCGGAAAAGCCATCGCCGACAAGATCGACAGCTTCAAGGAAATGGTCGAACGGGTGAAGGCAGCCTATCCCAATGCGTACGCCTTTGCCACCACGCTCCGCCAGGTCATCAATGCCAACCGCCACCTCTGGGGCGCCATCGTCAATATCGGCGGTGAATGGCAGGTCGTGGAGCCGCGCGAGATCGGCGTCCTGGACCGTATCGGCGGCGGCGATGGCTTCGTCGGCGGATTCCTCTATGCCGCGCTCCGCGGCTGGGATACGGAAAAATGGATCCAGTTCGGCTGGGCCACCGGCGCGCTGGCCACCACCCATCTCACCGACTATGCACAGCCTGCCGATGAGGAACAGGTCTGGAGCATCTGGAGCGGAAACGCCCGCGTCAAACGCTGACCCGGAAACGACGAGGGACAAGATCCCGCGTCCGCTCATAAAATCGAACGGGCCCCGTACTGCGATGTACGGAGCCCGTTCTGTTTTGTCCGGAAAGGACCGCCCCTGCCCCGGAGGAGATC
>JAFZZR010000017.1 GCA_017615635.1 Lentisphaeria bacterium
CGCCGAAACCGCCGCGGCCGGCAGGTGCAGGATCCGCCTGGGCGAAGAGAGAGAGTGCGAAGGGGAACAGGCAGAGGAACAGTTTCACTTTTCTTTTCATGATCGGAATCTCCTTTTTGTTGTCAGCTGTGTTATTTGCAGGCGGGACCCGGACCGGGACCTTTGCGGAAGCCCGGATAACGCCGTCCGTCCCTGTCTTCGGCCGGCGGGAAGGGATCTTTCTCGGGGTCAGTGATATCGGAGAGCGCTTTTTCCAGGAAAGCCTCCTTGTTCTTCTTGCGTTCTTCCTGACGCTTTTTCGCGTTGTCCAGATTTTTCTGGAATTCGGCAAGCTGCTCTTCCATGTTCCGGATGCGCCGGTCCGTGGCTTCCGAATGCCGCTGGAATCCGGCTTCCAGTTTCGCCCGGATGGCTTCCTTGATGGCTTCCTTCTTTTCAGGAGGCGCTTCCAGATAGGATTTCCGAAGGGCCAGGATCTCCTCCATTTCCTTCTTCCGCTGTTCTTCGAAGTAACGAACAACAGCCAGACGGAACGCACGCGGATCCTTTTCGGCCAGCTCTTTCATTCCTGCCCGCTCCGACTCCGGAAGCCTCTGCAGGAATGCTTCCAGCCGCTGCGAATTCATGGCGGAAGGCTCTTTTCCGAACCGGTCGGCGCCGGGGCCGCCGGAGGGGAAGGCAAAGAGTGCGCCCGCGGAAAGGGCGGACAGGCAGATCAACGAGAAAACAAGTTTCTTTTTCATAAAGACATCTCCTGTTTGAACGAGTTCAGAAATCGCCATATGCGGCGGCGGAGTACCAGGAAGGAGCGGAAACCGAAGCCATAAGCTGCAGATCCGATTCCGTCTGATCCAGTTCCACCGAAAGAGCCAGAAGATCCGCATCCAGCTCCGCCGAGTTCGTGAGAAAATCCAGTACGTCCTCTTCGCTTCCGTGCGCCATCTCCGCAACCGCCAGGGGCCGGGGGACCGCCGCCGATCCGCCGTTCGTCATGACGGAGAACGTCAGGACGGCGCAGGCGGCCAGAACGGCCACCGCGGCGACCGCGCGGAGGACGGGCATCCGGAAGAGGAGAGTCGGCCCCATGGACCGCCGGGCCGACTGTTCCGCGGCGCAGGCGAGAATGGCGCGGTCGAGCTTTTCCGGGACTTCGGGGAGCGGCGTATCCGCCGCAGCGGAGATGCGGCGGAGATCCTCATTCAGGGAACGGCATTCCGGGCACTGACCGAGATGCTGTTCGAGGATATCGCTCCGTTCGCCTTTCAAAATCATGTCAGACGCTTCTTTGCAGTTCATTGCATACCCTCCTCTGTATCGGACCACCCGGAAAGGGAGGCCCGCAGTTTATTCAGCGCGTAACGCATGCGCGCCAGACTCGTATTGATGGAACAGTGCTGGATCTCGGCGATCTCACGGAAAGATACGCCGTCCTGTCTCAGCAGAAACACCTCGCGAAGTTCGGGCGGCAGTTCCCGCACGGCGCGGTCGATCGCTTCGCCCAGCTCTCTCCGGTCCAGCCGGCCCGACGGCGTATCGCCTTCTTTCGTCAGAGGCATATCCGTCTCGGGATCCACGTCGGAAAGGGATTGTTCCCCGCGCCGTGCGCCGGAGCGGAAAAAATCCACTGCGAGGTTGTGCGCGATCCGCATCAGCCAGGCCAGAAACAGTTCCCGGTTGCGATAATCCGGAAGCCGCCGGATGGCCCGCATCCAGGTCTGCTGAAAGACGTCGTCCACGCTGGCCGGATCCTGCGGGATCATGCGCCCGAGATAGGCGTACAGCTGCCGCTTGTAACGCTCGTACAGCGCCGCGAAAGCGGTTTGATCGCCGTTCAAGTATGCTTCGATCAGCACCATATCGGGAGCCTCTTTCATGTGTTTTTGTTCCGTTTCGTTTCCCATATAACGGCTTTCTCCGCTTTTTTATTGCCACGCGGTGTCCTTTTTTTTCAAATGGTAGCGAAGCGCGCACGCCACCGGCAGATCCGCCGGCAGAAACCGCACCGAACCCAGTTCATCAGGTGTGACCCAGCTCATTTCCTGGTCGTCCCGGGCGATCGGCTCTTCCGACGGGTCCGCGGGATCCGCAAAGAAAAACGTCACCCGCACAGACTTATCCGGATAATCGTGATCCAGACGCCAGAAACTCTCACGGGGAACGATCTCCAGCGCCAGTTCCTCCCGGATCTCCCGGATCAGCGCCTCCCTCAGGGTTTCTCCGGGCTCCGCCTTGCCTCCCGGAAACTCCCAGAACTCCGCCAGAACGCTTCTTCGGGGACGGGAACACACCAGGATCCGGCCCGCCCGCAGGATGATTGCCGCGGCTACTTCCAATCTTTTTTTCGTCATCGGTTCTTTCCGTTGTCCCTGAGTCCCAGTTTTCCGAGAAAGGTCTCCAGATCCGTTTCGTCGCCTACGGGCAGAGAAGGGAACCGGCGGCGGACCGCGGCGGCGAAAATGCCCGATGTCTTCTGCGGAAGGAGTTTGCCCGCCGGATTATGGAATTTTGTGGAATTCAGGCCGCAGCAGGGAGACCGGGAATGCAGAAGAAAACCGTCCGGATTCCGTTCCGCCAGCTGTTCCAGTTTGACATCCACCCAGCGGTCCAGAAATCCGGTCATATCCTCACCTGTTTCCACTTTCACGAGACGGGTCCCGCGGGAAGACGTCCGCAGATGCATTTTATCCCGGGGGACCGGAAGTCCGCTTTCCACCTCGGGACAGACGGGGATGAAGTCCGCCTTGTCTTTCAGGCGCTCCACCAGTTCCGTGAAAAAATCGGATGTCCCGTCGTACCGGTATTTGAATCCCAGCAGACACGCACTGACACAGATTTTCAGCTTCTTCATTGCGGATCCCTTTCCATGCGCAGACCAATGGTGCGTAAGATACAGCGGGCACGGAAAAAAATCAAGTGCTTCTCCGGAAAACCGTCCGGGTGAAAAGGGTTTTTCTTCCGCAGATTCCGAAAAAAAAATGAACGGGGGGCTTTTATCCTGCGAAAAATGTGATACATTACCGGAACAAGAGAAAAAGAAACGGAAAAAACAAACCCGAAACCATCGTAAGGAAGGAAAAGAAAGATGTCGGAATCCGTGCTTGAGAAAATTCGTGCGAAAGCGAAATCCCTGGGAAACAAAGTCTGCCTGACGGAGAGCGATGATCCGCGGAACCTGCGTGCCGCCGCGAAGCTGGCCGAGCTGGGCTATGCGAAACCGGTCCTGGTGGGCGATGAGGATGCCATCCGGAAACTGGCGGCGTCGGAAGGGATCTCTCTGGAAGGCGTGGAGATCGCGGACGTTCTGAAGAGCCCGAATCTTCAGAAATATATTGACAAGGCGTGCGAGATCCGGAAGAATAAAGGTCTTACGCCGGAGCAGGCGCGTGAATGGCTGAAGGATACCTGCGTGTTCTCCGCGGTGATGGTGTGCTGCGGCGACGCCCACGGCTACGTGTCCGGCGGCGGCAATCCGAAGGGCTATGCGCACAATACGGCGCAGAAAACGAAGCCCGCGCTCCAGCTGTTCAAGACGGCCAAGGGCAACAGCATTGCCTCCGCCTTCTTCATCATGCAGATGCCCGATCCCAAGTGGGGCTACAACGGAGTCCTCTTCTACGCGGACTGCGGTCTGAACATCAATCCCACCGCGGATCAGCTGGCCGAGATCGCCGTCACCACGGCGAAGACGTTCCGCCAGTACACGGGCGCGGAGCCGAAAGTGGCCATGATCAGTTGCTCCACCAAGGGTTCGGCCCATGATCCCATCATCCAGAAAGTGGTGGACGCCACCGCCAAGGCGAAGGAAATGGATCCCACGCTGCAGATCGACGGCGAAATGCAGTTCGATGCCGCCGTGATCCCGGAGATCGCCGCCAAGAAGGCCCCGGGCTCCACCGTGGCCGGACAGGCCAACGTCCTGGTCTTCCCCGACCTCAACTGCGGCAACACCATGTACAAGGCCACCGAACGGCTGGCCGGCGCCACCGCCATCGGCCCGCTGGTGCAGGGCCTCCGCAAGCCCTTCACCGATGTCTCCCGCGGCTGCTCCGTGGACGACATTGTGGACTGCGCCGCCGTGGCGGCCATCACGGAGTGGGCGGACTGAGTCCCGTCCGACTCCATCACTCACTCGCTCCGTCCGGACAGAATCATCTCTCCGGGCGGGGCGTGAAAGATTTTTTATATCCGTCCGGAAGGAGCATAGCGGAACGATGTCCACGGAAGCCATAGCAAGTCATATCCAGTATTTTGCGGACTACGCGGGCTCGGCGCCCCTGATGGTCCTGTTTTTCGTCTTTCTCTTCATGGCAGTGGAGAGCTCTTTCATTCCCTTCCCCAGCGAAGTGGTGATGATCCCCGCCGGATTTCTGGTCCAGCGTTATCCTCTGCCCACGGGCAACCATCTGCTGGATCTGATCCTGGTGCTGGCGGCGGGCCTGGCCGGGTCCATGACCGGAGCGTATATCAACTACTTCCTGTCGCGCTGGATCGGACGTCCGTTCCTGCACCGGTACGGGAAATACTTTTTTCTGAAGGAAGCCGCGCTGGACCGGGCGGAGGAGATCTTCCGGAAATACGGAGATCTGGCCACGTTCGTGTGCCGTCTTCTGCCTGCCATACGGCAGCTGATCTCCATTCCGGCGGGTCTTTCCCACATGAATCTGGGCCGGTTCTCCTTTTTCACCGCGCTGGGCGCCGGGATCTGGACGGCGATTCTGGCCGGGATCGGATACTATTTCGGGCATCTCTCCTCGGATATGAGCTATCTGGACATGGTGCTGAAAGGCAAGCAGCTCATCCATGATCACTATATCTGGATTTTGCTGGGCCTGGCCGTCTTCATCGCGGTCTATCTCCTGGTCCAGAAGATGGTTATGAAGAGCGGCAAAAAACCGGAATCCGCGGGCCCCGAAGCATGAAAAAACTCCTCCTCATCGACGCCTATGCCTGGATCTACCGCTCCTACTACGCGGTCCGCGCCCTCTCCAGCAGCAAAGGCGTTCCCACCAACGCCGTCTTCGCCATGATGCGGTTCCTCCTGAAGCTGGAGGACGAGTTTCCCGGATGGAACGGCGCATTCGTCTTCGATCTGGGCAAGTCGACTCACCGGACTGCGCTGGCGGCGGACTACAAGGCCAACCGGCCCCCCATGCCCGACGATATGAAGCCCCAGATCCCTCTGATCCGCGATCTGATCCGCGATTTCGGCTGGCCGTTCGTGGAATACGAAGGATACGAGGCTGACGACCTGATCGCCTGCATCGTCCGCGCCTTTCCCGAACCCGCCATTCGCATCGTTTCCGGCGATAAGGATCTCTCCCAGCTCATCGACGGCCGCGTGGAGATGCTGACGCCCTCCAAAGACGGAAAGGAGCTGGTGGTCCGCGGCGAAAAGGAGACTCTGGAGAAATTCGGCGTGCCGCCCTGCGCCATTATCGATTACCTGGCGCTGGTGGGCGATACGTCCGACAACATTCCCGGAATCGAAGGCATTGGCCCGAAGACCGCCGCAAAACTGCTGACCGAATTCGGATCCATCGACGCCATGACCGCGGCGCCCGAACGGATCGGAAAAGAGTCCCTGCGGAACAAGATCGTCGCCGGCGCGGAACGTCTGGCGCTGAACCGGAAACTGGTCCGCCTGCTGGATACGCTTCCTCCGGATCTTGCGCTCGGCGAGGACTCCTTCCTCAAAAAAGCGCCCGATTATGAGGCGATCTGCGGATCCGCCCGGGAACTGGAACTGAGAAGTCTCGCCCGGGAACTGGAAAAACGGCGTACCGACGCCCTTGCAAAAAAATCGGACCCCAACGACGGCAAACCCGTTCAGCTGGAACTTTTCTGATCCCGGATAAAACCGTTACTTCTTCAGAAGCTCCCGGGCGTGTTCCAGGGCCGCCTTGCCGCCACCCAGCATCCGGGCGATTTCGGCCAGACGTTCCTTCGGCTCCAGACGGCGGATGCGCGTGCGGGCCGTGCCCTCCTCGGGCGTCTTGGAAACCAGGAAATGCGTTTCGGCGCATCGCGCGGCCTGGGCCAGATGGGAGATGCAGATCACCTGTTTGTGCTTGCCCAGCTTGGCCAGTTCGCCGCCCACCCGTGCGGCCGTTTCGCCGCCGATATTGGCGTCGATCTCGTCGAAGATCAGAATGGGAATGGTATCCGCTTCGGCCAGGACCGTTTTGACCGCCAGCATGACCCGGGCGATCTCGCCGCTGGATGCCGTATCCCGCAGGGGCCGCAGCGGAGTTCCCGGATTGGCGCTGAAAAGGATCTCGATCCGGTCCATTCCGCCGGGCCCGCCGGGTGCCTCGGCGAAAGCAATATCGAATCCGGCGCGGAGGAATCCGAGCTTGGCGGTTTCGGCGGCAAGGGAGTCCACGAGTTTCTTTGCGGCCTCCTTTCGTTTGGCGGAAAGCGCTTCGGCTGCCTTGCGCCAGAGGGTCAGAGCCTCGTTTTCACGTTTTTCGAACTGTTCGCGGAGAAGTGCGGCATCGTCGTACATCCCGATCCGTTTTTCCAGTTCGTCCAGATGGGCCAGTACGTCATCCAGTCCGGGCCCGTACCGCCGTTTCAGCGTCTGAAGGACGCGCATGCGCTCCTCCATGGCCTGAAATTCCGCTTCATCGATATCGACTTCCGCCGCCCGGGAGGCCAGCGAGGCGGAGAGCGAGGAAACTTTTTCCGAAATGTCCTCCATCTGTTCCAGGAAAAGCGGTCCGGATTCGGGATCGACCCGTTCCAGATCCAGAAGCATCCGGCGGATATCGCCCAGGACGCTGCTGATGCTGTTTTCCGCATCGCCGGTCAGAGCCTCGCCGGCGCGGTAGGCCAGCTCTATGACCGTCCGCGCATGGGATGCCAGCGCATGACGTTTGGAGAGCGCATCGTCCTCCCCGGGTTCCGGTCCGGCGTTCCGGATCTCGGAGGCGTCCCGGCGGAGTCGTTCGGTTTCCTCGGCGGACGGCATGGAGGCGAGAAACTCCTCCTTTTCCTTCCGGATCCCGGAGAGAGTCTCCCAGTTTGTTTTCGTTTTTTCCTTCCATTCGGCAAGTTTTCCGAACCGGTCCAGGACGGCCAGCTGTTCCGAAGATTTCAGCAGACTCTGCGTCGCGTTTGCCGCATGAACGTCGATCAGGCATTCGCCCAGACGATGCAGCACGGGAAGCGTTACCGGGCTCCCGTTGATGAAATTCCGCGATCCGGTTTTCGTGATGACCCGCCGGATCAGAAGTCCTTCCGAAAGATCTTCCGGTTCCGCCGCTTCGGCTTCCAGAATGGCGCTCACGGTTTCCCGGGCGTAATCCGGGATCTGGAATTCCGCCGAGATCTCGCAGCGGTCCGCACCTGCCCGGATGGCGGAGTGGTCGGCCCGGGCTCCCATGAGAAGAGAAACGGCGCCCATGATGACCGACTTTCCGGCGCCGGTTTCGCCGGTGATGGCGTTGAATCCGGCCCCGAATTCCGCCTCGGCTTCCTCAACCAGGGCGAGATTCCGCAGCTTCATCCATTTCAGCATGATTCTGACCTGTTATCCTGTGTCGTTATTTGCCCGATACTGTACAGCGAAATGGCGGATTTTCAAATGCCGTTCCCGATTATTTCACCGTGCATTCTTCCGCTCTTCCAGCAGGCCGGCGACATTTTTCACGCCGGGGAAGTCGCGGAAGAAAAATCCGTGTGTCCCGAAATATCCGTCCTCGCTCAATTTTCCGGAGAGAACACCATCTTTTTTCAGCAGAGCCCGGTCGACACCCAGCAGGAGATCCCGGATCCGTCCCGACCGGCACTCCGCCAGCCTGTTCTCCAGCTGAGAGGCGTGCCAGCGGTGAAAGAGTTCCAGAAAAACCGGTTCGCCGCCCTGCACGGGATGGAACGCGAAATCCGGGAAGATCATCCTGCCGCCTTCCAGGGTAAGGAATCCCGGTTCGTCGTCCAGGATCCAGTCCTTGTTTTCCTGCCGGAACAGCTCGGCGAACATGCGGATCTCCTCGGGCCGGTACGAGGCCAGATTGGTCTGACGGCAGACCAGTCCGGAGGATTCGTCGAGGACCAGACGGCGCTGATCCTTCAGCTTGACGGTGCAGGCCGCCTTCCATTTGGAAAAACGGCAGACGACGGGGAAGAAGGAAGCGGTCTGCAAACCGTATTTCGTGCTGTTTTCGAAAAGGCTGGCCGGGCCGTCGATGACCAGACGGATGGTCTTTCCGTCCCGTCTGGCAGAGACCAGAAGTCTGTGGAAGCGGAGCCTGGAGCAGAAGGCGCGGAAAAGCTGGGGGTCTTCCGATGCCGGGATCTCCAGTTCCAGTTTTTCCGTGAAAAGAAGAAGGGTCTGCACCAGAGACATGTTGTAACGTTCCAGCAGTTCCCGGGCCGTGAGATCGCGGATGGAGAGCAGTTTGTCATTGCCCGGCAGATCCGCGTACAGTCCGCCCTCCGGAATCCCGGACGCCGAAGGCAGCGCGCCGCGGAAATCCATGGGCGATTCCGGAAGACGGCCTTCCCGGATGGCGCGGGCGGATTCGAGAAACAGTTTTTTCCGGAGTTCGCGGGGATCGCCGGAGGTCGTTTCGTAGGTCATCCGGTCGAAAGCCAGCTTCACGATCCCTTTGGCCAGTTTTGTATCCTTGTGGAGCGCGGCGCAGGAAGCGGCGGCGTTTTCCAGATACTCCCGGGTGCGGCCGATGCCTTCCCGGCAGATCTTCAAAATCGAGTCCGCCAGCTCCCGCAGTTCCGGATCGTCCGTACGGATGAACCGGGGTTTGATATACGTCCCGGCCAGACGCACCCTCAGCAGATCGCGCGTCAGCATGATGCCGGACCCTCCCCCCGCAGCGGAAGATGCCGCAGCGTCTGATAGGCGCGGTGATTCCGCCGCCGTTCGCTGACGCTCATTTCGGACGTTCCGGCGCTGACCAGTTCATAGAGGACCGCCTGCTTTCCTTCGGCCGTCCGCCGCAGGATCCGCCCCAGGCGCTGAACATGTTCCCGGATGCTCCCGCTGCCGGAGACCACGATCGCGATATTGGCCTCGGGCACGTCCACTCCTTCGTTCAGCACCTTGCTGGTGACGAGCACCGGATACTCCCCGCTGCGGAACGAATCCAGAAATTCCTTCCGCTCCGCCGCTTTGGTCTTGTGGGTGATGACGGGCAGACAAAGCAGCTCGCCGATCCGGTAGGCCGTTCCGTTGTCCGCCGTGAAGATCAGGATCCGCGCGCCCGGATTTTCCCGGATGATCTTCCAGAGGACCGTCAGCTTGCCGCTGCCGCACCGGGCGATCGTACGCTGCGTCAGAAACGCATCGAAAACCTCGCGGCCTCCGGGCCTGCGGAAACAGAGCGCGGCGAACCGGCTCCAGGCGTTCCGGTCGCGGAAATCGATTCCGGCGGACCGGATGAAATTTATGTATTTTCTCCGCGCCTCCTGATAGGCCCGGGATTCCTCCGGAGTCAGTTCCACCTGGATCCGCCGGGTCACATAGGTCGCCAGCACCGTGCCTTCCAGTTCGTCGATATTCACGCGGTACACCACCGGCCCCAGCACTTTTTTCAGCACCGCCAGCGATTCCTCCGCTCCCTCTTCCGAACCCGATTCCGGCGTGGCGGTAAGTCCCAGACGATAGGGTGCCAGACACAGGGAGGCGGCCAGACGGTTGACCGGGCCCGGCAGATGGTGGCACTCGTCGAACACGATCAGCCCGAATTTGTCGCCGATGGAATCCATCCGCAGTACGGCCGAATCGTAGGTGCTGACCGTGATGTCGCGGATGTCGCGGCTTCCCCCGCCCAGCATCCCGATCTCCTCCCCGAACGCCCGTTCCAGCTGGGATGCCCATTGATGAAGCAGATCGATGGTGGGGACCACGATCAGTGAGGATCTCTGTACCGCTTTCATGGCCATAAAGGCGAAAAACGTCTTCCCGGATCCGGTCGGCATAACCACCACGCCGCGCCGTTTCGACTGATTCCACGCGCGCAGCGCCGCCAGCTGATGGGACATGGGCGTGTGAGGAGAATGCAGCGTCAGGGAAAGCGCCTTGTAGTTCCGGGCTTTGTCGTCGATGGGGATCCCCGCCGCCGTCAGCGCACGGATCATGGCGCTGTAGGAACAGGCTTCCGCACGATGGCATCCCACACGCTCGTCGAAAAGCAGAAACTCCCGGACGGGCGCCAGTTCGCTTTCGTCTCCGCGGACCAGCAGCGTGCCCGCATCGAAAAGGATGGAGCACCCGCTCATTGGGAGAGCATTTCCTTCAGGGCCCCGGCGGCGCCGGTGAAGGAACGGACGGAGGAATCCATCTCGAAGGTGGAGGCGCACATGACGCGGCATTGACGTCCGTGAGTTCCCTTGAGCAGGGAGCAGTCCAGCGGAACACTGAGGGGCGGCCAGATGCGCCAGCAGATCTCCATGGGATCGAATCCCGGCTTGTTGTCGATATCGATATGGGAGGCGTAGTCCGGCGCCTGATCCGGATCCTCCCACCAGTGATAGGCGAACCAGGCGCCCGGCTCGGCTTCGAGGATCAGTTCGCCGCAGCGGGGATGGTCCCACTCGGGGGCGTCGGCCCTTGGAATGACGCATGACACGCCGGGCATCGCCTCGAAAAGAGCCTGGATGGCGGGGATGTCGGCGGGATTTTCCACATACACGTGGCAGATCTGGTGTTCGGCCAGCGCGAAAGCACGGGACGAGAAAAAGTCGGGATACAGCATGCCGTCCGCCTCGCTCAGGGAGAGGAATCCCTTTTCCGCCAGCAGCCGGTTCGGAAACAGAGGCCGGTCGGCGTCCGTGATCTCGTAGTCGCCCAGGATCAGCACCTCATATCCTTCCTGCTTCGCCATGACCAGGATCTCCTCCAGGCACTCCTCGTATTCCGTGAAGGCCTCTTCCGCATCCGAGGATTCCGGTCCGTCCCGCTGCGTCTCATATCCCAGGTGCGGCAGATAGGTCAGGATCAGACTTTCCCCGTCCGCCATCCTTTTGGCCAGTGCGCCGGTGGCAGCGGTGATCCACCGGGATGCCTTCACGCTGGTGAACGGACCCCAGTAGCAGGCCAGACTGAATTCCTGATCCGTTTCCTCGCAGATTTGCCGGTAAAGGTTCTTCGGCCGGGACAGAAAATTCTCCACGGTGCCCCCGCTGTATTTCGGAATGGGCGCCGGCAGAAGATAGAAATCCGAATCATTGCCCAGAGACTGCTGAAGACAGACCTGTGCCACCTTGCCGCCGCGGGCCCGGAAATCCTCCCAGATTCGCGGTCCCGAAAAGAGAAGCGACGACTGCTCCCGGAAAAACACTTTCTTCAGAGTCCGGTCAAAATAGCCGCCCGCTCCCATTCCGTGCACTTCCACGCCCGAGGCCGTTCGCAGAGCGGCCTGGACCGGCGAGGTCAGCGCGGGAAAGAAGGAATCGATCTCCCGGGGCGCCAGCTGACTCCAGAAAGGAGCGCGGGCACGGGCGGAATACAGTTCGCTTCCCAAGGCGGCCGAGACAACGACGATCAGTTTCATAGTTCAGGATTCCTTATTCGAAAAGAGAGAGCTGAACGGGTCCGTCGTCTTCCGCCGTCCCGTCGCGTCCGCTCTGTCCTTTTTTCTTTTTCGTTCCGTAGGGAGCCGACGTTTCCCGGATCTTCCGGACGGCGGCCGGCTGGCCCGAGTATCCCACGGCATTGTCCTCCAGGTTCTCGAGGATCTCCCCCGCCCGTTCGATGACGTCCCGCGGCAGTCCGGCCAGCTTGGCCACGTGGATCCCGTAGCTTTTATCGGCGGCGCCGGGCACGATCTGCCGGAGAAAGATGATCTGGTCTCCGTATTCGCGCACGGCGATATTGTAATTCCGGACCCCTTTCCGGGTCAGCGCCAGTTCCGTCAGTTCGTGATAGTGCGTGGCGAAAAGTGTCCGGCAGCGGCAGGACGGATGATCCAGCAGGTGCTCCGCCACGGCCCAGGCGATGGAAAGTCCGTCGAAGGTGCTGGTCCCGCGTCCGATCTCGTCCAGGATCACCAGACTTTTCGGCGTCGCGTGATTCAGGATGTTGGCCGTTTCCACCATTTCCACCATGAACGTGCTCTGGCCCCGGGAAAGATCGTCCATGGCCCCCACGCGGGTGAAGATCCGGTCCGCCAGCCCGATCCAAGCCTCGTCTGCCGGGATGAACGCGCCCATCTGCGCCATAATGACCAGCAGCGCCGTCTGCCGGATATATGTGGATTTTCCCGCCATGTTCGGCCCCGTTATGATGGCCATGCGGTTCTGCTCCCCGTCCAGCAGCGTGTCGTTGGGTACGAACCGCTCGGTCTCCATCCTCGCATCCAGCACGGGATGCCGTCCGCCGGTGATTTTCAGTATGTCGTCCTCGGAAATATGGGGGCGGCAGTACTGTCTCATGGCGGCGCAGTCGGCCAGGGAGCAAAGGACGTCCAGTTCCGCCACGGCGCGGGCGGACTCCTGGATCTGGCCCGTGAAGGCTTCGGCGGCCTTCCGGAGCGCCTCGAAGATCTGCTGTTCCATGGCTTTGGACCGGTCTTCCGAACCCAGGATCCGGCTTTCGAATTCCTTCAGCTGAGGCGTGATGAACCGTTCTCCGTTGGTCAGGGTCTGTTTCCGGACATAATCATCCGGCACGTGCGCCAGATTTGCCTTCGACACTTCGATATAGTATCCGAACACCTTGTTGAAATGCACCTTCAGTGACCGGATCCCCGTCCTCTCCTGCTCTTTCGTCTGCAGTTCCGCCACCCACTTCTTTCCGTCTGTGGCCGCGGACCGCAGCTCGTCAAGCTCCGGGCTGAAGCCGGGCCGGATGATCCCGCCTTCCGTCAGGACCGGAGGCGGATCGTCCGCAATGGTTTCGAAGATCCGCCGGACCAGATCGGGCAGTTCCGCGATGCGGTTCCGGATCCGTTCCAGAAGCGGCAGATCGTAGGACTGGAGAAGAGTCCGCAGTCCGGGCAGCATGTCCAGACTGTTTCCCAGGGCCAGCATGTCCCGTGCATTGATGCTGCCCGCATTCAGCTTCGCCGCCAGCCGTTCCAGGTCACGGACCACGCCCAGGCTTTCCCGGACTTCGGAAAGAGTCAGCGGATCGTCCTTGAAGATGCCGATCACGTCCTGCCGCTCCACGATCCGGGCCGCGTGACAGAGCGGCTTCAAAATCCAGTCCCGCATCATGCGGCTTCCCATGGCGGTGCGGGTGCGGTCCAGTACCTGAAGGAGCGTTCCTTCCCGGTTCGCTCCGTGCAGGCTTTCCACCAGTTCCAGATTCCGCTGACAGATGGGATCGAGTCCCAGATAGTCTTTGCTTTCGTAGCGCTGGAGCGTCTGGATATGGCCCGTGTTGTGACGCAGATTCTCCGACGCATAATAGAACACGCCGCCCGCCGCACGGATCGCCGTGGAGAGATCCCGGAGACCGAATCCGTCCAGCGTCGATGTCCGGAAATGCCGTTTCAGGATCTCCTGCGCGTTTTCCAGGGAGAATATCCAGTCGTCCAGCGGCGTCCACAGCGCGGACCGCCGCATATGGGGGAACTCTCCGCTTTCCGTCCACTGCTTGTGGAGCTGGGCGGGGATCAGGCACTCCCGCGGAAGAAGTCTCTGCAGTTCGCTTTCCAGCTCCTCCCGGCTTTTCAGTTCGCAGGTCTTGAATTCGGCCGTGCTGATATCCAGCCAGGAAAGTCCCAGCGTGTTCTGCGGACCCGTGCACACCGCGCACAGAAAGTTGTTGTCTTCGGGCTTGAGAAAGGAGGAGTCCAGGATCGTGCCCGGCGTGATGATTCTGGTCACCGCGCGCTGGACGATCCCCTTCGCCAGCTTCGGATCCTCCATCTGTTCCGCTATGGCCACCTTGAACCCGGCGTCCAGCAGCTTCGGAAGATACGCATCCACCGCATGATACGGCACGCCGCACATGGGATAGCCCGCCCGCTTCGTCAGGACCACGTCCAGCACCGGGGCCGCCCGGTTGGCGTCGTCGAAGAACATCTCGTAGAAGTCGCCCAGCCGGAACAGCAGGATCGCCCCTTCCGGTATCTCGGATTTCACCTTGAGATACTGCTTCATCATCGGGGTGATGGATGACTCGTCCGCCATGAAGTCCGCTCCGATCCTTTCTTCAGTTTCTCAGACGGTTGCGGATCTCCGGCGCCAGAACCGGCCGGAAACCCACCCCGATATTGACTTCGTTGGGCGGCATGAAATCGCGGAACGCGGGGCGCAGTTTGTTCGGCGTCACGCCCCAGGAACCGCCGCGCAGCGCCTTGCAGGGGAGCTCCGTGTCCCAGGTACCGTCGTCGAAAGGACGGTACTGCGTATATACCACCGGCTCCGCCGCGATCTGCAGCGGATTGACCGAAACTTTCGATTGCCGGTAGGTGTTGGGGGAATACCAGTCGTAACACCATTCCGCCACGTTTCCCAGCATGTCGTACAATCCGAACGCATTGGGCTTGAACGATCCCACCGGCGCCGAGACCGCGTAGTGATCGTCGTTCGCCACGTCGTCGCGGTTCGTCAGCTTCCAGTCGAACAGCTTCGCCGATTTCCTGTCCAGGCCGTTGGCGTATTTTCCCCCTTCCTCTCCGAATTCGTTCCCCCAGGGGTACACCGTTTCCGTTCCCGCACGGCACGCATATTCCCACTCCGCCTCCGTGGGCAGACGGTATTCGTAGCCCGGCGGGATCTTTCCTGCACGCCGCTCCAGCTCCGTCAGCTTCTTGCAGTAGAGGATCGCCTGATCCCACCGGATCCCGCAGGCCGGCTGATTCGGTCCGTCCAGTTTGTACGTGCCCCATTCGGGCGGACGGAAAGCCGGAATCAGTTTGCGTATCTGCCAGATGGATACCTCGGTCCGCGCGATCCAGAACTGCGTGGCAATGGTGATGACGCGTTGGGGCGCCTCCGCGGCACTCCGCCCGTCTGCGGGCAGATCCGAGCGTCCCATTTTAAACTCGCCCGAGGGAATATGGACCATATCCAGCATTCCCGAGCGGCAGATGAAATCCGTTCCCTTTTCCCGTTCCGCGCTCAGAACCGGATAGGAATTTTTCAGGACCATTTCATACCGGGCGATCCGCTTTTCCAGCTCGGCGCTCGTATCGGGTTCCGCCTGCTGAAGCAGTTCCGCCTCGCGGACCGCACGCATGGCACGCTGTTCCTTCTCGTAGGGCCTCAGATCCGAACGGTCGAAATCACGCTCGATTTCATCCAGCATCTTCAGCCGTTCCGCGATCCGTTCCCCGCGTACGGCCCGGCCTTTCAGATATCTGACCAGCGCCAGACCGGTAAGCAGGACACCGAAAAGGATCACCAGACACATGAACAAACGGAAGATCCGCATCTTGTGCGCTTCATGCTGAAGACGCGCTTCCAGTTCCGGATTGAATTTGCTCATGCGGGCCCCGCGGACCTTGCCCGGTGCGCGTTTCGCCGGGATCAGCGGTTTTCCGCCCTTCGACGATCCGGGTTCCTTTCCCTTCTCTTCTGCCATTGCCTTCACCTGTTTTTTTACCTGCCCGAATATAGCACCGTTCACCCGAAATTGCAAGAAAACTTTCAGGGCCGGACTCCGGATTTTTTCTCCGAAGACCGGCCCTGATGTATGAGGGCGGACGTGCTGCGTCCGTTCCCTCTCTTACTTCACTCTGGCGCCGAAGCGGATGGAGACGGACTCCTTGCCGAGGCGGTACGCCTTCATGTTCAGGTCGATGACCTTCTGGGGCTTGCCGGCGAAGTGCTCGTTCATGGCCTCTTCCACGGCCAGATCGAAGTCTTCGCTTTCCTTCCCTTCCAGGAAGCAGTCCTGCATGAGTCTCGCGATGCCGCCCAGCATCACGGAGTTGGCCACGCGCTGATCGCCCAGGGTGTTGGCCAGATCCGAGGCCGCCAGTCCGTACACGGTCTTATCCGGTGAAACTTCGGGCTGCCGGATGGTGGATGCATCGTAGAGGAGCACGCCGTTCTCGCCCAGCTGACCGAGGAATTTGTCCACGGAGGGCTGGTTCATGCAGATCAGCATGCTGCAGTTGTGGTCCGCCTGGGGCGAGCCCACGTGGGTATGGCTGAACACGATGGAGCAGTTCGCCGTGCCGCCGCGCATTTCGGGACCGTAGGAGGGAAGCCAAGAGACATTGAAGTTTCTCAGCTTGCCCATGGTGGCCAGCAGATATCCAAGAGAAAGGACGCCCTGACCGCCGAATCCGGAGATCTTCACCCGGCGTTCCTCGTCGAAGACCTTGGCCGTGTAGCGGAAGTTGTCGTCCACCGCGCGCTTGGTCTCTTCGGGGAAGAGGAGTTCGCGGACCTGGTCCGGCTCGAAGATCGGCGTATGGCGCACGATGGCCTCACGTTCGGCCGACACATCCTTATAGACGCCCAGCGGGAAGAACTTTGTCATTTTTTCGTTCAGGAACTCGTTCATCTCGTGAGCTTTCATCTTCAGGTTCACGGGACAGCCGGAAAGCAGTTCCACGAACGAGAATCCTTTCTTGTCCACCGTGTTCTGGATCGCTTTGCGCACCGCTCTGCGCGCCGCCATGATGTTGGGGACGCGGCTCAGCGCACAGCGTTCCACGTACACGGGCGCTTCGAACTGCGCGATCATTTCCGCCACCTTGATGGGATAACCCGTCTCGGCCACATCGCGTCCGCAGGGCGAGGTCTGGGTCTTCTGTCCGGGCAGGGAGGTGGGGGCCATCTGGCCGCCGGTCATGCCGTAGATGGCGTTGTTCACGAAGAACACGCACATGTTCTCGCCGCGGTTCGCCGCCTGGAGGATCTGGTTGAACCCGATGGATGCCAGGTCGCCGTCGCCCTGATAGCCGATCACCACGTTTTCCGGATCCGTACGGGAAATGGCCGTGGCCACCGCCGGAGCGCGGCCGTGGGCGCACTCGATGGAGTGGCAGTCGAAATAGTAGTAGGCAAAGACCGAGCAGCCCACGGGGCAGACCAGCACAGCCTTGTCCTTCAGGCCCATGTCGCCGATGGCTTCCGCGATCAGCTTGTGGAGGACGCCGTGCCCGCAGCCCGGGCAATAGTGCATATTGGTTTTGATCGGCCCCGGCCGGCGTTCGAATTTTTCAAAGAATCCCGACGGACGTCCGAATTTCACGACTTCTTTCATTTGCAGTCACCTCCCAGCATCTCTTTGGTCCGTGTGACGATCTCTTCCACACTCAGCACATTTCCGCCCATCCGGTTGATCAGATACACCGGCTTCGCGCATTCGATGGAGAGCTTCACGTCATCGATCATCTGTCCGTTGCTCATTTCCACCGAGAAGAACTTCTTCGCTCCGTTGGACAGCGCCTTGCGGAGCGCGTTCTCCGGGAACGGGAAGAGCGTCTGGGGCCGGATCAGTCCGACCTTGCAGCCTTCGGAGCGCAGCTCATCCACGGCCGAACGGCACATGCGCGAGGAAATTCCGTACGCCACATAGACGTATTCCGCATCGTCCATCCGGTACTCTTCGGCGCGCTGTTCCTTCTCGCGGATCACGGCATACTTGGCGTTCAGGCGCTTGTTGACCGCTTCCAGATCGTTGGCGTCCATGTAAATCGAGCTCACGCAGTTGTGCGTCTTGTTCACGCGGTTCAGCGACCAGTCCTGCGACGCTCTGCGTCCGCGCGGCTCCGGAAGTTCCAGCTTCTCCATCATCTGACCGATCATGCCGTCCGCCAGCACGTATACCGGCGTGCGGTATTCGTCCGCCAGATCGAACGCCAGCATCGTCAGATCGCACATCTCCTGGACCGAGCCGGGGGACAGAACGATGCAGCGGTAGCCGCCGTGTCCTCCGCCTTTCACGATCTGATTGTAGTCCGCCTGTTCCGGCGCGATGTTGCCCAGTCCGGGACCGCCGCGCATCACGTCCACGATCACCGCCGGGAGCTCGGCGCCCGCGATGTACGAGACGCCTTCCTGCTTCAGACTGATCCCCAGTCCGGAGGACGCCGTCATTGCCCTGCGTCCGGCCGCCGCGGCGCCGTAGACCATATTGATGGATGCGATTTCGCATTCCGCCTGGATGAACACTCTTCCCAGCTTCGGAAACATCCGAGCCGAGGCATGTGCGATTTCACTGGCCGGCGTGATCGGATAGCCGAAATAGCATTCGCAGCCCGCCAGAAGCGCGCCGTACACGACCGCTTCATTTCCCTTCAGAAGGATCTTTTTCGTCTTTCCCATGGTTCTTCACTCCTCCACTTCTTCCACGATCGTGATGGCTCCGGGCTCCGGACACGAATAGAAGCATCCGCCGCATCCGATACAGCCGCTTCCGGCGTATTCCACCGCGGGAAAACTCATAAGGTTCAGCTTCGTTCCCATTTTCAGAACGCCGCGCGGACACGCTTCCACGCACCGTTCACACCCTTTGCATTCCTCGCTGCGGATGACACAGCGGAAAGTCTTTTTCTTTTTTTCCATCATGGCCCGCTTGCTCCTTTCGCTCGTTTGTTCGCGGTTTCCGGTTCTTTGTCAACCCTTACTATACCACGCTTTCAAAAAAGTTTCAACTTTTTTTCGCTCTCTCCTTGATTTATTTTTTTCGGGATGTAGATTAGTCGTTCACTGCTCTTTCCCGGAGAGATGGCTGAGTGGTCGAAGGCGGCGGTCTCGAAAACCGTTAACGGGCTTGCTCGTTCTGGGGTTCGAATCCCCATCTCTCCGCCATTTTCAAAATGGCGAACGAAGCCGCACTTCACTCAAAAGCCGGCGGCTTTTCTTCCTTGTCACGCCGTAATGCAATGAAGGCGGAACATCTTCACTTTTCTTCCGAGAAGCCTTGCTTGCTTGTCACGCCGTAGCTTTAGCGAAGGCGGATGAAGAGGTCCGCTTTGCGGCCCGTGAAGTTTTTGCAAGGCAAAAAACACGAAGACGCACTTGTCTTTTGGAACATTGACGAAGTCGGAAGGATTTTTTCCGCTCTGCGGGTGCGGATCGTGCCGCGTCTATCGGATCAGGATTCGCTACGGGGAGCCGGCGGCGGGAATCCGTCGCAGAGGGGGTTCGCCATAAGCGCGGTCACCAGGAACGAGGGGATCGTGCAGACTATCACCCAGAGGAAAAAGATCCGGTAGCAGGTCAGCTGGTCGAGTCCGGGGAAGATCAGCGCGGGGATCTTCAGCAGATATCCGGCGATGCTTCCGGGCGCCATCACGCCGAAGAGGGAGATCGCGGTGAAGAGGGCGAAGCGGGTCGTTTCGCGGCCGCCTTCGCCGCGGGCCATCAGGACCATGCCGAGGGTCAGCAAGGTGAAGCCGAATCCGTAGCCGAACTGTTCGATGAAGACGCAGCCGCCGATCACCCAGAGCGAAGCGGGCCGCACGCAGGCGAGGTAGACATAGACGAGGTCGGGCACGTTGATCGCCAGCGCCATCGGCCAGATCCAGCGGCGCATTCCCTGCCGCGAAACGGCATATCCGGAGAGGATCCCGCCCGCGATCAGCGCCAAAGCGCCGCAGGTACCGTAGAGGAATCCCTGTTCGACGACGGCGAGTTCCATGCCGCCATCGGACCGTTTTGCAAGCAGGAAGGGGACCGCGACCCGCAGCTGGGACTCGGCCAGGCGGAACAGAAGCAGGAAGGCGAGCGCTTTGCCGAATCCCGGTGCGCGCACCACATGCCAGTAGGGGGCAAAGAAGGTGAGCAAGGATTCTTTCGGGGCGGCGGAAGTCTTTTCTCCGGCGTCGGACCGGGCCGGTTTCGGCATCATCGCGAGATGATAGAAGGCGAGCAGCACCATTCCCGCTCCGGCGGCGGCGTAGACGCAGCCCCAGGAACCTTCGACGGGGAGGCGGAATCTGGTGCAGAGCCAGCCCCCGAGCATCGTCAAAAGCCCCTGACCGACCACGGTGCCGGCCTTGTAGACCGCGCTGCGGATCCCGGAGAATCCGGCCTGCGCCGAAGCGTCAAGCGCAATGATGTAGAATCCATCGGCGGCGGCGTCATGGGTCGCCGAGGCGACGGCGGCCGCGAGAAAGAAACAGCTGATCGCCGGGAGCCAGGCCCCGAAGGCAACCGCGGCG
>JAFZZR010000018.1 GCA_017615635.1 Lentisphaeria bacterium
CGATGAGTTCGAGCAGCAGATCAATACGGCGATCCTCGTTGTTATGGCGCTTTTTTGCCATATCCAATATGATCTCCGCCTCGAGGGTGCTGCGGATCTTCAGCTGGGGTTCGTCCTCGTAATCCGACTGCTCCTCACGCAGCAGCGGGAGATTCGAAACGGCGGAGTATATGGAGCAGGGATACTCGAAATCGCCGCGCAGCAGACGCAAAACCAAGCGTATTGGCATCTTGCAGTCGTAGAACGTGCAAAAGGCAAGATAGACGATCAAATCATCTATCTTCTTGCGGAGTTGAGTCTTCCTTACTGAGTCATCTTCGCCCTTCGCCATCGTATGCAAGTTCAGGGCCCGCTCCAGCATTATCGCCATTAAACTCTGTTGGGTATTCGCCATCAGCTTTTCGACAATCGTTTCCAGCAGATCCTTGCTGATCCCCATTTCGGAGCCAATGTGCCGCTGGATCTCATCGTGCAGTTCTCCGAATTGATAAAGCATGGCAATGAAGTGGGGATCACTGCCGAACCGCGAGGTGCAACACCGTATTTCCTCATCGGTGAACCCGCCTTTGTCGCGCAAAATAGCGAAAAGATGCTTCTCTTCGGTCGAATCAAGGTGCGCAGTTACGGTAAATGGCTTGATGTATTTTTTCAAATAGGACCTGATTTCTTTCTCGAAATAAGATTGGGAGATATCGCCGTCGGCGTTGCCAAACCCGTAAGAGGAACAAATCATCTGCACCTGTCTCCCCTCGCGGCGCAGATCCGTGAGCAGCTTTCTGACCGAGCCGAGTTCGCCGGGCTGCCGGCACGAACTGTCCCAGACAATCAACGCTGGGACGATCCGGTCGGTGGTATTGCCTTCGGACATTTCAAGTTGCTCGAGCTGTTTGAGCAGATAGGCCAGCGGTTCGGTAATCTTCGTGATATCCGACGGGAGGACCGTATTCGGCATGTATATCACCGGATAGAGGTTTTTGGAGAACATCCGCCACGCAAGCGCGCACAGGATATTGGTCTTGCCGGAGTAGGCCTGTCCGCACAGCAGCAGCGGGTTGGCCTGGTCGCCGTGGGTGTGGTCGGCGTCGTCCATCGCCTCGAGCAGTCTTTCGAAAATCCCCTTTTCCACGGTTCTTGGCAAATGGTACCCGACCTGCGTACTGTAGCAGTACCAAGCGGGAAAGCCGCCGACGCTGCGTTCCAGAAAGTTTTGAAAATCTGTCGGGATGTCCCCTGGCTCGATCTGCGGTATGTTGCCCGCGTTTTCGATTGTAAGCAACTCGCCGAACTGCGAAATTTTGAAAGTATCGCTCCTCGGAATGGCCAACATTTTGCCCGCGACCTGCAGATGCTCGCACTGATCGTTGCCCCAGCTTCCCATTCCGGCTGCATATTCGCTCCACAGCTCGTCGCAATTGTCCGGCAATTCTTCAGCGAGACCCTGTTTTACAAGATATTCGGCATTAGAGTTTGCGGCCTTGCCCAGCAGAAACAGGGAGTGCTTTTTGTTGTATTTGTGGAGAATGGAGGATAAAATCCGGTAATACTCGGGGGGAACGTCATTGACGAATATTACGCCGTTCCTCTCCAGAATTCTACCTAGGACGTCCCGTAAACAATTTTCGATCCCGTCCATCGCCAATTCCGGCGGACAATCGGCTTGGAGCACGCAACGGATCACGGGAAGATGGTCCCGCGACAGTACAATCTCCTCGCCCGCGGTCTTGTTTATGGAATCGCGCAGCTCGGTTCGGAACATGTCGAAGAAATCCTCGTCGTTACCTGGGGCAAGGAAAACCGCCTGCCACGGTGCGTTGACTATCGCCGCCCCCGGCGAGTCCTTGGGGAAATCCGACGTCAGCAGCGCGGCTGGCACGATGCTGAGACGCTGAAGTATTGGATAGTCGATGACGAGAACGGACTCTTCCGCAAAAACACCATCATCATAATCCGCCGAGCGTTTTTCCGATTCCATGATATCCTCCGCTTTTTTTGCATTATAAAATCCCAATTTGAAAGTAAAATACTCTCTCGAAAGACAAAAAACAAGGAGCCAAAAAAACTTTTTTCGGATTTACGCTTGCCGACGGAGTTTTTTAGCCGTCGCGGCGGAGCGTCTTTCACCACCGGATATCCAGTTTGTCCCCCCCCCACGCCACATAGAATGCCGTAGCAGAGGGTGTCTGTTACGGGGCGAAGAGTGATCGGTCGAAGACCTCCTGTTGCCCACATTTATCGACCAAGTCGATCATTCCAGAACCGCACGTTAGACAAATTTCTATTTACAAAACGTCTTGATGGTATGGTGATCACAAGCGGCATACAATGTGTTCCAAATGCGGAAATCGTGGGCATTGAGAAATCGCCCTGCATCGATCAGTGCCCGCCAGCGATAGGTGCGGGCAAGGTTCGTGAGTGGGTGTCGAAGGTTAAATCGGATGCTTCCAAAATCCGCATATGGCTCTTTACAAAGATCAAGAGTGCATTTTGCCGGAATTTTTGGTGTTATTCCTTCCTGTGATAGATTCTTGATAGACTCAATTTGAGGCTGTAAAATTTTTGGTGTTATGTTGTTGTTATTCGCATTTTCAGAAAATAATTTGAGGCTACAGGAGAAGACAGCGAAAAACGGGCAAAAAGGGGAAAAAAAAGGACCTGCGGTTTTGCAAGTCCTTGAATTTGAATGGTGCCGAAGGAGGGACTCGAACCCTCATGCCATTGCTGGCGCCAGATTTTGAGTCTAGTGCGTCTGCCATTTCGCCACTTCGGCGGAGTATCGGAAGCGGAAGTAAGATATCCCCGAAAGGCGAAAAGTCAAGGGACCGGACCGTGTTTTCTTAATAATATATGGATGGAGCGGGCGCTTTTTGCGGGGTTGGACAGGAAGAAATACTTGAAAAACAGGGCTTCGGCGAGTATAGTAAGACGAGTCTGCCAAAACGGGCTGCGAGTCTTTTCGCGTCTCGCAGAAGTGTGAAATGGGGGCATTTTCGGTGGTTACCCTGCGGGTATCCACGCTCAAATTACCCATTCCACCTTTTCTGCGATCCATCGAAATTCCCATGCCGTCCTTTTTGACAGACCCGCCTGGTAATGGGTTTTTTTGCAAAGGAAACGAAAAAAATTTTAAAAAAAACTGGAAAAAATGAAAAGATGGCTTATATTATTGTTCACGCTTAGCTGGATTTGTTCCATTATCGGGGCGGATCCGGTATCTTCCGGGCTTGGAAACGAGTCCGGGACAGGCGTGAGAACCCATGCGGGAGAGAAGGTTGGAACACAACCGGACGTGATTCCGTCCGCGGTGGTGCCTGAGAACATTCAGACATCTGAAGATGCTCAGGCGGCGGACCGGGAGAGCGTTTCCGCCCGCTCTGTTGAGTCTCTGAGGGCCGAGAACGTGCATCTGCGCGAAATGCTGCGCCGGATGTCCGAGGAACGGAAATCGGAAACGGAGCGGCTGAAGGTGGAAATCCTTCATCTGAAAGCGGAACTGGCGCAAAGCGGGCACGTGGAGCCCGGTTCGGCGGCGGAAGCGGAAGTTCTTCGCAGGGAGCTGATTGAAACTCTGGAAAAAAGTTCGGAAAATTTGGATCGTCTCAAGATCCTGGAGTTGAGCGCGGCTTCCGTTCTGGACACCTTGGAGCCCGTCTACATGTCCTCCCGCGAGGTGGAACTGATGGAGACGCTGGAGCTTGTGTTCCGGTTCGGCGCCGATCTGGCCGGGAAAAGCGCGTCGGCTTCGGAAAAAGTCCTCGGGATCCTGCCCGAGACCGGGCTGGATGAGGTGGAACGGGCCAAGCTCCGGGTAGCGCTGGAAGATGTGCGGAAATCCGCGGGACTGTTCGCAAGACTTGTCCATTCTCCGGCGGACCCTGCGGGGTTCGACTCCTGCCGGGTCCTGGCGGTGGATGAGGCGCTCGGCGTCGTTGTTCTTTCTGCGGGATACCGCAGCGGGGTCCGGGTGAATCTGAGGCTCTGGGCGGAGAACGATTCCAAAACCGTGCTGAAGGTGGTAGCGCTCCGCAGCTTTGTCTGTGCGGCGATTCCGGAAGGGGGGTCTCTCCGGGATCTGGTGCCGGGGATGAAGGTGAGCCCGGTCCGGCGGTGAAGAACTTTATTCAGAATATAAGAGAACGAACACGAACCTGACATAGAACCAAAAACCAACAAGAAGGTAAAAATGGAAGTTCGGGCAGTAACAAGGTACGTCCGGATATCGCCGCAGAAGGCGCAGGATTTTTCCCAGGTCATCCAGGGAAAGCCTGTGGCGGAAGCCATGGCGATAGCGGAGTTGAGTCCGAGGAAAGCGGCGCGTCTTTTTGCGAAGACGCTGAAGAGCGCGCTCGCCAATGCGGAAAACAATCATGATTTGAAGAAGGCCGATCTGAAGGTCAAACGTGCGGCAGCCGATCCGGGTCCGATGCTGAAACGGTTCCGCCCGAAGGCCCGCGGAATGGCCGGACGCATCCGGAAACGCATGAGTCACTTCACCGTGATCCTCACGGACGAATAAGAAAGGAACTTATTGTGGGTCAAAAGGTAAATCCGATCGGGCTGAGATTAGCCCTGAACAAAAACTGGAGTTCTCTCTGGTTCGCCAGAAAGGACAGCTTCGGGAACTGGCTCCATGAAGATGTGGTTATCCGCAACTTCATCAAGAAAAACTATGCCGGTGCCGCCATCGCGAAAGTTCTGATCGAGCGTTATGTGAACCGTGTCCGCACCACGATCTTCTCCGGCCGCCCCGGCGCGCTGGTCGGCAAGAAGGGCGCGGAACTGGAAAAGCTCCGCAACGACGTGAGCAAGCTTTTGGGCAAAGGCCAGGAGCTGCTTCTGGACGTTGTGGAGGTCAAACAGCCGGAAACCTGTGCGCAGCTGGTGGCGGAGAACGTTGCTTCGCAGCTGGAGCACCGTATCGGTTTCCGCCGCGCCATGAAGAAGGCGATCCAGACTGCGATGGAGCTGGGAGCCGAGGGCATCAAGATTCAGTGCTCCGGCCGGCTCGGCGCAGCGGAACTTGCCCGCACGGAACAGTACAAGGAAGGTCGTACGCCGCTTCACACGCTGAAGGCGTTCATCGACTATGGATTCACGGAGGCCAACACGACCGCAGGAAAGATCGGCGTGAAGGTCTGGATTTGTCACAAAGAACCTACGGAGGTTATGCAAAATGCCGTTAATGCCAAAAAGAGTAAAGCACAGAAAGGTGCAGCGCGGTAACAACGCGGGCCTTTCGCGCAGATGCAATGAACTTGACTTCGGCGAGTTCGGCCTGCAGACCCTCGAGCGTGCCTATCTGACGGCCAACCAGATCGAGGCGGCCCGTGTGGCCATTACGCGTCACATGAAACGTCACGGGAAGGTGTGGATCCGCGTGTTCCCCTACAAGCCCTGCACGAAGAAGCCTCTGGAAGTCCGAATGGGCAAAGGCAAAGGAAACGTGGAATTCTGGGTTGCTCCCATTCAGCCCGGACGGGTCCTTTTCGAAGTCAGCGGCTGTTCCGAGAATGTGGCCAAGGAGGCCATGAGCCTGGCGGCGTCCAAGCTGCCGGTGAAGTGCCGTTTCCTCAACCGTCTCGCTGCCGATTAACCTGAAGGGATGACTGAATTATGAAGATGAAACAGTTCAAAGAGCTGACGGACGAGGAGCTGAATCGTCAGATCGAAGATTTCCGCAAGGAGAAATTCAATCTGCGTGCGCAGGCCAAGAACGGACAGCTGGAAAGCCCGGCCAAAATCAAGCAGACCCGCCGCGATCTGGCAAGAGCTCTTACCGAAAAGTCCTTCCGTGCGGCTGCGAAGGCCCAGGCGTGAAACCCATTAACGACGGAAAATCGAGCATGGCAGAAAACGAAGAAGTCAAGGCGGCAGCGCCCGCTGTCCGGGGCAACCGGAAAAGCAGAGTCGGCAAAGTCATCAGCGATGTGCAGAACAAGACCATCGTTGTGGAAATCATGAGCCGTACCGCACACAAACGCTACAAGAAGGTCGTGAAGACCCGCGTCCGTTACGCGGCCCACGATGAGAAGAATGAAGCCAAAACCGGCGATATCGTCCGGATCGGCGAAACCAGACCTCTGAGCAAGCGCAAACACTGGCGGCTCATCGAGATCATCAGCCGCGGCGAATAACAGCGGTCAGGAGATTTTACCATGGTACAGATGCAATCCAATATGGAAGTCGCCGACAACTCCGGCGCCAAACGCATCACGGTCATTACCGTCCTCGGTCAGCGCAAGTCCATTGCGAAGATCGGCGACATCGTCACGGCCGCGGTGAAAGAGGCGATCCCCGGCGGCGGCGTTAAGAAAGGCGACGTGGTCAAGGCCGTTATCGTCCGCACCGCCGCTCCCATCCGGCGTCCCGACGGCTCCTACCTGAAGTTCGACCAGAATGCGGCGGTCATCATCGACGACCAGAAGAATCCCAAGGGAACCCGTATTTTCGGCCCTGTGGCCCGGGAGCTTCGGGATAAGAACTTCATGAAAATCATTTCTCTGGCTCCGGAGGTCCTCTGATGACTATTGAAAACAAATGTGCGAAGCATTATCATGTCAAGAAGGGTGATCTCGTCGAGGTCATTAGCGGAAGCTGGAAAAGCAACAGCGGAAAGATCGTTGCCATCCTCAAGAAGAAGGACCGCGTAGTCCTGGAGATGGAAGGTCTTTCCGATGCGGCGAAGGCTCGCATTGGCAAACGTACCGTCAAGAAGAGCGCGGCCAATCCCAAAGGCGGACTGGTCGACCGTTCGGTGTCGGTCCATGTTTCCAATGTCCGGAAAAAATCCTGAGGCCGGATAAACGGAGATTACTACAATGTCTGACATGAAAAAAGTGTACAATGAAGTCGTTCGGCCCGCTCTGATGAAGAAGATGGGTTATACGAACGTTATGCAGATCCCCAAGCTGAAGAAGATCGTCATCAGCACCGGAATCAGCACCAAGATGGACAAGGATGCCTTTACGGAGGCCCGGAATCACATCATGGCGCTTGCCGGTCAGTATCCCGTGGTGACGAAGGCCAAGAAGAACGTGGCCAACTTCAAACTCCGCGTGGGACAGAATGTTGGTCTGATGGTCACCCTTCGGGGCGACCGCATGTACCAGTTCTACGATCGTCTGGTGCACAATGCCTTCCCCCGCGTCCGTGACTTCCGCGGCGCGCCGAAGAAGGGATTCGACCATGTGGGCAACTACAATCTGGGAGTGCCCGATGTGTCGATCTTCACCGAAATCGATCTGGACAAGATCAAATACCCGCTTGGACTGAACATCACGATGGTGACCAGCGCGAAGACCGACGCCGAGGCGAAGGAGCTTCTCTCCATGCTGGATTTCCCGTTCGCGCACTGACAAGGAGAATAGATCATGGCAAAAAAGAGTCTGATAGCCAAACAGCAGCGCGGGTCCAAGAAATTCCCGGTGCGGAACTACAACCGCTGCATCAACTGCGGCCGGCCCCGTGCGTTCATCCGCAAGTTTAAACTTTGCCGCATTTGCTTCCGTGAAATGGCTTCTTCCGGCCAGATCCCGGGAATTGTGAAGGCGAGCTGGTAAAAGAGAAAGGTCGAATTACTATGAGCATGCAGGATCCCATATCCGATATGTTGACCCGCCTCCGCAACGGCTCCATGTCGATGCAGAAGCAAGTCAGCATGCCCTCCTCCATCATGAAGGCGTCCATTGCCAAGGTCCTGAAGGACGAAGGCTACATTGACGACTTCCAGATCGAAGGAGACGTCAAGAAAGTTCTGACGATCAAGATGAAATACTTCAACCGCCATTCCGTTATCGAGGACCTCGAGCGTGTGTCCAAGCCGTCCTGCAGACTGTACTGCGGCAGCAAGAACATCCCGAGCGTGAAAGACGGCATGGGCATCGCGATTCTCTCCACCCCGAAGGGGATTTTGAGCGGCAAGGAGGCCGAAAAACTTAACGTGGGCGGAGAAGTTCTCTGCTACGTCTGGTAAGGGAGGATCACATTATGTCCCGTATCGGTTCCAAAAAAATCACTGTCCCCGCCGGCGTGAAAGTCGCCGAGGAGAACGGCGTCGCCGTCGTCACCGGCAAGCTCGGTACGCTGCGCATTCCGATTCCCTCGCAGATCGCCATGAAGGTGGAGGATTCCGCCATCACGTTCGAGCGCAAGGATGACACCACCCAGACCAACGCGCTGCACGGCCTCATCCGCAGCCTCGTCAACAACGCTGTCATCGGCGTTGTCAGCGGCTACAAGAAAGAGCTGGGCATCGTGGGTGTCGGCTACAAGGCCACGCTGGAAGGCAAGAAGCTCGTCCTCAACATCGGTTATTCCCATCCGGTCGTCTTCATGGTCCCGGACGGCATTAAGATCACCGTTACCGACGGCGTCAAGATCCTTATCGAAGGTTTTGACAAGCAGCTGGTCGGTGAGTGCGCCGCCCGTATCCGCCGGTTCAAGAAACCCGAGCCCTACAAAGGCAAGGGGATCCGTTATGCCGACGAGCATGTCGTGATCAAGCCCGGTAAGACCAACGCATAAGGGGTTTTGAGAAAATGATCAGATCTTCCAAATTCAGACGTCAACTCCGGCACCTGCGCCTCCGGAAGAAAATTTCCGGAACCGCGGCACGTCCCCGGATGTGCATCAGCTTTACTGCCAACAATATGTATGTGCAGTTCATCGACGATGAAGCCGGCAAAACTCTGGCTTCCGCCTCCACTCTTTCCGCGGACTTCAAGGCTCTCAATCTGAAGCGCAACGTGGAAGCGGCGGCGGCTCTCGGCAAACTGGCCGGCGAAAAGGCCAAGGCGGCCGGTATCGCCGACGTCGTGTTCGACCGCGGCGGGTTTCACTATCACGGACGGGTCAAGGCGCTCGCGGATGCGGCGCGTGAGACCGGTCTGAAATTCTGAGGAGCTTTACCATGGCATTTGACAAAAAACAGAATAAAGAAGCGGCGGCGGGCTCCAAGGCTCCGGCCGACGAGCGTTCCTTCGCCGGTTTCCAGAAGGCGGCTCCTGCTTCCGAGAATGAGGAAATCGTTCTCAGCATCAACCGTTGCTCCAAGGTGGTCAAGGGCGGCCGTAACTTCAGTTTCGGCGCTCTCGTGGTCGTCGGCGATCATAACGGCAAAGTCGGCTTCGGATACGGCAAGGCCAACGAAGTCTCCGATGCCATCCGCAAGGGCGGTGAAGCCGCCCGCAAGAACATGATCACCGTTCCCGTCCGCGGAACCACCGTGACTCATACGGTCACCGCCAAGTACCGCGGCTCCAGCGTTCTGATCCGGCCTGCTTCGGAAGGTACCGGACTGATCGCCGGCGCCACCATGCGTGCCGTTCTCGGCCTGGCCGGCGTCGTCGACGTCCTGACCAAGTCCCTCGGCTCCAGCAATCCGTCCAATGTGGTCAAAGCCACATTCAAAGCGATCTCCATGATGTCCACCAAGCAGCAGATCATGGAAAAGCGCGGAAAGGCCAACTGATTATGAAATTGCATGATTTGAAATCCACTCCCGGCTCCCGGAAAAACAGAAAACGCGTCGGGCGCGGCGACGGCTCCGGATGGGGCGGAACCGCGGGACGCGGCGAAAAGGGACAGAAGTCCCGTACCGGTGCGGCGATCCGTCATCACTTCGAAGGCGGTCAGACTCCGTCCTTCCGCCGGATCCCGAAGCGCGGGTTCAGCTCGGGGATCGTCAAAGAGATCTACAACGTGGTCAACGTGGGATGCTTTGATGATGTTTTCGAAGCCGGAACGGAAATCGATCTGGCTCTTCTCCGGTCCAAGGGGCTGGTCGGCAAGGCCAAAGCTCCCCTGAAGATCCTGGGCACCGGCGATCTCACGAAATCCTTCACCGTGAAGGCGGACAAATTCTCCGCGACGGCGAAGGAGAAAATCGAGAAAGCCGGCGGCAAAGCCGTCGAAAACGCCTGAGAGTTCAATCGCAGCAGGGCGCTTCTCTGAGGAAGCGCCCGGAAACGAGGAGCAATGTTTTCAGCATTCATCAATTCCTTCAAGGTCAAGGAACTGCGGAACCGCATCCTTTTCACGCTGGGGATCATCGTCCTCTGCCGTGTCGCGGCCAACATTCCCTGTCCCGGCGTCGATACCCATAACCTGTCCCTCTACTTCACCAAGATCGGGCAGGACACCCCCGCGGGTATGTTCATGGGTATGTTCGACCTCTTCACCGGCGGCGCTCTTCAGCAGTTCGCTGTCGGCGCTCTGGGAATCATGCCCTACATCTCCGCGTCGATCATCATGCAGCTTCTCGTCCCCGTTCTTCCCTCCCTTGAAAAACTCAAGCGGGAAGGCGAGCCGGGATATGCCAAGATCAATCAGTACACGCGATATCTCACCATTCTGATCTGCATCGTCCAGGGCGCCATGGCCTCCGTGGCCATGACCAATCCCGAGCGGCTGGGACTTCCCTCGCCGCTGGCGGGACATCCTCTGGTGCGGAACGCGGGACCCGGTTTCATTCTCATGTCTCTGATCATTCTCACCTGCGGCACCATGATCCTCATGTGGCTGGGCGAGCGGATCACGGAGAAGGGAATCGGCAACGGCGTTTCTCTGATCATCACCATCGGCATCATTGACCGTCTGCCCAAGGCGATCGTCAGCCTGTACGAGATGTTCATGGGCGGCATGACCGCCGGCGGAACCAAGTTCCGTACGGTGCATCTGCTTCTCCTGCTGATCATCTTCGCCGTGGTGACGGCCCTGACCATCATTCTGACGCAGGGCGTCCGCAAGGTGCCCATTCAGATGGCCCGGAAGACGATCGGCAGCAAGACCATGGGCGGAAGCACCTTCCTTCCTCTGAAGGTCAACTTCCCCGGCGTCATGCCCATCATCTTCGCCGGTGCGATCCTGATCTTCCCGCCCATGCTCTTCCAGTTCATGCCGTGGGATACCGTGCGCGGCTGGGCCCGCATTTTCGCCCATGACTCCTACTCGTACATGGTGATCTACGGACTGCTCATCCTGGCGTTCTCCTATTTCTGGGTCGCCAATATGTTCAATCCCGTGCAGATCTCCGACAACCTCAAGAAGGAAAGCGGATACATCCCGGGCATCCGTCCCGGCAAACCCACCGCCGACTTCCTGGACAGCACCATGACGCGCGTCACCTTCGCGGGCGCCGTCTTCCTGCTGGGCCTTTCCATCTTCCCCAT
The DNA here is from genome assembly GCA_017615635.1 of Lentisphaeria bacterium. Classification (GTDB taxonomy): domain Bacteria; phylum Verrucomicrobiota; class Lentisphaeria; order Victivallales; family UBA1829; genus RGIG8244. The sequence continues at coordinate 11,166 of JAFZZR010000018.1, forward strand.
GCTTCTTACCAAATGGCTCAAGATCCCGTATGCGGTGGCCTCCTTCTTCGGCGGTACCAGTCTGCTGATCATCGTGGGCGTCGTCATCGATACCCTGAGCCAGATGGAGTCGCATCTGGTTATGAAAAACTACGACGGCTTCCTGAAGCGGGGCCGTCTCCGCGGACGCAGAGGCTGATCCGCGCGGTTTGAAAAAACGGATGTTCTTACGGCCTCCGCCGGTTTCCGGCGGGGGCTTTTTCGTTTTCAGATGCGCTCAATAGATGCTTGTGAGCATCTCAACAGACGGAAGTTTTTTTGTTTTTTTCTTGCAATCGGGAAACAAGGTGCTACATTACGTTGTTTTATTGAACGATAAATATAGCTGACAGAGATTGAGGAGAAAAAACATGAGTAAAAAAAGTTTTACCCTGATCGAACTGCTGGTGAATACTACTTGCTTTTGATGTGTTTTGAGCTGCAGCCATCAAGGTATGAGGTATGAGGTATGAGGTATGAGGTATGAGGTATGAGGTATGAGGTAAAAGAGAGTTCCGGTAACTTGATGATGGAGAAGTCATTTTCCTTTGCCCTGCGGGGACGAGTATCGAAGCCAATCCGGAGGAAAGCAGAGGCGCCCAGTCTTCCCCGGATTTTCAGGCAAAGATTTCCATTGCATACAAGGAAGCAC
>JAFZZR010000019.1 GCA_017615635.1 Lentisphaeria bacterium
ACCTCACGGAACGGCAGTTTAACAGTCTTCACACGGATTGTGAAGAACTGATTCGAATACTGGGATCTGCACAACTTACAATGAGAACAAAAATTCAGAAAGGGCTGTAATCATGATGACGAACCGGGAATCTGCATTAAGAACCTCATACCTCATACCTCATACCTCATACCTGAAGCGATTCACGCTGATCGAGCTTCTGGTGGTCATCGCCATCATCGCCGTGCTGGCGGGCATGCTGCTGCCTTCGCTGGGAAAGGCCAAGGAAAGCGGAATATCCGTATCGTGCAAGGGCAATTTGAGATCGCTGGGGATCGGATTCTTCATGTATGCGCATGATTACCAAGATTATCTGATGAGCGCGAATTTCAATGGCTCCTCGATACAGTGGTACGGCATGATGCAGAGACTGTACATACAGAACACCATGACTTTCTGGTGTCCGAAATATTCCCGTAATGTGCCCGATCTGACGAAGGATTCCGCCATTCCGCACCAGCTGTCGTACGGGTTGAACTGGACCACATTCGGGTATACCAATACCAGCCCTTACGGCAGCGAAACAATGATCGGAAGAAGTCAGGTGAAAGCGCAGCAGATCGACCGCTTCTCCACCAGCAAAAACCTGGCCGTCATCGCGGATACGATGGGGCGTCTTGTCCCGGGTAAGGAGAATCTGACCAATTCCTTCTATTTCAGCTTTCAGAGCTCGGATGCGGATCACGATCCCCTGGCTTTTTCCACCATTTACCGGACGCACAACGAGAAAGCCAATTTTCTCATGTATCCCGGCAATGTCATAGATGTCGGCTCGGAAATGAAGGGCAATCAGAAAAAGTACACCAATCCGGCAAGAAAAGAATCTTCGCCATTCAATCTGATGGACCGCTGACGACGGGATCACCGCCTGTTATGAACAAACATCGAAGGTAAATTCCAAGCCATGAACAACGTAAAAAACTTTGGAGCGGTCGGGGACGGTTGCGCCGATGACACGGCCGCCGTCCAGGCTGCGATCGATGCCGGCGGCATGGTCTGTTTTCCTCCGGGTACGTATCGCTGCGGGACCCTGTACCTGAAATCTAACGGCGGGCTTCACCTGGAGGCGGACGCGGTCCTGCTGGCCAGTCCTGATAAAGAAGATTACAATGCCGATGATTTCTGCGTGCAGAATGCCGTATTCTCCAAAGACATGGTGTCCGGTGCCCATTTCATCGTGGCCGTAGGGCAGGAAAACATCACCATCGAGGGACCGGGGCGGATCGACGGCAATCGGGCCGTGTTCTACGAGCCGCCGGAGGACTGGAGAAATATCTGGCGCAATCCCATCGAATGGCGTCCCGCGCAGATGATTTTTCTCTGCGAATGCGTCAATGTCCGCGTGGCAGTTTAACAGTCTTCACGCAATTGTGAAGAACTGATTCGAATACTGGGATCCGCACAACTTACAATGAGAACAAAAATTCAGAAAGGGCTGTAATCATGATGACGAACCGGGGATCTGCATTAAGAACCTCATACCTCATACCTCATACCTCATACCTGAAGCGATTCACTCTGATCGAACTCCTCGTCGTCATCGCCATCATCGCGATCCTGGCGGGCATGCTGCTGCCCTCTCTCGGGAAGGCCCGGGAAAGCGGGTTGTCGGTGTCGTGCAAGGGCAATTTGAAATCGCTGGGGATCGGTTTCTTCATGTATTCCAATGATTACAATGACTATTTGATGTGCGCGAATTTTGCAGGCACAAAATATCGCTGGTTCAGCATGATGCAGGACTTGTATCTGCGGGACAGCATGGTATTCTGGTGCCCGAAATATTCCCGCAAAGTAGGAAAACTGATAGATGAGGATTCCTCGGTGGTCAATCAGATCTCATACGGGCTGAATTATACGACATTCGGGTACACCAACGCACAGGTGTACGGATCGGAGACAATGATTGCGCGAAGTCAGGTTACAAGAACACAAATCGGACGATTCTCCTCCAGCAATAATCTGGTCGTTATCGCAGACACGATGGGCCGCCTTGTCCCGGGCAAGGAAAACCTGACCAACTCCTTCTTCTTCAGTTACGAAGATTCGAACGCAGATCATGATCCCCTGGCTTTTTCCACCATTTACCGGACGCACAACGAGAAAGCCAATTTTCTCATGTATCCCGGCAATGTCATAGATGTCGGCTCGGAAATGAAGGGCAATCAGAAAAAATACACCAATCCGGCAAGAGCGGGATCCGCGCCGTTCCGGTTGGCAGACCGCTGACGGCGGAACCGGGAAAGGAGAGTTGATCATCATGTTCAGGAAGGCTTTTATCGCGGTGTTGTCCGCTGCCCTGTTTTCCATGACGGGAACGGCCGGAGAACAGGATCCTGCGGCATCGGACGGGAACGTGGTTCAATCCTCTTCCGAGGAGGTCTCCGCCGCGGATATGCTGGAAGAGGTGAAAGACGGTACGTTCAAAGGCATCACGGGGAAATACGAAGTTTCCGCCGATCATCCCGCCGGCGGGACGTACTGCATGAGCCAGGGCGATGAGTCGGAGCAGGAATCCATTGCTTCCACGGGCGTGATCCCGGTCAAGCCGAACACGACGTATCAGCTTCAGGTCCATGCCCGCAACAACCTCCCGCTGGGAAACGTGATTTTCGGATTCGGACAGAGCCGGGCCGCCGACAAGTTCAAGATCACCAGTCATGTGGAGTGGGGATGGACCCAGCTGCCCTGCAACATGCCGGAATGGAAACCCTGCGTTGTCCGTTTTACGACGTTCCCGGAAACACGCGGAGTGAGGATCTTTTTCAAGGTTTCGAATGGCGGTACGGGGAAAGCCTGGTGGGACAAGCTGGTTCTTACGGAAGTGAACGATAAAACGCCCGCCGTCATATTCCAGCCGTTCCCCCTGTGGGCATCCTGGACGGATATCCCGACCATGACCGGGAGACGGAATCCCGAGAGTTCGAATATGGAATGGGTGGAGCAGAAGGCGGAACAGACCCCGCTTCAGCTGACGTGCAACGCCTTTGTCCCTGCGGATGCGGAGATCACGCTTTCCGTATCGCGTGCGGGCAAAACCGTATTCGAACAGAGTCGGAAAGCTTCGGAAAAACTGGCGTTCGTTCTTCCGCTGGAGTCCTGGCCCGCGGGAAAATATCTGGTGCGGGCATCCGCCGCTTCCGACGGGAAAGAGCTTTGCTCTCAGGAGAAGATCCTCTGGCGGCAGGTGTCTCTCCCGGAAGAAAAACCGGAGCCGGTCCGGCAGGTTTCCACTCTTCCCGGACGCCTGCGCGCGGTCAACGGAAAACCGTTCTGCATGATCTATTATTCGCATTTTCCGGCCATGCACATCCGCCCGGATTTCACGGAATATCCGGATATGGAAGATCTTCTGCAGACCGCGAAACGGCAGCTGGGCGTGAATATCCTTTCGGTCATTTCCTACGGTCCGGCCCCGAGCCTGAAACTGCCGCGGGAAGAGTATCTGCCGAAAGCCGTAGAATACTATTCGGAGCAGTACCTCAAGCAGCTGGATTTCTGCCGGGAGCACGGTATGTACGGAACGGCGTCCCTCCACATGGGCAGTTCTCTGTCTCCCCGGGGAAAGATCGACTGCGAACTGATCCGCGAAGTGGTGCGGCGGATCAAGGATCATCCCGCTCTTCTTGGCTACGGATACGATGAGCCGGATGTTCGGAAAATCACGCCGGAAGAGATCCTGGAAATGTACCGTGCGGTCAAGTCGGAAGATACTGCCCATCCGGTGACCGTCAATCTTTGCAACAAGGCGCTCTTCCGCCAGTTCGTTCCGGGAACGGATGTCGCTTCCTTCGACAACTATCCCTATCCTCACTCCGATCTGCGGTCGTGGCGGCAGTTCTCGATGGAGATTCTGGCGGCGAAACCGGAGGCTCCGTTCAACATCTATCTGCAGACCTTCCAGTACAGCTATGCGGATGTGCCGACGAACGAATTCATCTATGCGGAGTTCATCCTGAGCCTGATCGACGGCTCCCGCTCTCTGCTCTTCTACAGCTGGAACGAAAGGGCCAAAAGCGGCGGCCACTGCCTGATCGTGCACCCGGAAATGCAGGCCGCGGCCAGACTGGCGGCGGAGCATGGAAGACGGCTGACGGAACGGCTTTTCACGGCGCAGCCTGTCTCCGTCAAACTGGATGCGTCTCCGGATATCGCGTATCAGCTTTATCATGGAACGGATCAAGATCTTCTTTTAGCTGTCAATATATCCAGAGCGGAAGACGCATTTCTCCGCCTGGATTTTCCGGATAAAAAGCAGTTGTCCGATGCGCTGGATCCGGCGTGGACCTGGAAGCCCGGGGAAAAGGTCGTCCTGAAGCCGTATCAGACGCTGATCGTGAGCATCCGGTGAGCCATGGATGAAAAAGATTCAGACAGGAAACCATAAAAGAACAGGAGAAAAAATCATGAAAAAAAGATCGTTGTTCACACTGATCGAACTGCTGGTCGTCATTGCCATCATTGCCGTTCTGGCGGGCATGCTTCTGCCTGCTTTGGGGAAGGCGAAGGGGGTTGCACTGGACGCCAGCTGCTGCTCCAACCTGAAGCAGATCGGACTGGCGTACCAGATGTATCTGGATGACAACAACAACGGCTGCATGAGCGTCAACAAGAATTACGGCGCGAACGGGCAGACCTGGGGGCTGCTGATGTACAGCAGACTGGGATATCTGAAGGATCTGCAGGTCTACGTTTGTCCCAGCGAGCAGGGCAGGGTGCCGTTCGACAGCAAAACCATGAGTTTCGGACATGAGTTCTCCAGCTACGGGCACAATCTGGAATACAACTACAAGAATCTGAAGAATGTCAACGGCGGCTCGGCCCTGAAGCATCCCTCCTCGGTCATGATATTCGGCGATACGGTGGCGAGCCATTTCTGGATCCCCAAGGCGGAGATCGGGCTCGGCACACAGGCTTACTTCAGTGCCGCGGAGAATCCCAATGCGTTCGGCTGGCGGCACAGCCGGCTCACCACGAATCTCGTCATGATGGACGGGCATGCTGCGCCCACCCAGTACGTGTACAAGGACGGAGTCAACAGCAGTTACAGCAACCCGTGCTGCAAATAACGACACTCACAGGAGGATTTTTCATGAACTTTCTTGCAATGCTGATTTCGATTGCGATGGCCTTCCCGGTCCAGCCTGACTTCATTCCCGTCCAGGATGGCGAAGCCAAAGCCTCCATCGTTCTGCCGGAAAATCCCTCGGAGGATCTGCAGTACGCAGCCTCGGAACTTCAGGATTTCGTAGTCCGCATGAGCGGCGCGAAGCTGCCGGTGGGAACGGATCCCGGAGTCGCCAATCCTATTTTCATAGGATTCGATGCGGACAAGCTGGAAGACGATCAGATACGGATCGTCTGCGACGGAAAAAGCCTGCGTCTGGATGGCGGCGGCCGGTTCGGCACGCTTCAGGCGGTCTATGCGTTTCTGCGCGATCAGGGCGTTTTCTGGCCGTTCATGGATGAAATGTGGCTGGAGATCCCGTCCCGGAAAACTATTACGGTCAAGGAACAGGACGTGACCATGAAGCCCTTCTTCTCCAATCGGACGATCCACTCCTTCCCGAAGGATCACGACCGTCTGTTCCACTGGATGGCGTTCAACGGCTGGAAATATCGTTCCCAGAATCCGCCGGGATACAATTTCCCGCGCACCATGCTGGCCCGCGGCATCCAGCCCCGTTTCGGGACGCACTCCTGGGCGTTCTGGAGCGGACGCAAGGCCCTGAACGAACATATCGAGTGGAATCCGCTGCTGGACGGCAAGCGCACGCCTCCGCCGTTGCAGGGACCGCCCTGGTGGCAGCACTCCCAGATGTGCATCGGCAATGCGGAACTCCGAAAGCACATTCTCGGCAACATGCTGGATTATCTGAAGAAGCATCCCGACATGAAGACCCTGCCGCTGGAGGCCAACGACGGCGGCGGCTACTGCGAGTGCGAGATCTGCAAAGCGTACTGCGAAAACAGCAACGACCGCGTCTTCAAGTTCGCTTCGGAAATGGCGGAGGCCATTGCCAAAGAGCACCCGGATGTGACGATCCTGATCAACGGCTACGGGAATCATGAGAATCCGCCGCCGTTCCCCCTTCCGCGCAACCTCAATATCTCCGTTGCCTGGAACGACCGGAACTATGCCAAACCGCTCACCGATCCGGAGAACAGGGAGTATTACGAACGGATCGAAAAGTGGGCGAAGCACGCCCCGGGTCAGGTCAACTCGCGGGAAATGGGCGTCAAGGTGTTTTACAAGGACTGGCTGCATCCCTTTGACGACGTTTTGGCCGAAGACGTGAAAACGTATGCAAAACTGAAGCTGAACGGCTTCTTCGCCGAAGGACTTTATCCCTCGCCCCTGACCGAATATCTGCGGAGCGAGTTCTGCCGGGATCCGTTCCAGGATCTCGAAAAACTGACCATTAAATTCTGCCGCGGCGTCTACGGCGAAGCGGCGGCGCCGTTCATGTTCGACTACTATCGCCTGCTGAACCGCCGGATCCGGGAGACCGGGAAGAATCTGGACGACATGGGCCGCATCGCCGAATATGCTGGCCCCATTGCGAAAGAGGGCATGGCGCTGCTGGAGCAGGCGGAAAAGGCCGCGGCGGCGGAGCCCCGGTTCCTGGCGCGCATCCGGTTCGAGAAGGCGGCCTTCGAAAAACTGGTCCGGACGCCGGAAAACTGGTTCAGCTGCGAGAAGGATATCGTCACCGATGAGATCCGCGCCGCGAACAAGCTTTCGAACGGCGGATTCGAGCGTGACTTCGAAGACGTGGACCGCAATGTGGTGGATTATCCGGGGCAGGGGAAATTCAAATTCAGCATTGACAACGACGCATACCAGGGGAAAAAGTCCGGCTGCATCACGGTCGTCGAACCCGGTTGGGGACGCATGATCATGACGGCGAAGAACCTCGATCCCAATAAGAAGTATGCGGTCCTGGCTGCGGTCAAAACCGTCGACGGCGCGGACATGGTCCACATCTGGTACGGGGCGAAAGGCGAACGGGCCAGCCTCTACCGCATGGGCAGCACGGACGGCAAGTGGTATCGCGCGGCTTTCCGGGATATCGCCGTGCCGCAGGGCGAATTGTCCGTCTATCTGACGCTGCACACGGATCCGAAGAAGGGACGGGTGCTGTTCGATGACGTGATCATCGTCGAGCAGGATCTTCTTCCCCCGCGGTGAGGGGCGGTCACTTCACCGTGAACAGACGGGGTTTGACCGGGCGGAAACATCCGCAGACGGACCAGTTTTTCAGCGGTTCCTCCGGATCCGAAAAATCCACGGTCCAGACATCCCGGTAGATCCCGTCGCGAATAAGGCTTCGGATCTCCAGCTTGTCCGGCGCCGTCCAGCTGGCGTACGCCGCCACGGGATGAGGCAGTCCGTCCGTCAGCTGCAGGACGGAGTATTCGAAATGGCCGAAGCCCGCCCGGAGCTGTTCCTGTCCTTTCCCCGTAAGGAAGGTCAGGGCGCAGGAGTCCGCTCCGGTCGTGACTTTGCACTGACGGATCCCCGCGGCGTTTTCCCGGAAGCGGAAGCATGCGTGACGGGCGCAGCCCGGAGCAGGGGACGATGTTTCCGGGATCCGGATCCTCATGCCGGCGAGAACGTCCTGCAGTTCCTTCTGCGCGGCGGGATCCTCCGGCAGGGCTCCGGGCTGCAGATTCGGGAGCAGTTCCTCCCAGAACACGTTCAGAAGATTCTGCATGTCGCAGAGACACGAGGTTACGGCAATGCAGAGATCCTGATCCTCCAGCACGACGGCCAGCTGACCGGCGGCGCCATCTCCGCGGTATCCGTGCTGCGAGACCCAGAACTGATATCCGTATCCCTGCTTCCAGTCGGGCAGCTGATTGGCGGAGTTGTCGGCCTGTTTTTCCGTGGCTTCCGCCAGGTAGTCCGGGGGCAGGATCTGTTTCCCGTTCCATTTCCCGTGCTGCAGCAGGAGCTGGGCGAACTTCGCCAGATCGTCCGTGGTCATATACAGTCCCCAGCCGCCCAGATTGATTCCGCCCGGACAGCTCTCCCAGATCCCCGGGACCATTTCCAGCGGTTCGAAGAGGCGCGGCATCAGATATTCCCGGACATTCTCGCCCGTGACTTTGCGTATGACCGCCGAGAGCATGTAGGTCGCTCCCGAATTGTAGGTGAAACACGTGCCCGGCTCCGTGTCCAGCGGCGAGGCCAGGAATGCCTCGGCGTAGTCCGGACGCCCGAACATGTACTTCGTGGCGCAGACGGTGTGGCCCGACCGCATGGTCAGAAGATCCCGGAGCGTGACGGTCCGCATGCGGGGATCGGTCACGACGGAATCGTATTCGGGAAAGAAGGAGATCAGTCTGTCGGAGATGTTCAGTCTTCCCTCTGCCTGGGCAAGGCCGACCGCGCAGGAGGTGAAGCTCTTGCTCAGGGAAAAGAGCTGATGCGGCGTATTGCGTTCATAAGGATCCAGCCAGCATTCCAGCACGGATTTCCCATGCCGCAGAAGGATGATGCTGTTCAGATACTCCAGCTCTCCCAGGCGCTTCATCATGCGCACCAGGGCGCCGGACGGGATTCCCGCCGATTCGGGCGTGCATTTCGAAAAAGGATTCATGGCAGTTTCCCAAAAATAGCAGCAGAGACCACTCTTTTCATCAGAGATCAGGTCTTTTCGGAGAAAAGCTCTTCAGCTCCTCAAATCACTTGCGCTTGTCCATCGCGTCGTCGAACTTGATCTTCGAGGAGACGAAGTCGATCCCCTTGACGAAACGGAAAGCGTCCTGCGCGCCGTATTCCCGATCCATGCCGGAATCCTCCCATTCCACGGAAAGGGGCCCGGTATAACCGATCCGGTTCAGTTCGCGGATGATGTTTTCGAAATCGACATCGCCGTGTCCGGGACTGCGGAAGTCCCAGCCGCGGTTCGGATTTCCGAAGTCGAGATGCGAGCAGAGGATGCCGCTTTTCCCGTCCAGCGTATGTGCCGCATCCTTGACATGGACGTGATAGATGCGGTCGGGGAACTCCTTCAGGAAGCAGACGGGATCCACCATCTGCCACTGAAGGTGGCTGGGATCGAAGTTGAAGCCGAATTCGGCGCGGTTGCCGATGGCGTCAAGAGTGCGTTTTGCGGAATAGAGGTCGAAAGCGATCTCGGTGGGGTGAACTTCCAGCGCGAACTTCACGCCGCAGTCGCGGAACTCATCCATGATGGGGTTCCAGGTTTTTGCAAAAAATTCGTAGCCGGCCTCGATCATATCCTCCGTGACGGGCGGAAAACTGTAGAGCATGTGCCAGATGGGCGAGCCGGTGAAGCCGGTCACGACCTTGACGCCGAGATTGGCGGCGGCGCGGGCGCTCTTTTTCATCTGTTCGACGGCCCACTTGCGTTTGGCGCTTTTCTTGCCCGCGAGGGCGGCCGGGGCAAAACGGTCGGTCCGGGAGTCGTCGTCCGGATCGCATGTCAGCTGCCCTGCCAGGTGATTGCTGATGGCCCAGACTTTGAGCTTGTTTTTCGCCAGCGTATCCAGAAGTTTCCGGCAGTATTTCCGGTCTTCCGCCGCACGGTCGATATCCAGATGGTCGCCCGAGGCTGCGAGTTCGAGGCCCTGGTATCCCCAGGACGCCGCCTTTTTTGCCATGACTGCCAGCGGCAGGTCTGCCCATTGTCCGGTGAAAAGCGTGATCGGTCTCATGGTAATCTCCTTTCAGTTGACACGGTAAATGTAACGGGGAAATGCCGTTTTTTCAAGCGGGGAGAAGGACTTTTTCCCGGCTTTTCCGTCTTTTTTTCTCTCCGCTATTGATTTTTCCGGAAAACATGATATTTTTTCGCCCGTATCCGTCTGAATAAAAAATACAGCGCGCGGGAGCATTCGGCATTATGAAATTGGCGAAACGGCGGGAGGGGTTTTCCGGCAGGATCGGTTTTGTGCTTGCGGCGGCGGGATCCGCGGTGGGTCTGGGGAACATCTGGCGTTTTCCGTATCTGACGGCGAAATACGGCGGGGGCATTTTTCTGCTGACCTATTTCCTGCTGATGATCACCTTCGGATATGCGCTGCTGATCTCGGAGATCGGGATCGGACGGATGACCCGGCGGGGCCCCATCGGCGCTTTCCGCAAACTCTGTGCACCGCATAAGTCCTTTCTGGGGAGCATCCGGATCGGCGGGTGGATCAATGCCCTGGTTCCCATGATCATCCTCCCGTATTACGCGGTGATCGGGGGCTGGGTCACGCGCTACGTGACAGCGCTGGCGTTTCGTCCGGTGGAGTCGTTCCACAAGGACCGGATGGTGGAGTCGGGCGGAAAATCGATCACGGCATCGGCCGCGTTTTTTCAGGACTTCATCACGTCGTGGCAGGATTCGCTGCTGTATTTTCTGCTTTTTGCGGTCATCATGGGGATCGTGGTGGCCTTCGGCGTGAAAAAGGGGATCGAACGGTTCAACAAGGTCCTGATGCCGCTTCTGGTCCTGCTGATCCTGGGGATCTGCGTCTACTGTGTGTTTCTGCCGGGCGCGGAGGCGGGACTCCGGTACTATCTGAAGCCCGATCTTTCCAAGTTCGGCTTCATGACGGTGGTGGCGGCCATGGGGCAGCTCTTCTTTTCACTCTCCATCGCCATGGGGATCATGTACACCTACGGAACCTACATGCGGCGCGAGGATGATCTGATCTCCAATGTCAATCACGTGGAGATCTTCGACACGGCGATCTCGTTTCTGGCCGGACTGATGATCATTCCCGCCGTAGTGGCCTTCGGCGGCGAGCAGGCGGCGGAAAACGCGGGCGTGGGACTGATCTTCGTGACCATGCCCCAGGTGTTCGCCAGCTTCCCCTGCGGCGGCCTGTTCGGGATCCTTTTCTTCGTTCTGGTCCTGTTTGCCGCGGCGACTTCGGCGGTTTCTCTGCTGGAGACCAATGTGCATACGGTCAGTCAGGAGCTGGGCGTTTCCCGGAAAGCGGCGCTGTTCTTCTGTATGCTGGAGACCCTGGTGATCGGGATCGTCACCGTGCTGGGATACAGCGTGCTCTCCCACGTCCATCCGCTGGCCTTCATCGAAAAGTATCAGGGAATGGACATCCTGGATACGCTGGACTTCATCAGCAACAGCGTGATGATGCCCGTCGCGGCCATGTTCACCACGGTCCTGATCGTGGCGGGGGTGGGGCTGGAGCAGTTTTCGAAGCACGTCCGGACGGAGAAGCCCTGGTACCGGGAATACGTGTTTCAGCTCTGCATGTGCGTATTCGTCATTCCCTGTCTGCTGGTGGTGCTTCTCAATGCCGTCGGCCTGCTGAAGTAAGACGGGATCAGGTCCGGACGATAAATCCGTTTTCCAGTTTCAGACGGGTCCCGAATTGCGCACTCAGCTCATCCAGGATCCGGCAGATCTCCTGCGCCTCGTCCCCTTCCGCGGGAACGGGAAGTCCCTTCAGATCGTCCTCCCGCTCGAAATTCAGGTGCACGGGCAGAAGTTTGAATTCGGTCATGACGCCGTCGGTGAATTCCAGTTTCGGGAGCACGGTCTGATAGTTGCATTTTTCGCAGTGCAGACCCACTTTGCCGCCGCGCGAACGGGTCCAGAGCGCATCCTTTGCCGAGGAGAAAATGTCGATTCCGTACTTTTCCATGAAATCGGCCGGCAGGATTTCCACCTGCGGGCCCTGATAGATGAAATCGCCCAGAGAGTAGAAGATCGGCGCGCCGCGGTAGATCTCGATTCCCCGCAGACTGTGGCATCCGCCGCCGAAGATCGCGGAAACGCCGGATTCGATGCAGTCATGGGCGAACTCCCTGTAGTAGGAAGGCGGATTCCCGTGGCAGATCCCGTCGTCGTCATGACAGTGGACCAGCATGAAGACGAGGCTGCAGCTTTTCTTCGCTTCCCGCACGGCATCCAGAAGCCGCTTCTTGTCGCCGGCATGGCATCGGGTGTCGGCAACGCCGGAGTCCGTGGTGAATTCCAGTTCGCCGAAGTGGAATACGCCTTCGGGATCGAGCGTCTGATAGCCCGTGGCGATGGACAATTCCCGTGCGAAATTGATCCGGACCTTTGCGGCAATGGACCGCAGGGACGCCAGCTCTTCTTCCGATACCTTATAGGAAGTCTTGTGACGCAGAAAATTGACGCCAGGCCGGGCCGGAAGCTCATGCGTGGCGCGGCCCGCCCGGGAAGGATCGGCCATGGAGGCGTCCACCGCGAAGACTGCGATCTTCCGGCCTCCCGCGGAAAGGATCGCCGGAGCTTCCGCTTCCTCCAGACTGCGGCCCGTTCCCGCGTGCGCCAGGTTTCTCCTGTCCAGTTCGGCAATGGTGGAGAGCAGTCCCGCGTGTCCGTAATCCATGGCGTGGTTGTTGGCATTGCCGTAGAAATTGAAGCCGAGCCGGTTCAGATCGTCCATGTACTTCCGCCGGGTGTTGAGCCAGGTTCCTCCGGAGTAGGCATTGCCGCAGAATTCGAAATCCGAAAGGTTGGTCTCCAGATTGGTCAGCCTCACATCGCAGCTTCCTATGAAGTCGGCGATTTTTTTCAGCATGGGCTCGTAGGCGGCGGGGAAGGGGGCAACGAAAAGCGAATCGCCCGTTCCCGTTACGGTGATTGTTTTACCGGACATGATGAAGCTGTTCTCCTTGTTGAATAACCCGATGATATGCCCCGTACTCTACTTCATTGGATCCGCGATTGCAAATCCCCGGGCGGGGAAAATGCGAAAAAAGGTTGCATAACGGGGAAGAGGGGATATATTACGGGCGAACACACAAAAAAACGGAAGGATTCCGCATCATGATCCTGACACACTGTCTGCCCTGGACGCAATGGAGCCGGGAAGATCGGACGACCCGGATGCGCGAACTCGCCGAACTGGGTGAGACGCACATCGTTCTGACCAGCAAACTGCTGGAAGCCGCCGCCGCCGATTCTGCGTATCTGATTACCTTTGCCGAAGAGATGAAGTCTTTCGGCCTGACGTTTACAGACTGCCACGCCTTCTGGGGCACCTGGTCCGATCCCGGAATGCCTGTGCCCGAGTGGAGAGAGGTCATGCTGCTCCGTCACAGGATGGCGTTCCGTCTCTGCGCCCGGTACGGGATCACGACCATGGCGTTTCATACCGGCAACACCTTCAACAGCCTGTTCGGGAAGGATCTGAAGCTGGAAGATTATTACCGGTCGCTGACGGACTCGCTGGACATCCTCCTGCCCGAAGCCGAAAAATGCGGCGTGATCATTGCCCTGGAGAATCAGTGGACGCCGCTGAATCACACGGGCGTCCTGCTCCGTGTCATGGAGAAATACCGCTCGCCTTACCTGGGGCTTTGCTACGATTCCGGACACGGAAACCTGACGGAGAAGGGGATGCAGTTCCCCGGTCAGACGTGCGTTCCTCCCGTCTGGAACGATCTGGGCGCGCCGGTGGAATGGGAGACGGATCTGGCGGAGAAGTTTTCGCCGTGGATGGTCAACTGCCACCTTCACGACAACAACGGGATCTCGGACGAGCACAAGCTGCCCGGGGAGGGAACGCTGGACTGGAGCCGCATCATTCGGGTGCTGCGCGGATCGCCGCGTCTGCAGTGCATCCAGAACGAGTCCAAGCTCGGAGAAAACACAATGGCCCGTGTCTGCAGCGTCTTCCGGAATCTGCTCCGGGAACTCTGACGGACGTCCGCCACGGTCGGAAGGAAAAAGCCTTAGGACTTTTTCCCGGCGGAGGGCCTGCGGTATTCCGCGGGCGTCATACCGAATTTCCTCCGGAACTCCCGGTAGAACATATATTCTCCGGCGAAACGGACGGAGCGGATGATATTCGAGATCGCGAGGGAGGTTTCCTTCAGCTGTCTGGCCGCGGCCTCCAGCCGCAGGTCGTTGATGTACTGCACGGGAGACAGATCGAAATGTTTTTTCCAGACTTTGAAGAAGTGATCGTGAGAGAAGCCGTTGGCGGCGGCCACGGCGTCGATGTCGATTTTCTCCGCGTAGTGCGTTCGGAACCAGATCGAAGCATTGCGGATCCGGTCTCCCGCACTCTGTGATGAGGCATCCGATTTTTCCTGCAGTCTCAGGGTCGCCATGAGGCTGAAGCAGACCCAGTCCAGCGTATCCGGCGCCCCGGGCGTATAAAGATCGTAAATGGTCCGGTAGAATTTTGCGATCAGCATTTCCAGTTCGGCCGTCATGGCAAAACTACGGACAGAGCTTTCCGTCTCCATGCCAAGAAGTCCCATCGTTTTCAGCACATCGGGGGAATAGCGGAAGGAAATAACGTTCCGCACGCTGTGTGAGGGCTGATCCCAGACGGATCCGGGCAGCCGCCATGCCGCGTTGGGGCAGGGCACTTTCATAATTTTACCGTCTACGATGTCCTCCGTGAAATCCGTTCCGGAAGAAAGCCGGAGACAAAGTTCGAAATCGTCCCACGTTCTGCAGGCCGGGGGCAGCGCCATTTCGCTGCAGTGATAGATCTGCCTGACGCGGAAGGGAAAGCGGTTTCTGCGGGGAAAATCTTTTACGTTCAGAGTCCATTGCGGCATATTGGGTCTCCATCGGTTCATCCTTCACCAATATAGTCCGCTCTCTGGCGGAATGCAAGACTCAAAGACGGGGAATCATACGATTTTACAGTAAAATTCATACGATATTGCATTGTCAAAACAAGAAAAACGATATATAATTTCATTGGATAAGAGGAACCATGGCTAAAAATGTCTTACGATAAAAACACATCCTCGGGAAGGAGAAAAATCATGAGAAAGAGATCGTCGTTCACGCTCATCGAACTGCTCGTGGTCATCGCCATCATTGCCATTCTGGCAGGAATGCTGCTGCCGGCCTTGAGCAAGGCAAAGGAGACCGCAAAGACGATCCCCTGTGCCGGCAACCTCAAATCCATGGGCCTCGCCGCCGCCGGTTACGCCAACGATTATCAGGACTTCATCGTCCCCTCCGCCACACCGGATTTCGGAAACGGCGGGTCGTACAGCCGCAAAGATCTCTGGGGCGGTCTGCTTTCCGGATTCGGCGGCATGACCAACTACGGCATGAGCGTGCAATGGAAAGATGACAAACCCGTCGGCGACGGGACCCTGACCTGCCCCGCCGAACGCGCTTACGGCTCCAGCGAATGGAACACCCAGTACTGGCATTATGTGTCCAACCGCGGACTGACGGGCGACCCCGGTCAGGGCAACGGCATCTGGGGAAAATACCGCAAGCAGGGACAGGTGAAGATTCCCACAAAAGCGATCCTGTTCACGGAGAATCAGAGGACCGGCCAGAGTTTCGGGATCAACCGCATCACCCTCATCGGCTTCCGCCACGGTTCATACGATAATCGCACCTCCACCACCCCCAGCAGCGGCATCTCGCCCGTCGAGTTCTATTACCTTCAGGGCCGCGCCAATGTCCTTTACCTGGACGGCCATGTCGAAGCAAAACTCATCCGCGAGCTTCCCAGCGCCGCAAACCAGTCCGCCGCACTCTCCAGCAGCAACATTGAGGAATGCGGATTCGACCGCAACATCGGGGTCGTGGTTCAGTAACCTCATCGAAAGGCCGGACCCTCATCATGAAAGCAAAATCTCTTGCCCTCCTCTTCCTCATGGCTGCGGCCCTGACGCTTTCCGCCGGGGACACTGCTGCCGACGAAAAAGACTCGTTCCGCCACCCGTACGGCTCCACCGTTCAGGACGCACTTCTCATTCCCGGGGGCGTTTTCGGTTTCTTCGAGCCCGGCGAAACCGTGACGTTCAGAATCCTTTTCCGGAGCAGTGACCCCGATCTGGAATTCGAGCTCTCGGTCAGAGACGAGTCCGGACGCGTCGTTCATACCCAGCCTCGAACCCGGGTCACGCCCGAGTTCACCCTTCCCGGTCAGCCTTCCGGTTACTATGTGGCGGATGCGAACTTCTACTGCAAAGGAGAAAAAGTCTACTCCGTTCAAAGCGCCTTCGTCTCCGCCGCCAGGCTCCCGCAGCGCGACCCCTTTTTCCAGATGGGTTTCGGCCTCCTGCCCGACATGGTCGAAGGCATCCGCCGCATCGGCACCGGCTCCATCAGCCTGAAATTGAACGGCTGGTGCAATCCCGGCGCCGTGGGCGCTCCCGAACGCATCTGGAACTGGCTCTATCAGAACCGCGTCAAACCATATCTCGAGGCCGGAGATTTCGTTTTCTCCGCCACCATCGGCACCTCACTCAGCCGCAGTCTCCGCAGCGAAGAACAGCAGAAGGAAGGATGGCCCCTCCTCAGCGACAAATTGCTGGAACACTATCTGCGGTTCCTCGACCTCGCCATCGACGGCCTGGGCGACAAGGTGAGCCTATGGTCTTTCCAGCAGGAGACCCCCTCCAATGCCGTCATGAGCAAATTCGCAGGCTCCTGGACCGAGGCCATGTCCAACTTCACCATTCTCGTCCGCATGGGCTCACGCCGGATACGCGCTCGCATCCCCAACGCAAAAATCTATGCGGGCGGTTGCAACGTGCAGTCCACTCTTCGCGACGTCGAACGCATCACCCTTTCGGACATCGTCAGGGATTTCGATTCCTATGTGATCGACGCCTATACCGGCAACTGGAAGCTCACTCTCGGCAAGCCCACTCTCCCCGAATCAAAACTGATGGACTTCTATCGCGAAGCCTCGGAACTCTCCGCCTCCCTCGGCAAAGGTAAGATCATCCGCAACGAGGAGCTGGGATTCTGCATCAACTACGGCGCTCCCTTCGACCGCGGAATGGCTGTGACACAGGCCGAACTCACCGCCCGGCAGCTCATCCTCACAAAAGCCGCTCCCGTCTCCGGTTTCGAACTTCACATGCCCTCGATAGCCGTCAGGGAGGGGATCCGCGACGAGAGCGAATGCATGACCACCGTCTGGAAGCCCGTGCCCTTCGGCGGAAAATGCCATCACATCCCCCTCCCCGGCGGTGCCATGTACATCACCGCGGCTTCCCTCCTGGCGTTCGCTCATTCCCCCAAACTGTTTTCCCTGGAGAACTTTTACGCATGCGTCTTCTCACGGCCCGATGGAAAAACGCTTCTCGCCCTCTGGAACATCGCAAAAGAGGAGGAACTCACTCTCTCCCTCCCCTCACCGGCCGAACTCACCAGCATGTACGGCCGTAAAACCCTCCTGGACCCCGGAACGCAGACTCTCCACATCGGCACCGCTCCCATATACCTCTCTTTGGACGCCCCTCCCGAAACATTGGCTTCGGATGTCCGAAATGCGTTCGCACGTTGCGTTCCCGAGTTCAAAGGCGCCGGCTATGCCGTCGGCGACGGACGGGCAAAGCTTTTCCTCCGCAATCTTACGGATACCGCACGGACCGGTGAACTCCAAGGCTTCGGAAAAATAACGCTCCCCCCGGGCCGCGTCTCCTCCTTCACCGTCAATACGGCCTCGGATACCTGCCGCTTCGTTCCCGATTCCGGAAATGCCTCTCTCTTCAGGATCCGACAGGACGCTTTCCTCGTCCCGCGCCTCAAAAAACCTTTCCGGCCCGACGGCTCCGGCGACTGGCTCGAAGGATTGACTCCGGGCTCTCTCCAATATCCCGAACATATACGCCCGCAGTCCGCCCTCCAGCCTGAACTCAGCTACTTCAAGTCCTCCTTCAATCCCGACGGCCACAACGTTTCCGCAAAATTCTGGACCGCCTATGACGACGAAAATTTCTACATCGCCGCCGAGGTGGACGATCCCGTTCATCTTCAGCGCTTTTCCGGAACCGACATCTGCCGCGACGACTCACTCCAGATCGCTTTCGCGTCCGGTGACTTCCTCCCGCCCGAACTGCGCGGCCTCGCCGATCCTCCCCCTGTCCCGCACCTGAATTACGGCTTCGCTCTCACCTCCGCGGGACCCCTCGCCGTCAAATACCTCGGTAAGGACAGCGGCGTAAAACAGTTCCCCGTCAACGTGACGCGGAAGGACGGCCAGACCTTCTACGAAGCGGCGTTCCCCTTTGCGGAGCTGGGCGGACGGCCCGCCCGGTTCGGGTTCGTCGTTTTCGACAACAACTACGTGGGCAGAAAGAGTGCTCCCTACTGGCTGGAATTCTCTCCGGGCATCGCCGGCGGGATGGATGCCAGCAAGCTGAAGCTGATCCAGTACAAATGAGCCAAATAAAGAAGTGTTCCCAACCATGAAAACATTCGTCAATCCGTTCTCCCCGAAAAATCCAGTCGGGCTCCTGACGAGCTCGCCGGCCGTCCGGCGGTATGCGGGCAATCCTCTGCTGACCGCCGCGGATGTTCCGTTTCCCTGCAATCTGGCGTTCAATGCCGGCGTGGCAAAGTTCCGCGGACGTTATTATATGGCGTTCCGGTACGATACGTTCCGGGAGAACGACCGCAACAAGGGGCTCATCGTTTCCGGGTCCGGTCTGGCGGAAAGCGAAGACGGACTCCACTGGAAGGCGCACGAAAAGCCGATCTCGTTTCACTGGCGGGGGAAGGAGCTCGGCTGGGTGAACGACGCCCGCCTGACCGTGCTGGAGGACAAGCTGTACTTGAGTTTCTGCTTCAATTCCATGCACGGGGAACGGCCCGGCTTTGCGGAATGGAAGGGCGGAGATGATTTCGAGGTCGTCTGTCTCGGCATTCCCGCACAGCGGAACATGGTGCTGTGTCCGTATAAGATCAACGGACAGTACTGGCGGCTGGAACGGCCCGTCACGAGACGGAGCCAGTACGACATCTGGGCCTCGTATTCACCCGATCTGATCCACTGGGGCGAGGCGGAACTCCTTCTGGGCGTGGAAGATGTTCCCTTCGCTACCTTCAAGATCGGCGCGGCGGCTCCTCCGCTTGAAACGGAAAAGGGCTTCCTGCTGTTTTTTCACTCGGTGGATGACGATCCGGCACGGGAGACCGTTTATCCCAACGGCGCCCGATGGCGTTCACGCTATACCTGCGGCGCGGTCCTGCTGGATCGGAAGGATCCGTTCAAAATTCTGGCCATGACGGAGAAGCCGCTGCTGGTTCCGGAGACGGACTACGAAACCGGAAACATGGATCTGTTCTGGCGGGAAAACGTGATTTTCCCCTGCGGTGCGGTCATGGAAGGCGATACGATCCGTCTCTACTACGGCGCGGGCGATTATTCCACCTGCATGGCGGAGATCGGGTTGAACGAACTGTGGAACGAAATGGTTCCGTACACCCGGAAAACACCGTTCGCGGCGGTCTCGCCCTCCGATTTGTGGAACGGATGCTACGGATGGGAGCAGGAGCCATGATGAACCATACCGACGAGAAACTGTTTGCCGCCCGTCCGGTCTGGGCCTGGCATCCGGCGCGTGCGGAGCACGAGGCGGGATACACGCTTTTCCGGAAGACGGTCTCCTGCACGGATGAGGCGCACTACCATCTGGCGGTCTCGGCGGACAACCGGTTCAATTTCTATCTGGACGGGAAACTGCTGGGACGCGGCCCCCTGCGCGGCGATCTCGATCACTGTTTCTATGATGAATATGAGGGCGAACTGACCGCCGGAGACCATATATTCGCGGCGGAGGTCGTCGTCTGGAGCGAGGCCTGGCGCTGGAGCGCGGCGCCCTGGGCCGAAATGCATGCGGGCGGCGGCTTCATGGTCGCCGGATACGCCGGACCGGAACGCATGGAACTGCCCGGAGACTGGCTCACCTTTGCGGATCCCGGACGCCGTCCCATTCCCTGGAAAGACGCCTGGAAGGGCGGAGCCCGGATCCCTGCGCCGCCTATGGATGAAGTCGATTTTTCGAAGTATCGCGCCGACTGGTGTACCGTGCCGGTTCCGGAAGGCGAATGGATCAGCCCCTTCGTCCTCGGCAATGCGGAGTTCCGCGATGCATACCAGACGGATCCGGATACGCCGTGGAACCTGATGAAACGCACGTTGAAGCAGATGAAGGAGACGTTCTCGCCCGTTGCGGAGATCCTGGAAGGGCCGGAATCGCTCTCGATCCGGGCCGGGCGTCTGACGGGGAGCTGTCCCGCCGGCCGTCACACCGTGCTCCTGGATCTGGGACGCAACCAGACCTTCATGGTCCGTTTTTCCGGCTCGGGAGGACGCGGGGCCTGCCGTCTGGCCTATTCCGAAACACTCTTCGACGAACAGGGGCACAAGGTGCACCGGTATCCCGGAACACTGGGACAGAAGGGGTATGCGGACAGACTTCGGTTTGCGGGGGATGCCTGGCGGTACGAGTCGTTCTGGTATCGGACCGGGCGTTATCTGGAGCTGGATTTTGACCTGACCGGGCCGCTGACGGACGTGGAGCTGGAACTTTCCTTCATCACCTATCCGCTGGGACCGTTCCGGGAGTTCCGTGCGCCGGAGGATCCCGTACTGGAAGAGATCTACCGCGTGGCGTGTCATACTCTTGAATGCTGTTCGCATGAACATTTCGAGGACTGCCCGTACTATGAGCAGCTTCAGTATGCGGGCGATTCCCGGATCGAGGCGCTGGTCTCCTATGCGGTTTCGGGAAAAGACGAGCTGGGACGGCATGCGCTGAAGTCCATTGCGGCCTCCCAGCTGAGCACCGGGCTGACGCAGTCTCGCTATCCTTCGGTTTTCAAGCAGGTCATCCCGGAATATTCCCTGATCTGGGCCCTCATGCTTCACGATCATTACCATTGTTTCAAGGACGAAACGCTGGTCCGCGAACTGCTCCCCCATGTCGAGACCATGCTCAACGCTTTCGAGCGTGCCCGGCTCCCCGGCGGTCTCATCGGACCTCTTCCCGGCTGGCATTATACCGACTGGGTATCCGGTTGGCCGTCCGGCTGTTCCGACCGCGGCGAAGACGTGCCGGAGACGATCCTGAATCTGTTTTACGCCGAAGCCTGCATCCGGTCTGCCGAACTGGAAACGCTCGTCGGAAACAGTGCTTTCGCGGAGGTCCTCCGGACACGGGCGGAGAGAACGCTCTCCGCCGTCAACAGGCAGTGCTATGATTCGGAGAAGAAACGCTATCTGGATTCTCCGGGCAGACCGGACTGGCTCAGTCTTCATGCCAACACGCTGGCCGTACTGTTCGGAGCCGTGCCGGAACCGGAACGGGCCGGATTCCTGCGGGAGATCTGCGCCGACCCCGAACTGAAACCCATGTCCCTCTACTTTTCCTTCTATCTTCTTTCCGCCATTGAAAAGTACGGGACTCCGGAAGAGCTGCGTGCGCATTACGCACCCTGGGAGGAGATGCTGAAAAACGGCAGCACCACCTTTCCCGAAAAGCCCGGATTATGCAGGAGCGAATGCCACGCCTGGAGCTGCGCACCCGCCTGGTTCCTGCTTCGCACAGAAATGAAAGATCATCAACCGAAAACAAGGTAATATATCATGAAAGAAGTTCATTATGACGTCGTCGTCTGCGGGGCAGGCGTGGCCGGAGTTGCGGCTGCGGTGGCCGCCGCGAGACGGGGAGCGAAAACCGTTCTCATTGAAAAACAGTGTCTGCTGGGCGGTCTGGCCACATCCGGCCTGATCTACATCTATCTGCCGCTGTGCGACGGATACGGGAAGCAGATCACATTCGGACTGTCCGAGGAGATGCTCAAACGGTGCGTGGAGTACGGCCCTTTCGAGGTACCGGCACGGTGGGGCGGACCGGAAGGCGGCAATCCGGGCATTGCGGGGACCCGTTATCAGTGCTGTTTCTCCCCGGCGGGATTCACCCTGACACTGGATAAGATGCTGGCGGAAGCGGGGGTGGATCTGTGGCTTGACACCCAGATCGTGAACGCATCGGCGGAAAATGACCGGATAACGTCCGTGGACGCGGCGAATCTTTCCGGTCTGACCCGGATTTTGGGAAAATGCTTTGTGGACGCCACGGGCTGCGCCCTGGCGGCGAAGCTTGCGGGCGCGGAAGTGCTTTCCGAAGCCAACTTCAATACCCCGTGGATGATGGAGATGGCGTCCGATCCTTCGTTCTTCCATTTCACCGATTCGCTGCACATCCAGGACTTCGGCAAGCATACGAAGGAGTTTGCCGTGGAACCGCCGTACGACGGACGGAAGGTCACGGAATTCGTCCGGCGGGGATGGCAGATGATGCGGGCCCGGTATGACAAGCTCTCCCGGGAGGAACGGGTGAAGAATTATCCGGTGCATCTGCCGGCCATGCCGCAGATCCGGAAGATCGCCCGGATCGATGCCTGTTACACGATCACGGAATCCGACGTCGGCAAACACTTCGAACACGTCATCGGGACCGCGGCGAACTGGTATCATCCCGATGCAGGATGGGAAGCGCCCTACGAGTCCCTGATCCCGAGAAAGCTGGACGGCCTTCTGGCCGCCGGACGGTGCATGGGCGCCGAAGGATACGCCTGGGAGATCTTCCGGGTGATACCGGCCGCGGCCATGACCGGCGAAGCGGCGGGTATCGCGGCGTCGATCTGCGCGGAACGCGGGCTCCTTCCCCGTGCTCTTCCGTACGAGGATCTGAAAAAGGAATTGCACGCGCTGGTGCCGGATGCGCGGTAAAAGTTGCGTAAAACGGACTTGAAAAACGGCGGAACGGTGCTACTGTACCCTTTCATCGGCTCTTTTTTCCGTTCCGGAGAAAGCGGCCGGTTCCTTATAACTCCCTGCGGGTCCGGTTTTTGCTCTTGATCCGGGTATTGAGCCGGTCCCGATGGCGGTACAACGTAAAACACAGCGGAAGAGGCGAAGATGGGCATTATTGACTGGCTGATCGTGATCATACCGACGGCGGCTATCGTGGCAGTGGGACTTTATTCACGGCGTTACATCAAGGGAGTGGCGGATTTTCTGTGTGCGGGCCGTGTGGCTGGCCGCTATGTACTCAGTATGGGAGACGTGGCGAATGCACTTTCCATCCTCGGACTGGTCGCGTATGTGGAAGTGCATTACAAGACAGGGTTTGCACTGGTATTCTGGAACAATATCCTGCTGCCTCTCGGCGTGGTGATGAGTCTGTTCGGGTACTGCCATTACCGGTTCCGGGAAACGAAGGCCATGAGTCTGGGACAGTTCCTGGAAATGCGGTACAACCGTCCGTTCCGCATATTCGCTTCGGCTCTGCGCTCGTTATCCGAAATGCTGACGAACATGATCATGCCTGCGATCGCGGCCCGCTTTTTCATCTATTTTCTGGGTCTGCCCCACACGGTGAACATTTTCGGCTGGCAGGTTTCCACGTTTGTCCTGATCGTTTTGATCTGTCTGACCATCGCCATTTCGCTGATCTGTTTCGGCGGAACGCTCTCGATCCTCATCACGGACGCCTGTCAGGGAATGATCCTGTTCCCGCTGATGGTGATTTTCGTGATCTTCATTCTGTACAAGTTCAGCTGGAACAGCGAAATGGTGCCGGTGATGATGGACCGGGTACAGGGCGAAAGTTTTCTGAACCCGTACGACATCGGCCAGCTGCGCGATTTCAATATCTTCATGGTGATCCTGACCATCGTTACGACCGTCATTCACCGTGCCAGCTGGATCGGCGCGGGCTATACGACGGCGGCAAAATCGCCTCATGAGCAGAAGATGGCCGGACTGCTGGGGACCTGGCGCGGCGCGCTGAACAGTCTGCTCTACGTGCTGATCGCCATCGGGATCATCGCGATCATGAACCATACGAACTTCTCCGGCAAGGGCAAGGAGATCCGGACGGAAGTAAGCGGCCACATCGCGGAACAGCTGGTGAAGCAGCAGAACCGTGAGGACTTCAACCGGCGGATAGCGGCTGTTCCGGAACAGAAGCATCAGATCGGCACGGACAGGCCGCTTTCCCAGGACAAAAATCTGGATACGCCGACTCTGGACGCCGCGCATGAGGCGTTCAAGCAGTATGAAGTCGAGGAGGTTCTGGCGGC
The DNA here is from genome assembly GCA_017615635.1 of Lentisphaeria bacterium. Taxonomy (GTDB): domain Bacteria; phylum Verrucomicrobiota; class Lentisphaeria; order Victivallales; family UBA1829; genus RGIG8244. The sequence continues at coordinate 23,871 of JAFZZR010000019.1, forward strand.
CAATCCCGGAGTCGCGGCCGAGTCGCAGCTCATCCGGGACGCGGAGGCGCGGGGCAATGCGAAGTTCCAGGAGTATCGGACGCTCTATCATCAGCAGATGATGGCGGTGAGCATGAGAAAGATCCTGCCTTCGGGTCTGCTCGGCATGTTCTGTCTGCTTCTGATCCTGGCCATGATCTCCACGGACGATTCGCGCATTTATTCGGCCAGTCTGACCATCACGCAGGACGTGGTATTGCCTTTCTGTCCCAACGGACTTACGCCGAAACAGCATATCCTGGTGATCCGCCTGATCTCCATCGGCGTGGGCATTTTCTTCGTCTTCGGCAGCTTCTTCATGTCCCAGCTGGATTACATCAATCTGTATTCCACGATCATGTGCATGATGTGGATGGGCGGGTGCGGACCCGTGATGATCTTCGGCCTTTACAGCCGGTTCGGAAATTCGGCGGGCGCCTTCGCCTCCGTGCTGTCCGGCATGCTCCTGGCGTTCGGCAGCATTTTCGTGCAGCGCAACTGGGCGGACATCGTGTATCCGTGGCTGGACAAGATGGGCTGGGCGGAAGGATTGGGGCATTTTCTGGAAGTCGTATCCAAACCGCTGAATCCGATCGTAATCTGGAAAATGGATCCGGTGAAGTTCCCCATCAATTCCTACGAGCTCTACATGCTCACCATGATCATCACCTTCCTCATCTTCTGTGCGGTCTCCTACGCCACCCAGAAGGTCCCGTTCAACCTGGACCGCATGCTCCACCGCGGCATCTACAATACGGACGGGGAAAACAAGACCCGCGAGAAATGGACTCTCCGGAACATGTTCTCCAAACTGATCGGGATCACGCCGGAGTATACGCTGGGCGACCGCTGCATCGCGTGGGGCGTGTTCTTCTACAGTATCGTCTACAAGTTCATTCTTGCCTTCGTGCTGGTGGTGGTATGGAATCTGATCTCTCCGTGGAAGGTGGAATGGTGGGGCAAATACTTCTTCATCACCACTCTTCTCATTCCCGGGATCGTGGCCTTTTTCTCCACGTTCTGGTTCGGAGCCGGCGGGATCATCGATATCTACCGCCTGTTCCGCGACCTGGAAAAACGGGTGGCCGATCCTCTGGACAACGGCCGTGTCGAAGGCCATGTTTCGCTCTCCGACAAAGCCAGATTCGAAGCGATCGAGAAGGGCAAACAGGAATAACGCCGGGGTTCGCTTCGACGTGCGTTTTTTCCGGTTTCCTCCTTTGAATACTGGAAAAAGAGAAAAACCGTGCTATTGTATAGTCCCGGTTTGACCCAACCCGGTCAATACCACCTATCGGAGGCACTCCACATGGCGCGGACTGAACCGCTTAACGTCTTTTTCCTCGGCTCCGGAATCTTCGCCGTTCCGGTCCTGGAGGCCCTTGTGTCGTCTCCTCGGATCCGTGTGACGGGTCTGGCCACGCAGCCGGACCGGGAGGCGGGAAGGCACCGTCAGCTGACGCCCACGCCGCTGGGACGCCGCGCGGATGAAATGGGGCTGGCCTGTCTCCGCACGAAGTCGGTGAACACGCCGGAGTTTCTGGATACGGTCCGGAAAGCGTCGCCGGACGTAGTGGTGGTGGTGTCCTTCGGACAGCTGCTCAAGGAGGAGCTGCTCTCCCTGCCGCGCCTGGGCTGTTTCAATGTCCACGCCTCGCTGCTTCCGCGATACCGGGGCGCCTCGCCCATCGTTACTGCCGTCCTGAACGGGGATGAGGTAAGCGGCGTCAGTTTCATGCGGATGGAGAAAGGGCTGGATACGGGGCCCGTCTACGAGATGCACCGCTGTCCCGTTCCTCCGGAAATGACGGCGGATGAGCTGGAACGGACGCTTTCGGCGCTGGCCGCGGAGAAGATCGAATCCTGTCTTCTGCGTCTGGATGCCGGAGAGGTCACGGCCGTTCCGCAGGGGGAAGAGGGCGTTTCGGTGGCGGTGAAGATCCGCAAGTCCGACGGTGCGGTGGACTGGCGGGAGGACGCCGTGGCGCTGGCGCGGAAAGTCCGGGCCTACCACTCGTGGCCTTCCATGTCCTTCCGTTTTTCCCGGAAGAACCGGGTGGTCAATGTCAAGATCATGCGGGCTTCCTGGACTTCCTGGGAGTCGCCGGATGCGGTGCCGGGAAAATTCATCGCGTATTCCAACAACAAAATGATGATCAGCTGCGGTAAGGGATCCCTGGTGGTGGAACGGATCCTGCCCGAAGGAAAAAAGGAAATGCCTGTCGCGGACTTTCTCAACGGCAGCCGCATTGCGGTGGGTGAAGTCCTTTTGAACGGGCGGGATGATTTGCCGTCCTGAACCGCGGCGCAAGATTCGGAAAGAAAGAACGATTCTGACTTATGAGAACGAAAAAGACAAGAGAAAAAGAGCATGCGGCGGATGCCGGAACGAAGGAGTCCGCAGCTTCCGACCGCCGGAAAAAAACGACCTCTCCTCCTCCCGTCAAGGCGGAGAAGAAGCAGAGAAAACAGATCATTCTCAACTGCGAAGAGCTGGAAACACGATCGGCTCTCCTTTGCGACGGCCGTCTGGAGGAGTACGCGCTGGAGCGTCCCTCGGACGAAATCGTGGCCGGATCCATTTATCTTGGGCGGATCGTCCGTCTGGAGCCCTCTCTGGAGGCCGCCTTCGTGGATATCGGCGCCGAGAAGAATGCGTTCCTGCATTACAAGGACATGCTTCCCGCCTCCTACGATATTCTGGAGGACGTGCGGAAGGCGGAGGAGGAAGAGCCCAAAAAGAAGAAGGTCCTGAGCACCTTCGCGAAAAAGATCCGGAGTCTCATCGGACGCGCCGACAAGGCCATGCGTCTGAAAGAGATCGAGGAAAAACTCCATAGCGGGAAGGTCCGCACCGACGATATCCCGAAACTCTTTCCCGCCGGTTCCGAACTGCTGGTCCAGGTCACCAAGGGCCCCATCGGCACCAAAGGCGCCCGCGTCACCACCAACATCACCATTGCCGGACGCTATCTGGTCCTGCTTCCCTATTCCCGGCATATCGGACTCTCCTCCCGGATCGAAGACCGCAAGGAGCGTGACCGGCTCCGCAAGATCCTTTCCGGACTGGATCTGCCCGATTCCATGGGGCTGATCTGCCGTACGGTGGGGGAGGGGCGCAAGGCCGTCTTCTTCCGCCGTGACCTGGACATGCTTCTGGAGATCTGGGAAAAGGTGGAGACCTGTCTGGAACAGCCGAAGGCGCCGGCCCTGGTCTGTCCCGAGCCCACGCTGCTGGAGCGGACCGTCCGGGATCTTCTGACGGACGAGATCGATGAGATCATTGTAGACGACTCCGAAAAGCACGCGTTTCTCAAGGAGGCGCTGGCGAAATTCGTGGGGAGCGATTTCCAGACCAAGCTGATCCTTCACAACCGCGCCGAACCCGTTTTCGACCGCTACAAAGTCACGGATCAGGTGGCCGGCATCTTCAACCGGATCGCCGATCTGCCCGGCGGCGGCTATCTCTGCATCGACGAAACCGAGGCGCTGATCGCCGTGGACGTCAACTCCGGCAAGAGCCGGAACGGCAAAGAGGCGCCCGAAATGATCCTGGCCACCAATCTGGAGGCCGCCGAGGAGATCGCAAGGCAGATGCGTCTCCGCAACATCGGCGGACAGATCGTCATCGACTTTATCGACATGAACAGCCAGAAGGACAGGGATACCGTCTACCGGGCTATGCAGAAGTTTCTCCGGAACGACAAGGCACGGACCAAAGTCCTGCCCATCAGCCGCTTCGGACTTATGGAACTTACCCGCCAGCGGGAACACGAGAGCGTCAAGGACGCCGTCTACGACCTCTGCCCCTACTGCGGCGGATCCGGACACGTCAAGAGCGCCATCAGCATGTCCGTGGAGATCCAGCGGGCTCTCAAGGAGACTCTCAAACGCCGGCGCGGACGCCGCGGCGCTCTTCGTGTCATCATGAATCCCACTGTGCTCGCCCGGCTCCGCAACGACGACGCCGCGCTTCTTCAGGAGCTGGAGAAGGAATACGGAAAAGATCTGCAGTTCCGGGCCGATCCCTCCATCCATATCGAGGATTTCAAGCTGGTGGATCCTGAAACCAACCTCCCCATTTCCGTCTGACCGGGGCGGCAAGCGCAGGCAGCATCATGGCTAAGAAAACCCCCATCCCCGATTCCGGATTCTTCATCCTGAACGACCGCTACGTTCTGCTGGATGACTTCCTGCCGGGCCTGCAGGACCGGACCGTCGAGCTGGATCTCGGCTGCGGAAAGGGGGATTTCGCCGTGGCTCTCGCTTCCCGCTTTCCCGACCGCGTCGTGCTGGCTGCCGACGTCATGCTGGGACGGCTGCGGAAGGTCGTCCGGAAATCCATGGCGGGCTCGGAAGACGGCGGACTGCTGGACAATCTCTATTTCCTGCGTGTCGAGGCACGGCATCTGCTCTCCATCGTCCTGCCCGATTCCTGCCTGGACCGTCTCCACATCCTCTGTCCCGATCCCTGGCCCAAATTCAAGCACAAGGGACACCGTCTGCTCAGTTCCGACTTCATGGCCCAGATCTGCCGCGTGCTCAAGCCCGGCGGCATCTTCCATTTCTCCACCGACGACGTGCCCTATTTGAACGCCGCCTCGAAAAATGTGGAAACTTCCGGCCTTTTCGAACCCGCGGATCCAGCGGCGCTCTCGGACGTGTCGGATATCCGGACAGAGTTCGAAATGCAGTGGCTGGCCCAGGGAAAAAGCGTGACCCACCGGGTCTGGCGCAGCCGGAAAGGAGAAAAAGAGTCGTAGAAAACAGGAAAAATCCGGGAAAATCCGAAAAAATTCGAATTTTTTTTATTTTTCCTGTTGCTTCTCCGAAAAAATGGAGTATAATTATACGTAAAGCATCCGATAATCACAATCACAATCAACAAAACAACACGGAGAAAACACACAATGAAACGTGAAGACAAGAGTTTCACACTGATCGAGCTTCTGGTCGTCATCGCCATCATCGCGATCCTCGCCGGCATGCTTCTCCCCGCTCTGGGCGCCGTCAAAGAGACTGGCAAACAGGCTAACTGCACCAACAATCTGAAACAGATCGGGACCGCCTGCACCATGTACGACAACGACTACAAGCGTCTGCCGTACGTCTCTGGTGGCGACAAACTCAAAGCTAACCTTGGAGCCACTCTTGGCGGCAACACTAAGGATCACGGTGCGAGGTCCGCCGGTCATTTCGAAGTCATCCGTGAGACCACTCTCGACGAGACCAAGACCTTCGTCTGCCCCTCCTCCACCGTCGCTCCCAATGGCGTTGGCGCTGCTCTGAGCAGTGGCACCTTCTCCTACGTCTACTTCACCGGCACGCAGGGAGACGGTATCCTCCTGGCCACCGACTCTCCCTCCTCCGCTCTCGTAGCTGACGGCCACAACAATAACTTTGGCTCTGGCTGGAACCACGACAAGAAGGGTGCGTACCTCCGCATCGACTCCTCCGTCTCCCGTCCCGGCACGGCCAGCTGGGTCAGCGATGTCAGCATCACTGGCAGCTGCGGTACCACCACCGTGAACGACACGATGGACTTCACCCTGCAATAATCCACCCTACTGTTTAACAGATTGTGATTATGCTCGCCCCGGAGAAATCCGGGGCTTTTTTTTCCCGAAAAAAGGGGCGCGGGAAACTGGGGAAACTGGGGGAACTAGGGGAACTAGGAATACTAGGAATACTAGGAAAACTAGGAATACTAGGAAAAACCCTTACCCCGGGGGCCTCCTCCTAGTACTCCTAGTACTCCTAGTACTCCTAGAAATCCCCCAACCACAGGGAACACTAGGAAAAACCCTTACCCCGGGGGCCTCCTCCTAGTACTTTTAGTATTCCTAGAGCACCCCCAAAAACAGGGCTTTCTCCCTCAGACCGTTAGCTTACCGGTGGTCACTATCCGGCTTTCGGCTTTTCAGTCTGGCGGAGAAAAGCCGTTCCCGGAAGCCGCCCTGTGACAGGAACTTTTTCTCCAGGCCATTCAGTTGTGCCTGCAGCAGAAAATCTTCCTGATGAAGCAGAACGATCGCCATATTTGCCACTGTGCCGGCCGGACGGGTTTTCGCCAGTTCCACAAACCAGGAGTCGGGAACGGTCTTATCGACTGTTTTCTTCCGTAGAGCGTGAACTTCCACGGAATCTTTTTCCCATTGCCGCAGATTGCGTACCCGCAGAAAATCCTCATAATCCAGCCTTAACTCCAGTAGACTCGCCTTTGCCACATTGACCAGCTTGATGGCTGTTTCCAGGGAGGTGATCGCAGCGGCACAACCTTCCGCGATATTCTGTTTGCCGCTGCGGGCCGCCTGAATCATCTGATCGATCGTCCGGTCTCCCTTTGACAAAAATGTATGCGCGAAATAAAAAGTAAGATCGTAAATGGTTTCCGACTTGCGAAAGGTCAGCAGGCACCGGACATTGCCGTTTGGCGAGGTCAATGGACTCATGAAAATCTCCTGAAGTTCCGCGTAACATAGCACTTTGCAAGAAAAAATCAAAGAGAAAAGACTTTTTTTCCTCGAAAAAAACTAGGAACACTAGGAATACTAGGAATACTAGGAATACTGGGGAAAAAGCCTTACCCCGGGGGCCTCCTCCTAGTACTCCTAGTCCTCCTAGTACTCCTAGTACTCCTAGAATTCCCCCAACCACAGGGAACACTAAGAAAAAACCTTACCCGGGGGGCCTCCTCCTAGTATTCCTAGTACTCCTAGTACTCCTAGAATTCCCCCAACCACAGGGAACACTAAGAAAAAACCTTACCCGGGGGGCCTCACAGGGGCATGCAGAAGGGGGTTCCTCCTGGGCCTTCCATGATCCGGACATCCAGGTCGAAGGTCAGCTTCACGGTCTCCGGGGTCATGACTTCGGGAATGGTTCCGGTTTTCAGAATGTTTCCGGACCGCAGAAAGGCGGCTTTGGAGCAGAACCTGGCCGCCAGGTTGAGATCGTGGAGTACGGTGATGACGGTCAGCCCGTTTTCCTTTGCCAGCTTGTGAATGAGTCCGGCGACGTTCAAAGAAACGGCGGGATACAGAAACGCCGTAGGTTCGTCCAGCAGAAGGATCTTCGGTTTCTGTGCCAATGTCATGGCGATCCGCGCCTTGCGTCGTTCGCCGCCGGAAAGCGAGGAAAGGAGTCTTTTCCGGAAAGAGCTCATGCCCGTTTTTTCCAGCGCCTCGGTGACTGCGGCTTCATCTTCTTTCGAGAAGGCGGAAAAGGGGGTGTTCCGGCAGGGGAACCGACCTGTTCGTACCAGCTCTTCCACCGTGATCCCGCCGGGCAGAACGGGATCCTGCGGGAGGAACGCCAGGATCCGGGCCCTCTCTTTTGGAGGTATGCGGTGGATGGGCGTGCCGTCGATCCGGACCGATCCGCTCCGGATGGGGAGAAGTCCTCCCAATACCTTGAGAAGCGTGGATTTTCCGGATCCGTTGGGCCCCAGCAGGGCCAGAGCGTCGCCGCTTTCCGCGGAGAGGGAGACGGACCGGAGAACGGGGCTCCGGCGGTTGTATCCGGCGGAGATGCTTTCGGCTTCGATGATCATGGGGTGCATCTCCTTAAAATCCAAAGAAAGAAGGGCGCGCCCAGCAGGGCCAGGATCACTCCGGCGGGAATCTCTGAAGGGGCCAGGAGCACCCGCCCGGCGGCGTCGCAGAGGACAACCATGACGGCGCCCGTCAGTGCGGCGCCCGGAAGAAGAAAGCGGTTGTCCGGACCGATGCTCATCCGAACCACATGAGGGGCGGCCAGCCCTGCGAATCCGAGAAGTCCGGCGGCGCTGACGGCGGAGGCGGCCAGCAGAGCGGCGGCGGCCGTCGTCAGAAGTCTCGTCCCCCGGACGGAAATGCCCAGAGAAGAGGCAGTATCGTCGCCCAGGGCCAGGATGTTGAGGCGTCCGGCGGCGAGGAAGGCGGTGAGGAAGCCGAAGGGGAGATAGGGCGCGATCTGGCGTATATGACGGAAGTCCTTCATTGCCAGCGATCCGGTCATGAAGTCCAACACGTTCCCCGCCCTGTCCGGACGGGCCAGCATCAGCATGGTGGTCACGGCGGCCAGCAGGGCGGAGACGGCGGCGCCGGAGAGGATCAGGCGGACGGGATCCATATTTCTATCCATGGCCAGCAGACAGACAAGACCGGCGGAAAGGATGGCGCCGGCAAAAGCGGCGGGCAGCAGAAGCGCTTCCCATCCGGGCAGGAAAATCAGAATGACCGTACCGGCCAGACCCGCTCCTGCCGACACGCCGAGGAGACCCGGCGAAGCCAGCGGATTCCGCATGACGCCCTGAAGGGCCCCGCCCGAAACCGCCAGAGCGCTCCCCGTCAGAATGCCCAAAAGCACGCGGGGCAGGCGCAGTCGGAACACGATCTGCGAAACTGTGGGATCGCCGCCGCCCGTCAGTGCGGCCAGTATCTCCCGGAAGGTGAGGGGGAAAACCCCGCACCGCATGGCGACGACGGCGGAGAGGATCAGCAGAAGTCCCAGCAGCGAGAGAAAGAGGATCCTTCCCCGGGTCGTCCGGAGGAATGCGGAAACACCCTTTGCGTGAGTTTCTTCTGCCGCTTTTATTTCCATATCCGCATGCCGTGGCGCCATGATCCGTTCACTCTCCGGCGTTTGTACCGCGATCGGTCTCCTCGCGGTAGACGGTAAGGCGTCCGGCGGGGACGGCAGATCGTTTTGCCGCCTCTTTATGAAGTTTGCGGAAGTGTTCGTAGATGACGTACTGGCTGCGCGTCTCCTCGAATTTTCGTGTGGAAAGCGTTGATGAATAGCGGTTTCCTGCGATCATGCGGCGTCCCTTGCGCCGGTCGGAAAGCTCGGCGGACAGGATGAGGTCCAGATTTTTCCGGAGTTCCGGTTCGGCAATGGGAAAGAGGATCTCGATGCGTCTCTTCAGATTGCGGGGCATGGCGTCGGAGCTCCCGATGAAGTATTCGGGATTTCCGTTGTTTGCGAACCGGTAGATCCGCGCATGCTCCAGAAAACGGTCCAGAATGCTGACGATCCGGATCCGTCCCCGGGCCTCCGGCGGCAGCGCGTGGGGATTCACGCCGCAGATCCCGCGGACGATGAGCTCCACGCGGACTCCGGCTTCGGCGGCGCGGTAGAGATGTTCGATGACTTCGCTGTCGATGATCGCATTCAGTTTCATGGTGATGCGGCCCGGATTGCCGGGGGCGGAGAGGGCGCGTTCCCGGTCGATCATGCCCAGCAGCCGTTCGCGGATCGTAAAGGGCGAGACCAGAAGCCGGGACCAGACGGGCGGATCGGAAAACCCGGTGATGACGTTGAAAAGGGAGGCGGTGTCCCGTGCCAGCAGTTCGTCGTCGGAAAAATATCCCAGATCCGTGTACTGACGGGCCGTCTTTTCGTTGTAGTTGCCCGTGCTCAAATGAACGTACCGGCGGATCCCCGCGGGCTCCCGGCGCACGATCAGCAGCGCCTTACAATGGACCTTCAGTCCGGCGATTCCATACACCACGTGGGCTCCGGCCTCGGCCAGTTCGCGGGCGCCCCGGATGTTGTTTTCCTCGTCGAATCTCGCCTTGATCTCGAAGAGGACCGATACCTGTTTTCCGTTCCGTGCCGCCCGTACAAGAGCGGCCACAACCGGCGAGTTGCGGCTGACGCGGTAGAGCGTCTGCTTCACGGCCAGCACGTCGGGATCGTCCGCGGCCTCCTCCAGAAGCCGGAGCACGGGGTCGAACGATTCGTAGGGATGATGGAGCAGAAAAGGTCCGTTGTCCCGGATGCAGGCGAACATGCTTTTGTCCCGCGGCGTTTTCGGGGAGGGCAGGGGCGGCATGGGCACGTCCTTCAGCTCCGGGTGTCCGGGCAGGGCGGCGATCTGCATCATGTTCTTGAGATTGAGATATCCCGGGATCACGAAGACCTGTTTCCCGGAGATGCCGAGCTGCCGGATCAGCCATCGGCGGGACGCGGCGGACATGCCTGACGCCGTTTCCAGCCGGACGATGGTCCGCCGGGTCGTCTTCTGGAGTTCCAGCTCCATTTCCGTCAGCAGGTCGGCCACGGATTCGCCGTCGATGGAGAGGTCCATATCCCTCGTGACGCGGAAGGGGGAGCATTCGCGGATCTCGCATCCAAGAAACAGTTCGGAAAGATTCTCCGCCACGACCTCTTCCGCCGCCACAAAGTATTCCGTCCCGTTTTCGGAGCCCGGCGGGGGCTCCAGGCGGAGAAACCGGGGAATCAGCGCAGGCACCTCCAGCACGGCAAACCGTTCGGTGCCGTTCCGGCGGAGCCGTATCAGCAGTTCCAGCGCCAGGTTGGGGACCTGGGGGAAGGGATGGGAGGGATCCACCGCCACAGGCGTCAGAACCGGAAGGATCTCGTGGCGGAAGAGCGAGGATGCCTGTTCCCGCATGGAAGGAGTCAGTTCCTCCCAGCTCAAAAGGGCGATCCCGTGCCGCCGGAGTTCCGGAAGGATCGTTTTGTTCAATGTCCCGTACTGACGGGTGGTCAGATGCCGGATGTCCCGGTCCAGCCGGGCCAGAAGCTGTCCGGGAAGATAGGCGCAGGAATCGTGACCGTGCTGCGGGGTATCCGGATCCTGCCGGGCGATGCCGGCGATCCGGACCATGAAGAATTCATCCAGATTGCTGCTGACGATGGAAATGAATTTCAGCCGTTCCAGCAGGGGCGTGCCGGGATCCCGCGCCTCCATGAGCACACGGGAATTGAAGGAGACCCAGCTGACGTCCCGGTTGATGAACCGCTCCGGATTTTTTTTCTTTCCGGAAGCCGACATGATCGTATCCTCCCTGTTTTTTATTGCAGCACCGTCTGTACGGCAAACACCTGGGCGACGAAATCCAGATCCGCCCGGATCACCGACGACTTCACCGGGAACGGGCGCGACTCGTCCGAAAGGATCAGAAGCCGTTCCCGTTCCAGCCGGATCCGGATCCTCGCGGGATCCAGTCCGCGGGCGGCGAGAAGACAGGCGATGCGGAGCATGGCGGAGAGCTTGCGGACTTCATCCCTGGCGGAAGCGGACAGAGCCTGAAAATCCGTGTGCTGCTTCAGGGGAATGGTCTTCCGGTGATAGCGGGCCGTGAAGGCGGCGATGATCCGTTCCTCGCGGGAAAGACCGGGGATCTCGGTGGACGCAATGATGTAGGCGGAATGCTTGTGGTACGCCTGATTGTTGATGAAAAGTCCGCTCTTGTGGAGGATCGCCGCGATCTTCAGCAGGAGAAGCGGACGCTGACCCAGTCCGTGGAGCGGAGCCAGCCGGGTGAAGAGCAGTTCCGCAAACCTCGTGGTCAGGCGGAAATAGGTTTCATCGCAGTGATACCGGAGCGCGGTCCGTTCCGCCAGTTCCAGAGTCTGTCGCTCGAACCGGTCGGTCCCCGTCATGATCTCGTGGGAGAAATCGAACATGAGTCCCTGTTTCAGGGAGACCATAGGTACCAGCAGCTCGGAGGCGCCCGTGATCCGGAACAGATCGTCCAGAATGATGGCGCAGGGCATGACGGCTTCCGCCTGATCCCGCGGAATGGCGAACCGGGCGCTGATCTGCTCCATGGAAAGGGAGGAAAGACCTTCACGCATGGCGCCGTATTCGGACCGGGTAATTTTCTGCAGACGCGAAGAGACCGAACGGCCCGCATTTTCCCGGAGGATCCGGATGAGGGTTCGCACCGAGGAGCCCATGGCCAGGATCTGGTCGCATTTCAGGTCGATCCCCGAGTGGTTCAGCTCGCCGAAAGCGTTGTCGATCACCGGCGCCAGATATTCGCGGAGCGCCGTAATGGAGATGGCGCCCGGCAGCAGTTCCAGCACCCGGAGCGTGCCCAGCTTCAGCGTCTCCGTGAACGCCATGGCCCCCTTTTCGCAGACGCTGATCTGACAGGCACCCGTGCCGATATCCACCATCATGGACCTCGTCCGGTAAAAACGGTTCCCCGCGGGGAGAACGTTACGGACGGAGATATAGTTGAGCCGAGCCTCGTCCGCACCCTCATAAATGCGGATCTCCATGCCCGTTTCGTGATGGATCCGCTCCAGCAGGATCTCCGCATTGGACGCTTCCCGGACCGCGCTGGTGGCAATGGCCCGGTAGCGGCTCACCCCGTACTCCGCCATCTTCTGACGGAATCCGCGGAACACGTCACAGAGGATCCGGATCGACGACGCGCTCACGGCGCCCGTCTGAAACACGTTGGCTCCCAGCGGCACGGAGACATCGAAGTCCTCCAGAATCCGGATCTTCCCGGCGCGCGAGCATTCGGCGATCAGCATCCTCGCGGAGTGCGCCCCCAGATCCATGACCGCCAGCACGCTGCTTTCCGGCCGGATTTCCTCCGTCTTCCCCGCACGGTTCATCATACGTCTCCTTTTTTGCGGGCGAGGATCGTGGCGCCCACGGCCACGGCGGCATCGCCCAGGGAGGAAAATACGATTTTGATGATGGATGGATCGATCCCCACCAGATGTTCTTCGAATCCGGCGCGGAAGACGGGCAGCATTTCCTTCCCCAGTGCGGAGATGACGCCTCCGCCCAGCACGATGCATTCCGGCGCGATCAGCCCCGCCGCGTTGGCCGCCGTCACGCCCAGCATGTACGCGCCCCGGTTGATGGCGGAGCACACTGCGGGATCACCGGCCAGGTAGGCACGGGCCAGATGCTTGCTTTTGATGTTTTTCGTATTGCGGTTGAATTTGTCGGGCGGCAGCAGAGTCCGGACGCCGCGCTTGTATACGGCCTTCCGGATGGCTTTCACAAAGGCGATCTTGCTGCAGTACGCTTCCGCACAGCCCCGGCGTCCGCAGCCGCAGCGCCGTCCGCCCTGACGGATGATCATGTGTCCGAATTCGCCGGCCAGTCCGCGGTATCCCGTATGGAGGCGTCCGTTGGCCACGATCCCGCCGCCCAGTCCGGTGCCTACGTAGAGTCCCACCGCCGACCGTGCGCCCTTGGCGGCTCCGCAGGTGTATTCCGCCAGAATGCCAAGATTGCCGTCGTTGCCCAGATATACTTCCTGCCCGAGTTTTTTCCGAAAAAGCTCCCGGAGCGAGATATCGCGCCAGCCCAGATTGTTGGCGTAATGACAGTCCCCCGTCTCCGGATCCACCGGCGAGGGAACCGCTACGCCTATGTGACTGATCTTGCGCAGGTCCAGATCCAGCTCCCGGAGCGCGGTCCGGCCCAGCTCCAGAATATCGTCTATGATCTTTTCCGGCGGCGCACCGGAGTCGGTATCCGTTTTAGCCTCGGAGAGCACATGATGGTTTTCATCGGTGACCACCGCATAGATTTTTGTTCCGCCCAGATCGATGCCCAATGCCGGTCCGCTCATAACCTTGCTCCTGCCACAAATTTTACCGCTTTCAGAGTGCGTAAGATACTCCGTTTCGGGGGAAAAGTCAAGCGAAAACGGAAAACCGTCCGCGTTTTTTTGAGCGTCGAAACACCGGATTTACGCAATCAGATATATTATTTCTGTAAAAAGACATGGTAAAAAATCCGCCCTTATGCTACATTAGGCCGAACATGAAACAGAAATCAGGAGGT